>CALCJV010000123.1 GCA_937967405.1 uncultured Chloroflexales bacterium | reverse complement strand
CTTGATCTCGGCGTTGGTGAAAACCTGTCCCGTCTGTGTATCTACCGCAAACATTTGGCCGGGGCCCAGTCGCCCGCGCAACTTCACCCGCGCATCGTCAATCTCCACTACGCCTGCTTCGCTGCCACTCACCACCAAGCCGTCGTAGGTGATCAGAAACCGCGCTGGGCGCAAGCCGTTGCGATCAAGGGCCGAGCCGACAATACGCCCATCTGAGAAGGATAAGCCCGCCGGGCCATCCCACGGTTCAGTGAGGCCTGCATGATAGAGATAGAAGGCCTGTAGGTTGGGGTCTATATCAGGGATATTCTCCCACGCTTCCGGAACCAGCATCGCCACTGCGTGGAGCAAGCCACGCCCAGCCCGCACCAACAGCTCCAGCGCATTATCTAGCGCAGCCGAGTCGCTACCGCGCTGGTCAATCACGGGCGCAACCTCACCGGACAAATCCGCGGGCAAGCCATCGGTGGGAAAGTGCAGAATCTTCTCGCGGGCGGTCATCCAGTTTTTGTTGCCCTGCAAGGTGTTGATCTCACCATTGTGTGACAGCAAACGGAATGGCTGCGCTCGCTCCCACGTTGGGAAGGTATTGGTGGAGTAGCGTTCGTGGTATACTGCGAGGGCTGTCGTATACTCTGGGTCTTGTAGATCGAGGTAGAACTCGCCGAGGTTCTCGCCTATCAATAGCCCTTTATAGACTACGGTGCGGATTGAGAGCGAGGGGATGTAGGTACTCAATTCAGCCGCCCCAAACTGCTGCTCCATGGCTTTGCGGGCAAGGTAGAGGGCCCGCTCAAAGGTCGCTTCATCCATGCTGGCGGGGCGGGTGCAAATCACCTGCCGGATCAGCGGGCAGGTCTCGGCAGCCCGCTCACCAAGCGCGTTGAGGTTAATGGGCACGTCGCGCCACATCAAGACTGCCGCCCCGATCCGTTCCAGCTGCGCCTCAATAATCGCATGGCTGGCTTCTGCGCCGGTGCTATCCTGTGGCAAAAACACCATCCCTAGCGCAAGATCAGCTGCCGCTGCGGCTAGCCCTTTCTGTTTCAGTTCGCGCAACAGCAGCGTGCGGGGCAGCTGGGTCAGAATGCCGGAACCATCGCCGGTTTTGGCATCAGCAGCTACAGCTCCACGGTGTTTCTGATTACCGAGAGCTGTGAGTGCCATGGTCAAAATCTCGTGATTAGGGCGACCATTGATCTGCGCGACGAAACCGATACCACAGGCATCGTGTTCCATCTGAGGCAGGTAGAGCGATTGATCATACAGGCTTTGGGCAAGGTTTTGCATCGTTTGTACCTTCTTACGTTAAGAACTTCTCCTGATTCACGCCAAGGACCGTGGCAAGCGCAACCGGCTTGGGTAAGTGTGTACGGAAGCTGTGCAGGGTTAACGCACGCACCGCAGTGCGCTCGGCAAGTGAGCGGGGCGAACAGCATTGTTACCGCATATTTCGGAGCATCATGCAGCAGAATGATGGGTTGAGTAGGTGTGCTCATCCTACCGCAGATAAACTAGATACGATAGTTGTTGTCCCAAACCGACCGGTTGTGGTGGGGGATGTAAACTGCTGGCCCCTGCACGAATACGATGCAGAGGGACGCAGGATTAGCCCGCATGAAGTTGCACAACTATCGCTACAGATGCAGGGGTCCGCGCTACACCGAATTCGGCCAACAGAGATCGGCGTGTTGATCTAGCTTGATCTGGACGAAGCATCAATCTGAATATACAATGTTGCTATTGTTCTGTCAAGCAACTGTGTGACATACGTAATAATCACGGAGCATCATGATCCCACGTATCGCTTTCTGTTCACCATTCAATCCGGTGCCATCGGGGATTTCAGATTACAGCGAAGAACTGCTTACGCACCTGTGGCAATACGCCGATCTTGTGTTGTACTACAACAGCGACACCCCACCAACCAATCCGGTGCTGCGCGAACACTTCACGCTGCGCCCACTGCGTCGCCTCGCCCGTGACCACCGTCGTCGTCCATTTGATGGGGTGCTGTATCATTTGGGCAACAGCCCCGCCCACAGCGAAATCTGGCACACCGCGCAACGGGTGCCGGGGGTGATCGTGCTGCACGATCTGGTGCTGCACCACTTTATGCTGCACTACTATGCCACAACACTTCATAACATTCGTGGCTATGTAGCGATGATGAAACAAACTTACGGTGAAGCGGGGACGCAGATTGCGGAACTCATGATCCGCGGCCGCTTCACCGATGCGGCCTTTGACTTCGCCTGCAACACACCCGTAATTACGGCCGCCCGAGCAATGATTGTGCACAGTCGCTACATCCAGCAGCGTGTTGCGGCGGTGCGCCCCGATCTGCCGCTTGCGGTCGTGCCGATGGGCATACCACTTCCCCCGGACTATCCGCGAGCCGCAGCGCGGGCGGCCGTGGGGCTACCCACCGATGCGCTGATCCTTGCTAGCTTTGGCCATATCAATGCCTACAAACGCCTAGAGCCAACCTTGCGGGCGGTGCAGCAGCTCCGCGCAAGCGTGCCCCAGTTGCGCTATCTGCTGGTAGGCAGCGTTTCGCCCAACTACCCCATCACTGGCTTGATTGAGCGGCTCGGCTTGCAGGATGTTGTACACGTCACCGGCTACGTCGAGCGGGCGGCATTCGAGGCCTACGTGGCTGCCGCCGATGTGTGCGTCAACCTGCGCTACCCGACGGCGGGCGAAACCAGTGCGAGCCTGCTCCGTTTGCTTGGGGCGGGGCGGGCGACGCTGGTCAGTCGCACGGGCGCCTTTGCCGAATTGCCGCCGCACGTTGCCGTGCAGATTGACACCGACGACAGCGAGCGTGAGCACATCCTTGCCGCGCTGCACCTGCTGATCAGCCGCCCAGAGCTAGCTGCCAGCATCGGCGCACACGCCCGCGCCTACGTTGCCCAAAACCACACTCTTGCCCAAGCGGCGGCGGGTTATGCGCGGCTCCTAGCGCGTTGCTATGGCTGGCCTCAAGTGGTGCGCCTACGCCCACCCTTGCCGCTCCCTGCCGCCACTACGTTGCCGTCGTTAGGTGCAGCTGTGCCGACTGCGTTACCCCCAGCAACAGCCACCCCAGCACCGATGCCCCCCCCCACGTCTGTAACTGCGCTGTGTATCCTCCGAAAGGATCGGTTACTGCAAACAGCCGCCCAAGCCCTTGCCGAATTGGGCCTTCAGCCGCACGATACCCAGCTTGTACCGCAGGTTGCGGCCGCCTTATCTGATCTTATTCCTATCTATCTAGAGGAGCCAATGCATGACGCTTGAAACACCCCCAACCACTGCACCGACCAAACCCGCCCGCCGCTCGAATCCCTTCTGGAATGGCCCAGAACGCCGTCTGCGGGCCTATCTGCGGATCATTAGCTTCACCGGTATGCTAATGATCCTCACCGTGTTGATCTCGTTTCTTACCGTACCACTCGCAATTATCCTCACCCCGAACCTATCCTTTGGTGATCTGGTGGCCGGAACCCTACCGGATGCGCCGCTCATCGTTGCCTTCAACACACTCGGCGTGTTGGCCGCAACCGTGATTACGCTGCTGCTTGGGGCACGCTTCCTTGACCGCCGCCCGCTCGCGGAGTATGGGCTGCGCTTCAATCCGGCGTGGTGGCTCGATTTCGGCTTTGGCTTGGCCCTCGGCGCGGGGCTGATGCTGTTGATCTTCTTGATCCAGCTGAGCTTGGGCTGGGTTACGATCACCGGCTTTGCCGCCGCAGGCACGGCGAGGATGAGCTTTGCGCCAGCGTGGGGGCTAGCCCTACTTACCTTCATCAGCGTCGGTATCTACGAAGAGCTGATCAGTCGTGGCTACCTGATCAAAAATATGGCCGAGTGGTTTGGCGGTACGCATGCGCGGCGCGGGATTGTGCTCGCGTGGGTGCTATCGTCGGCAATCTTCGGCGTGCTGCACGCCCTCAATCCAAACACTACCCTGACGAGCACGCTGATGCTGCTGCTCGCGGGCTTGTTTCTAGGGCTGGGCTATGTGCTGACGGGTGAACTGGCGATTCCGATTGGGCTGCATATTACGTGGAACTTTTTTCAGGGCAACGTGTTTGGCTTTCCGGTAAGCGGGCTACCGATCCGCACCAGCCTGATTGCAATTGATCAGGGCGGTCCTGCGCTCTGGACGGGGGGCGAATTTGGGCCTGAGGCTGGGCTGCTGGGCTTGCTGGCGATCTTGCTCGGCTGCACCCTAACGATAGGTTGGGTACGTTGGCGGTATGGGCAGGCCACGTTACACTTAGACCTCGCTACACCGCCACAGCGTGGCTAATGCACTACGACGCAGAAGCGGGGCGTTCACCTTTGAACGCCCCTATTGGTCGAGTGACGAAGAGTTGCCGAATTAACGGCAGCGAAAGATTACGCCGTCAGGGTCAGTCGTTCTGGTTCTGGCTCATTGAGCCGCACCCGATCATCGTAGCCCGTTTCGTAGGCTTCCACTCCAAGCACTTCTGAAGCAATGTAGGCTGCCAAATAGGGCGTGATCCGCCCATTTTCAAGCCCCTCTTCGATAATTGTTAGCAAATCTTGAGTCGTCACGCTCGGCCTCCTTCGGCTCTTGTTTCGGTTAACCAGTATCGAGTATAGCATATCTGTCAAGCCCTCTAATATGGAAGTTTGCCCCTTTGGACAGGGGATTTCTCCCTCTACCTACGTTGATTTAGCGAACCAGATTGGCCCCAATCGGGCGTAGCCCTGATATAATAAAAAGGATATTGAGCATGCTTACTCAAGATCACCGGGCACCAGCCACATCCCACCACCGCGATCTACCACTAGCTGAAAGTGAAGTTATGCAACGTATTGGTGTAATTGATCTTGGCTCGAATACAACGCGCTTGATCGTGATGGAGTACGAGCCGCACTACTGCTTTCGTCTGATAGATGAGATGCGTGAGGCGGTACGTTTGATTGAGGGTATGCGCGAGGATCGGCTGCTCCAGCCTATGGCTGTTGAGCGGGCGATTGATGCCCTGCATATGTTTGCCTCGCTGTGCCATGCCACCGACACCAGCGAAGTGATTGCAGTGGCCACCAGTGCCGTGCGTGATGCCGCCAACCAGCACGAGTTTCTAGAGCACGTGCGCCAACGCACAGGGTTGGTGCTGCGTGTATTGAGTGGTGAGGAAGAAGCCTACTACGGTTATCTTGGAGTCGTCAACTCGATGCCCCTCAGCGATGGCTACATCATTGATATTGGTGGGGGTAGCACCGAGCTAACCCACGTGCAGGGGCGTGAATTCCAGCGCGGCGTGTCGCTGCCGGTGGGCGTGGTGCGCTACCGAGATCGGTATATTCACTCTGATCCGATCAGCAAAGCTGATTTCAACGCCCTTGAACGTGGCCTAGAAGAAGCCTTTGCCGATGCCGATTGGCTCCACGCCACTGAAACGCCGACCCTCGTGGGTGTGGGCGGCACCGTGCGGAACCTTGCCCGCATTGATCAGAAGCGCGGCAAGTATCCGCTTGAACGGGTACATGGCTATCAGCTCTCGCTGGAAGGGCTTGAGCGCACGATCAATACCCTGCGCCGCCTGTCGAGCGAAGAACGCGCCGCCGTGCCGGGAATGAACCGTGATCGGGCCGATGTGCTGTTGCCGGGGGCCCTGATCCTGCGCCATATTATGCGGCGGGGTGGCTTCGAGCAGGTGGTGGTAGGTGGGCAAGCCCTGCGTGAGGGCCTGTTCTACGAGCATTTCCTCTGCCATCAGGAACGCCCGCTGTTTGCCGATGTGCGTGCATTCTCGGTTCTCAATCTCGCCCGCCTCTACAATTACGATGTGCGCCACGCTGAGAAGGTGCGCGAGATTGCGCTCTCGCTGTTTGATCAGCTGCAACACTTGCACGGCTTTGGTGCATGGGAGCGTGAACTGCTCGGCCACGCGGCTATCCTACACGACATTGGCTTACAGGTAGGCTACTACGATCACCACAAGCACTCGGCGTACCTTGTGATGAATTCGGGGCTGCCCGGCTTCAACCACCGCGAGCTGGCCTTGCTCACGATCTTGGTGCGGAGCCACCGCAAAGGTGAGGTGAGTACGAGCGAATTTCGCGCCGTGCTCGATCCAAGCGACGATGCGCGGGCGTTGCAGCTGAGTGCGCTGTTACGCCTTGCTGAATACCTTGAGCGCGGCAAGTTGCAGGTCGTCAAAGATCTGCGCCTCGAATTTGTAGGCGGCACGATTATTGTGCATACCTACCTCGAAGGCGATGGCACAGCCGAGATTTGGAATGCCAACCAGCGCGGGCGGCTATTCCGCAAAGCCTTTGGCTTGAATATCGAGATCGTGCCGGGCTAACTGCTCAGCGGGGGCCCGCTATGCTACCAGCACGGTTCAGGGTTTGCCGAGAGGCTGCGACGCTCACCTGCCAATACCCATGCCTATGCGACGGATACACCGCGAGCAGCCCGGCGAGCCGCCAGCTGGGCCGTGATCTCGGCGTGCTTGCGGCGCGTCAGCGGATAGCCGATAGTCAGCAGGATGCCCCCCATCAGGAACAGCGACGGCACGGGGCCAACCATAGCCCGAATCGCAAACAAGGCTGAGTCCGGCTGCTGGCCGGGCAGCAGATCGCCATTGAAGCCTTGTGTTTCGAGGAAGACCCCCACGAGGAAAATGCCGAGCGCAATCCCAAACTTCTGCACAAAGATCATCAAGCCATAGAAAATCCCCTCGCGGCGTTGCCCCGATTGCAGCTCATCATACTCCATCACATCTGGCAGCATACTCCACGGCATGAGGTAGCCGGTAGCCACGCCTACCCCTGCAAGCACCGCCAACCCTATCGCCAGCCCAATCTGATCGGGAGCAACAAAAAAGAGGGCACCCTGCACACCAATCCAGATCAGCATGCCCAACAGATACACCCCCTTCTTGCCGATCCGTTTGCTGAGCCAGCTCCACACGAAGAGAAAGATGAGGGCCGTGCCTTGCACGGCCAAGATCATCACCGAAAATAAGTCTGGCCGCTGCAACCAGAACGTAATGTAGAATGGTAGCACCGCTGACGTAATCTGGATCGCCATCCACGAGCAGAGGTAAATGCCAACAACATACAGGTACGGGCGATTGCCGGCCACCCCGCGCAGCAGCTCTGGCAACACCTGCGGTGGGGCATCGTGGGCGAGATCGTGGCGTTCGCGTACCCCTGCGAAGGTCACTAACATCGGGAACATGATCACTACGCCAACCACCAATCCCGCCACCAGATAGCCCTGCTGTGGCGTGGCAAATTGCCCCACGATGATCGGGAAGCTCACGCCCGCCGTCAAGCTACCGAGAATGCTGAAGGTGAAGCGGTAGGCGTTGAGGCTGGTTCGCTCATTATAGTCGCGAGTGAGTTCGGGCGTGAGGGCCGTGTAGGGGATATGCACCAGCGTGAAGGCCAAGCTGAACAGGGTAATCACCGTGAGGAAATACCACCAGCGCAGGCTCGGATCAATCGGGAGCGTGACCCACTGCGCCGCAAACAGCACTCCGAATGGCACCGCGCCAACCAACAACCAGAATCGCCGCCGCCCAAAGCGCGAGCGTGTGCGGTCGCTGAGCCAGCCCATCAGGGGATCCGTGATGCCATCTACGGCCCGTGCGAGCAACAGGATCGTGCCCGCTGCAATCGGGCTTAAGCCCGCCACGCTAGTCAAGAAGAACAACTGAAAAAACGATTTCGAGATCGCGGCCATCGCTGGGGCGGCATCGCCGATGCCGTAGGCAACTTTGGTACGCAGGGGCAGTAGCTCGCTGGCAGGTGTGGGGTTAGGGAGCACGCTTGGGTCAGGCATTGGATCAGCTCCACAGTTAGGAATCAGCAGTTGCTCTCGGCATCGCTTATTCACGGTATAATCATGTAGTATAGGATAGGCCCAGCGAATGTCAACGGCATCCACACCAGTATAGTAGGCTGAAACGATAAGGCCCAGCACAAGCGTAAGGGGAGTATTGCATGAGTGACCTGACTGCTGAACAACTGCGTGAGCGTCTCGCTGAACGCAAGCGGCTCAATCTAAATGAGAGCCGCGCCTTGATCCACTTGCTCGATGCCGCCGCTGCTGAGCTGGCGACGATCTACCGCCGCATCCCTGATCCGGATGCACTTACGCCGCCCTTCGAGCACGCCCTGCTGCAACCGGTTCCGCCCGAAATTCGGACGGCGGTGCTGGATCAACAACGGCGACTGTACCTGCACGCAGGCGAATTGTTGCTCAGCCAACTTACGACTCTCACCACCGAGCTAGCTCGCCTGCGTGAACGTGTGGCGACCACTGATCCTGCTCCCTCGCCTGTGCCTAGCCTCGATTTGCCCCCCGACCTGCCACCTACCCTGCATGCGGCCGTGCTGCGTGTGCAAGCCCACCCCGACCTGCACGACCCCGAACGCCGTGCTGGGGCAGTCTATGCGTGGTGTCTGGAGTGGCTCAAGCTTCGCACGGAACTGCTTGCAGTGGCCCACGCTGCCCCTGCATCGCAAGAACGCACGTAATGATAAGCAACCCATAAGGAAATCCTGTATGACAAACGCTTCGCTGTGGTGGCAGACTGGTGTTGTCTACCAGATTTACCCCCGCAGTTTCCAAGACAGTAACGCTGACGGGATTGGCGACCTGCCCGGCATCCGCAGCCGCCTCGACTATCTGGAGTGGCTTGGCGTAGATGCGATCTGGATATCGCCGATCTACCCCTCGCCGATGGCCGATTTTGGCTACGATGTCGCCAACTATACTGATGTTGAGCCAACCTTCGGCACGCTGGCCGATTTCGACCAGCTGCTCGCCGATGCCCACCAACGCAAGCTGCGCGTGCTCCTCGACTTTGTGCCCAACCACAGCTCCGATGAACATGCGTGGTTTATCGAATCGCGCAGTAGCCGTGCCAACCCCAAGCGCGATTGGTACATCTGGCGCGATCCGGCTCCGCACGGCGGCCCGCCTAATAACTGGGAGAGCTTCTTTGGTGGCTCGGCGTGGACGTTCGATAGCCGCACTGGGCAATACTACCTGCACCTCTTTGACCCGAAGCAGCCTGACCTGAACTGGCGCAACCCTGCGGTGAAAGCGGCAATGTTTGACAACATTCGCTTCTGGCTCAATCGCGGTGTGGATGGCTTCCGTGTAGATGTAATCTGGATGCTCTATAAGGACGAGCAGTGGCGTGACAACCCGCCCAACCCAGCGTATCAGCCGGGCGATCCCTACTACACCCGTCAACTCCGCATCTACACTGAAGATCAGCCGGGCATTCACGAGCTGCTGCAAGAGATGCGGGCTGTATTTGATGAATACGACGAGCGCGTGATGATTGGCGAAATCTACCTGCCCTATGAGCAACTTATGCGCTACTATGGGCCGACCCTGAACGAAGTTCATCTGCCCTTCAACTTTGCCCTCGTCAACAACCAGACGTGGACAGCTCCCGTTGTGCGCGAGATCGTGAATAGCTACGAAGCGGCCCTACCCGAAGGAGCCACCCCCAACTGGGTGCTGGGCAACCACGACCGCCCGCGCATTGCCAGCAAAGTAGGCCGCGCCCAAGCCCGCATCGCGCAGATGTTGCTGCTCACCTTGCGCGGCACGCCCACCTGCTACTACGGCGAGGAGATTGGCATGATCGAGGGCGATATTCCGCCTGACCGGATTGTTGATCCTGAGGCTCTTCGCACGGGCCAGCGCGGGCGCGATCCGGTGCGGACCCCGATGCAGTGGGATGACAGCCCCTACGCTGGCTTCTCAACGGCTCCACCATGGCTACCAGTGGCAGACGACTACCCAACGTGCAACGTGGCGGTGCAGCGCAACGACCCAACCTCCATGCTGAGCCTGACGCGCCGCCTGCTGCAACTGCGGCGCAGCTTGTCGGCATTGCGAACCGGCAGCTACCGAGCCATTAGCCTGAACAGCGACGATGGCAACAGCGCAGCCGTGTTTGCCTACTTGCGGGCAAACGACGATCAGCGCGTGCTGGTGGTGCTAAACTTTACTGATACGCCGCAACAGCTCGACCTGTCGGCACTGGCAACAAGTGGCGTAGTGCATTGTTCGACAGCGATGGACACGAGCGGCACGGTTTACCTAGCACGGCTAGTGCTGCGCCCCAACGAGGGGCTGCTGATCGAATTGGAATAAACGGGGTGCATTTCCCACCCAGCATAATTTTCGTGTGAGCTTGAAAGGAGCTTAGAACACAATGAGTGTGCAGTTTTTGCCCTACGCCTTTTTTGAAGGCGACTATGTGCCCTTCGCGGATGCACGAGTGAGTGTGGCCACGCACGCGCTGCAATACGGCACGGGGGTGTTCGGGGGCATGCGCGGCTACCTCTCCGCCGATGGCAGCGTGATCAACCTGTTCCGTATGCACGATCACTTCCGCCGCCTGTTGCAATCAGCTCGGATGCTCCGCATCAATCTGCCGTATGGCATTGATGATCTGGGCGATATTGCGCTGGAGTTGACGCGCCGCAACGCCGCCGATAGCAACGTCTACTTTCGCCCGTATGCCTACAAGAGCGGGCTAAACCTTGCCCCAACGCTCGCTGGCATTGCCGATCAGTTTGCGCTGTATATGGTGCGCCTTGAGGACTACTACAGTGCCCCCAATGGGCTATCGGTGATGGTTTCGACGTGGCAACGCCTGAACGATACGGCGATCCCCTCACGCGGCAAGGTATCGGGGAGCTACATCAATTCGAGCCTTGCCAACGATGAAGCCAAGACGTATGGCTTTGATGAGGCGATTATGCTCGACTCACGCGGCAAAGTCAGTGAGGGCAGTGCCTCGAATCTGTTTATCGTGCGGGACGGCGTATTGCTGACTACGCCGGTGACGGCGAGCATCCTCGAAGGGATCACGCGGCGCACCATTATCACGCTCGCAGCTGATCTGGGCATCCCGCTCGAAATCCGCGAAATAGACCGCACCGAGCT
>CALCJV010000122.1 GCA_937967405.1 uncultured Chloroflexales bacterium | reverse complement strand
GATCGGGGTGGGGTGGGGGTAGGTTGATGCGGAGTGCGCGGGGATGGTTGGATCAACCGGATCATTGGTCGTATATCTCCTTTCGGTAACAGTCGTATGGAGTACGCGCTAGGTGGGCAACGCTGCTTGCTGTTGCCCTTCCGCCTCTAGTGTACCACGCGGCCTTGCCGATGTGGAGCACGGCAGGTGACAATCGGGTGAAGCGATGGGCGTGGCCAAACCCTCAGGGTTGGGCCACTTGGTTTCGCAGCCGGGTATAGAGCTGCTGACGTAGGCTCTGCAATCGTGCCTGATAGGCAGGAGTGTTCATCGGCTCCGTCCACATAATTACGGCATCTTCACCGTTGTCGGTGTAGTAGCGTTTGCGCTTGCCGGCCGGCAAGAAGCCGTACTTTAGGTAGAGCTGCTGCGCGACGGTATTTGAGGCCCGTACCTCTAGCGTCAAGGCGGTTGCCCCCATTGCAAACGACGCATCAATCAAGCTATTCAGCAGCAGCTCGCCGATGCCGCGCCCGCGATAGGGCGGGTCTACCGCAATCACCGTAATGTGCCCTTCTTCGAGCGTTACCCACAGCCCACCATAGCCAATTAGGGGCGCGGTAGAATCGAAGTAGTGTGGGTTGACGAGGCTGCCCAAGAGGTGTGTAAGGAGACCATTGCGGCGCGGGCGTTCCGCACGGGGCGGCGTAGAGCTAGCGCGGGCCACCACATAGCGACAGCTGGCCGTGTTGCGGAGTTCGCGGCGATAGGTGGTGGCAGACCAGTTGGTATGAAAACTGGCCCGTTCCACCGCCTGCACCTGCGGTATGTCGGCTTCCGTCATTGGCTCCACAAAATAGTACACCGGTTCCTACGGGCTTATTGCATGCGGGTCTGTTCCACAACTGTAGCAGCCTCAACCGTTAAGAGGCTCTGGTAGGCTCCATCTTTGCCAAAGCCACCGCCAGTTTCAAACTTGCCGGTTACCTCAACCAAGCCCCACACGAAGCTGTTGTTGGGGCCAATATTGAGTAATGCGGATTGATCGGGCGGAAACCCTTCCATCCAGATCGGCTCACCGAGCGGGCGCGGGCTGCTGCCGTTCTCTTCGGTTGCAATCCCTTCAGCCAGCACATAGATGATCGAATTCCAGAAGTAGTAGCCTTGGGTCGTGATTGTCTGCCCATTGTAGGCTTGCGGGTTGCGCTGCAATTCGCGGAAGGCCACCTTGCCTGCCCCAAGCGGGCGGTTGTCTATGCGTTGTTCTACCAGCCGTACCTGCTCAATGGATTGAGCGGCCGTTACCGTGAGTTGGTGCTGATAAGCCCCCATAGGGCCAAAGCCACCACCCGTCTCGAAGGTTCCCGTGACGCGCACAAAGCCATACACCGCATCGCCGGGCCGATGCAGGTCATTGGTCACTTCGGCCGGAAAGCCTTCAAGCCAAATCGTTTCACCGAGCGGTTGGGCATCAAGGCCACTATCGAGGGTACTTACACCCAGTGCCAACACAGAGAGCGGCGGGTCACCGGGTCGCCAAACATATGCGCCATCTACGGTAATCGCTTGACCCGCATAGGTTGGGGCATCATTCACTAACGCTTGAACGTACAAGACTTGGTCGGAGCCACTACAAGTAGACAGCAACGGGATGCCTACCAATAGTA
The DNA here is from genome assembly GCA_937967405.1 of uncultured Chloroflexales bacterium. Classification (GTDB taxonomy): domain Bacteria; phylum Chloroflexota; class Chloroflexia; order Chloroflexales; family Chloroflexaceae; genus JAAUTZ01. Next base: position 2,859 of record CALCJV010000122.1, on the reverse strand, counting down.
GGAGCACGAGCGTCATGGCTCGTAGGGGAGCTGAAATCATGCAAATCCTCCTGTGTGCTTGATCGCTCACTTCGCTATTATACCAATATGTTATAATTCAGACAAGACACCGCACTGTGAAGGAAACGCAACCAAACTATGGCGATACGACGCATTCTCCGCATAGATGATGGCGCAGACCGCAAGATTCTGAAAGCGCACTGCCGCCCAATCAAGCTCCCTGATCCGAAGCTAAAAGCTGTGATTGCAGATATGTTTGAGACAATGCACGCCGCGCAGGGGGTGGGGTTGGCTGCGCCCCAGATCGGGCTACCGATCCAGCTCACGATTATCGAGATTCCGCCGCTCTACGCGACTGATGCGAACGGGGCTGAGACGGATGCGATCATCGAGCCAGCCCGTCCCTACGTGCTGCTCAACCCGCGCATTGTTAAACTCAGTGAGGAGTATGTGCCGCGCACGGAAGGCTGCTTGAGCCTGCCCGGCTGGTACGGCGAAGTGCCCCGTGCAACGTGGGCTACCGTCGAGTTTCAAGACCTTAACGGCAAACGCCACCGTATCCGGCGGGCAAACGACCTGCTGGGCTGGGCTATCCAGCATGAGATTGACCACCTAAACGGCATCCTGTTTACCGAGCGCATCACCAATCTGGATACGCTCCGCAACATCAATGATGAGCACGCCGCGCTGCCCGATCTTGCGCCAGAGCTACCTGCTGAACCGACGCGGTAGCCGAGCGGGCCGCAGCGGGGGCACGGCTCCGTGCGAGTGCTGCCGCTCCCCTGTTGCGGCCCAGCTAGCGATAGTTGGTGTATTGCAGGGGCACGGGCAAGTCGCTTTCCTGCTCGCGCATAAACTGGATCACCGCCTGTAGCTCATCGCGGCTCTTACTCACGATCCGGAGCGTATCGCCCTGAATACGCCCTTGCACTTTGGGGAAATGATCGCGGATCAGCTTCTGGAGCTTCTTCGCCAGCTCCGTGTCAATCCCCTTGCGGAGCGTTGCCGTCTGCTTAATGCGCCCGCCACTGACATGCTCCACTGTGCCGAAATCGAGGATTTTGAGCGAGAGGTTCCGGCGCAGCATCTTCGTCTCGATAATGTCGCGCACACTTCGCAATGACATCTCGCTGTCGGTGGTAATGCTTAGTTCAGTTTGGGACAAGTCTATCACTGTGCCCGTATCTTTGAGATCGTAGCGTGTGCCAACCTCGCGGCGGGCCTGATCGAGCGCATTGACCAACTCCTGCCGATCAAAATCGGACACAATATCAAAGCTGTTTTCGGAAGCCACGGGATAGTGTTCCTTTCTTTCTTTGCTGATAACATCGCTGTTGTTTTTGGCACTCGTGCTGCTGTAGGTATTATAACAAAGCCTGCAAGCCCGCCGAAACATCGCGCTCCCGTTAGCCTTCTGCCTGTCCTGCAACATTGCGTGCGCTGCCTACGTCATAGCCTCAAGCATAACGATAATAGTTACACGAGAGACGATAGAGAGGAAGGGTTATGACACAAAAGGATCGCAAGACAACCGTCATACTTGGGACAGGCTTGATTGTGTTAGGGATCGTGATGGCCTTCGGGCTGTGGGGCTTGCTGCCGGTACTCGGCTTGAGTGCGGCGGGAGTATACCTCTACACCGAGCGTCGCCGGACGGGGCGCATCGGGGCCGCAGTGCAGAGCGGGCTATGGCTGATCGGCTTAGCGGTGCTGTTCCTAGTCCAATTTGTTATGCCGGGCATCATCATCTTGGCGGGTCTCAGCCTGCTGGCACGTGGGCGTGAAACCGAGCTAGATGCATGGTTGGTGCGCTTGCTGGCCAAGCTCGGCGTGCAGGTGCCCGGCATCCAGTTAGCGCGTGTCACATCCACCACGCCGGTCACATCGGTTCAGTCCGTGCCGACCATTGCGGCCCAGCCGCCAGCTCAGCCGCCAGTGCCCCCGCCGTCGGCCACGCCGACCACGCCACCCACCGTGCCGCCCGACGAGCGGGCCACGACAGGCGAGACCATCCGGCTGTAGGCGCAAAAGGGGCGCGGTATTGGAGCGCGTAACGGGCAAGGGGCTAGAGGATATTCGCCCTTGCCCACGCTGTGGCGTAGGCTGCGCGAGCCTTGCCATGAGACCCGCCCCCTGACCTTCCTCACCGATCATCCGTCACCGCTGGTGGGTGCAAACATGTGGGTCTGCCAATCAGCAAGCTCGGCTTGCACGGCCTGAAACATCGCCTGCAATTCATCAATGCGCTCGTGCACGTCGCTAGGACGTTCGTAGCGCAGCTGCCGTTCGAGTGCGCGGGCGTGCTTAGAAAGCCGCAAGCCACCAATACTGGCACTTGTTGAGCCGAGATCATGCACCGCTCGCACGGCCTCCGAGGAGTTATTGTTTTGCACTGCCGCTTGCAGCCGCTCAAATAGGCTCGGTGTGCTGCTCAGATACAGATCAATCAACTCACGGGTAATCGTCCCATCGGTATCACCGACCAGCGTGGCATACTCCTCCAGCACACGCCAATCAATGATCGGCGGCTGATCGAGCGGGACATCTGCCTCGCCGTCACCGCTCTGCACACGGGCGCGGCGTGGGCGTTCCAGCATCTGGCTATCTGGCGCACAGCGCCGCAAGGTCTCCATCAAGGTTTCGATCTCAATCGGCTTGGGGATGTAATCATCCATCCCCAGCGCGATGTACCGTTCGCGTTCGCCCTGAAAGGCATGCGCCGTCAGGGCAATGATGCGCGGCTGGCGCGGCAGATCGGCATTGCGCCGGATGCGGAGCGTAGTCTCAATCCCTTCCATCACGGGCATCTGAATATCCATGAGAATCACGTCGAATTGGGCGTGATTGAGCAGCTCCAGC
>CALCJV010000121.1 GCA_937967405.1 uncultured Chloroflexales bacterium | reverse complement strand
TCGCTACTGCCAATCCGGTTGCCCTCACGCTCGGCAACATCACCACCATCAATGCCGCCCTTGATCGCGGTGCAGTGATCACTGGCACTGTCACAGATGCTGGCTCAGGCGTGCTGCTTGAGGACATCCGGGTGGTTGCCTACGATGCCGATGATAGCGTGGTCCGGAGCACCAACACCGACCCCGATGGGACGTACCTACTCGGTGGCTTGCCTACCGGTAACTACCGACTCGGATTTGACCCACCCTTCAACTCACCCTATCTTGGCGAGTTCCACGACAACAAAGCCACCCTCGCTACCGCCACCCCGCTTTCGCTCACCGTCAATACGACCACCACCATCAATGCCGCCCTGCAACGCGGTGCCAGCGTCGTTGGCACGGTGCGAACACGCGATACCAACGCGCCCCTTGAAGACATCACGGTAATCCTGTACAATGCAGCTGGCAACAACGTTGCCAGCCGCACCACCATTGCCACTGGCGCATACTCCTTCACCGGCTTGATCGCGGGCAACTACCGCGTCGAGTTCCGCCCTGACCCTGATTCGCCGTATCTCGGCGAGTTCTTCAACCGCAAGCCGAGCCGCAGCAGTGCGGACCTGCTCGTCCTCACGCCGCCGCTCACCGTCACCGCGAATGCCCAACTAGAGCGTGGTGGCACGATCACGGGGCGTGTCACCGACCCCAGCAATGCCAATCTTGAAGATGTTGCAGTCAGACTCCTTGATGACAACGGTGATTCGCTCAAGTCGGTGGCAACATCCAATACCGGCGCATACGAAATCGTCGGCATTGCTGGCGGCAGCTACCGCGTCGAATTTAAACCACCTGCTGGCTCGCCCCTCCTCAGCGAGTTCTATAACAACGCGGCAATCATTGGTGCATCCAATCTGATCACCGTACAAGTCCGCACCACCATCCCCAACATCAATGCCCAACTGGAACGCGGCGGCGTGATTACCGGACAGGTGACTGCGGCGGATACCGGCTTGCCACTTGCCAACGTTAGTGTTTTTGCCTCAGAACGCTGCGGGCGTGGCTCAGCCTTCACCACCACGAACAGCAGCGGCATCTTCACCTTGCAAGGGCTACCGACGGGACAGTATCGGGTGAGCTTTGATCCATCCTCTGTCAGTAGCTATGTGGGCGAGACGTACAACAACCGCCCGCGCTTCAGTGCTGGTGATCTTGTTGCCGTCACAGCTCCCAACACCACCGCCAACATCAATGCCGCGCTCGAACGGGGCGGCACCGTGAGCGGGCGCATCACCGCCGCCGATACCGGCGATGGGCTACGCAATGTCACCGTGCGCCTTGAGCCAACCACCAGCGGAATTAGACGCGACGCTACACCGATCAATAATACGGGCGTATTCACGATCACTGGGGTCGCCTCAGGAACCTACATCGTCTTCTTCGAGCCGAGCCGCTCTGGCGGCAGTGATTCCGCAGAGTACCAAGCCGAATACTACAACAATGCCCGCACCCGCACTGCTGCCACCCCAATCACCGTAGCGAGCGGCGGCAGTGTGCCCAACATCAATGCCGCCCTAGAACGGGGCGGGGTCGTCAATGGGCAAGTGACTGCCGCCGATACGGGCCTACCGCTCGAAGACCTCGAAGTGCAAGTGCTAGATAGCACTGGTGCCGAAGTTGCCAGCGACTCCTTTCCCAGCGATGGTCGCTACCGCTTCAGTGGCCTTGCCGCCGGAACCTACCGCCTCCGCTACGACACGACATACGTCTTTGGTGCAGGTGACGCGAGGGCCTATTTTGACACAACCACCGCACCCTTCAATGTAACGGTGCCGGCCACCACTACCATCAATACGGCATTGCAGCGCGGCGGGCAGATCAGCGGCACCGTCACTACCGCTGACACCGGTGAAGGACTAGAAGGCGTGCGCGTCGAGATTTTCGATAGCGATGGCAATCAGTTGGACGATTTCACCTTGACCAGCAGCGATGGCTCGTTCATCAGCACCGCCCTCGTATCCGGTACATATACGGTGCGCTTCAATACCCGTATTGGCTTTGCTGAGACCGAAAACTACCTTGCCGAGTTCTACAACCGGCAACCCAACCAAGCCAGTGCCACCCCGATCACCGTCACTGCCCCGAACATCACCAACGGGATCACGGCAACCCTCCAGCGCGGCGGCTCGCTGCGGGGCGAGGTACAAGATGCTGTGACTGGCGTGCTCCTTGAGTCAATAGACGTAGACCTGTACGATGCAGTAACGGGTGGATACATCCGTACCGAGTCCACCAATCAAGTTGGGCGGTACAATATCTTAGGGCTAGCGGATGGGCAGTACAAGCTCCGCTTCGATCCTGAGGCAAGCGAGTGTTTGGCCGCGTACCTCCTAGAGTTCTACAACGACAAGCCGGATTTAGCGAGTGCCGACATTCTCACGATTGCCAATGGCAACACCCTGAATGGCCTCAACGCCGCCCTGCAACCCGCCGCCAATATTCTTGGGCAGGTGCTCGCCGCAGACACTAGCACAGGCTTGGAAGATGTGGAGGTGTTGGTGCTGAATGCCGAAGGGCAGACCCTTGCGCGTGGCTTCACCGACCAGAATGGCAACTATGCCACCGGCGGGGTGCGTCCCGGCACCTACACGGTGGAGTTTGCGCCCTTTACCAATGGCAGTGCCGCCTTCTATGTTGGGCAGTTCTTCGATAACAAGCTGCTACAGGCGAATGCTGATCCGGTCACGATTGGCACCACCCCCCTCAGTGGGATCAGTGCCACCCTGCAACGCGGCGGGCAGATCAGCGGTACGGTCATTGCCGACGACACTAACCAACCCTTGCGCGGGGTGCGCGTGAACGTCCTCGATCCCGCGAATGGCAACCAACTCGTGCGCTCTACCACCACGAATGAAGCCGGTAACTACCGCACCCCAGCCCTACCCGTCGGCAGCTACACCGTCGCCTTCTCGCCAACTGGCAGCGCAGCGGCGATCTACGCCGGTACATTCTTCAATGGCAAGCCCGATGTTGCCAGTGCCGATCCGGTCAGCGTCACTGTCAATACCGTTACCCCCAACATCAACGCCCGCCTGCCGCGTAGCACCATCGGCACGGGGGCAATCAGTGGCACCGTTACCGGCGCAGATACCACACAGGGCGTAGCCAACATCGGCGTGCGCGTATTCGATAGCGATGGCACGACGGTGGGTGTAGCCAGCACCAGTGCAACTGGCGCATACAGCGTCACCGGCTTGGTGAGTGGCACGTATCGGGTTGGCTTTGAGCCGCCGAGCGGCAGCAACTATCGGAGCCAATTCTTCAACAACAAGCTCACGCTGCAACAGGCTGATCCGGTAGTGGTGGTGGATAATACCACCACCGCGAATATCAACGCGGTGCTGGCCGTGCAACTGACGGGACTGACCGGCGTGAACCTCACTGGCCCCGCGACGGGTGAGGTGGGCAGCCGCGCCACCTTCACAGCGGCGGTGCAGCCCACGAATGCCACCCCACCCTTCACCTATACATGGTCGGCAACCAACCAACCGCCCATCCCACCCAGCAACAACGTGAACAATGCCAGTGCCAGCGTAGACCTGACGTGGAGTGCGGACGGCCAACAGACGGTTGCCGTTACGGTGACGGATCGGCTGGGCAATGCCGTGAATGACACGACTACAATTAACATCAGTGCTGGGCAAGTGTCGCAAGGCTTCGTGATTAGCCCCGCGACGGACACGAGCGTGCCGATCACGGGCACGAATGGGCGGCAGATTGGCGTACTCCTGTTCCCGCAAAACAGCGTACCCTTTACGGTGGAGCTACGCTCCACCGTGCGCCAGCAGCCCTCGCTTGCGTTGCCTACCGGCCGTCGCAACATCGGGCAGGTCTTCCAGCTTACCTTCTTCAATGTCGGCACTGGGCAAGAGCTACCCACCTTTGCGCTAAGTGGGCCGATCTCGATCACCTTCGCCTTCCCCGCCCCCGCCGCCACGCTTGCAGCGGTGCCACCGGCGAGCGTCCAGATTGCGGCGCGGGTCGGGACGGCATGGACAGATGCCGCCGCAACATGCACGCCCCCGTCGCCCTATGCACGGGTGGATGGGCGCATCAGCACCTCCGCGTGTAGCGGGCGCGAATTTGCCCTAACGGATCGTAACAATCTGGTGTATCTGCCGCTCATCACGCGGGCTGATCTGACCCGCACGACGCAGCGGTAGGTCATATTCCGCATCCAACAACGACCCAACGGTACGGAAACCACAGCGCGGGGCCACGGCCCCGCGTTGGTGTTGCTCGCGGGCGGGGCTAGATTGGGGCAACGTGGGCCGCACTAGATGCTGGTACAATAACGTGCAGGAGTGATCACGCACGTTGCCCTTGCCTATGGTATACTATGTTCAAATGTTCTATAGGCGAGGCTGAGGAAATGCATGCAACAGTCGAAACCAAAACCGACGCGGCAACGCCAAAGCAACCCAGCAGCCCGGCTTGAGAATGTCGAGCTGCGGAACTACCATGTGCAGCAGCGCATCGATCAGGATGAGCTTGCGCTGATCTATGCCGCCACCCACACCACGCTTGAACGTCCCGTGCAGGTGGCCATCTTGCGGCGCAGTGGCTGGGTGGCTTCGGCCCGGTTTCAGCTTGCTGCCCGCCTCGCAGCCCGGCTGAGCCACCCGCACCTGCTGCCGGTGATTGATGCAGGACACGATGAGAAGTATGGCGACTATATGGTGCTGCCAGCGATAGAGGCCCAACGCCTGAGCGTGCTGTTGCAGGCCGGTGCACTAGAGCCAGTGCGTGCCGTGCGTATCTTCACCCAAATTGCCGCCGCGCTTGATTACCTACACACGAATGGCGTGATCCACCGCGACGTGCAGCCCAGCAACATCTTGATCGCGGGCGATGATCTGGCTTACCTGACCAATCTAGGGCTAGCCGCAAGTGCCGAAACGCCTGCCGATCTGGGCAGCCTTGAAGAAGGCGACTACCTCTCGCCCTACTCGGCTCCTGAACAACGCCTCGATCAGACCGATGCCGCACCTGCGCTGGATATATACAGCTTGGGCGCGGTGCTGTATCACATGCTCTGGGGCGATTTGCCCGAAGGCGACAACTCACCCCTGCCATCATTGGTAGACAAAACGCACGCCCCCGAAATGGCCAACGTAGATGCGCTGTTGCAGCGCATGCTTGCGCCCAACCCAGCCGCCCGCCCCGCGTCGGCTGGTGAATGTGCCACGCTGCTCCGCCGAGCCATGCGCCAGCAGCTCGACCGCGCCACGCCTGATATGGAAGAATCGCGTTGGGAAGTGACTGCCGAATGGATTGAGAACCCGCTTGAGCCAGTGCTGACCAGTGAGCTGCGTGCCGCCGCCGCGCATGCCCCGCCAGAGGAACTGGAGCAGGTGGAACAGATTGTGACCCAATTTCAGACGTATCTCCAGCGTAGCCGCGAACGCGCCGACAGCTTGCACCGCACCGATGCAATCCGGCGCAGGCTCAATCGCTGGAGTCGGCAGGGCTTTTTCCGGCGCACCGGCGTAGGGCAGCTGCTCGAATTTGATCAAGTGCTGAGCTTCAACGTCTACTTCTACGAATTGCGGGCCCTGTATGAAACACGCACCCATCCGGTAGTGAGCCAACGCCCGATGCAGCCACAGGATCGGCGCAGCACCGGTGAGCTACCGCAGGTGTGGGATGTGGATGTGCCCGACACTCCCCCGTATGCCGATGTTAGCCCAACGCAACTGGTTCTGCCCAATTCGACTATGATTATTACCTGCCCAGAATGTGGCGGCAATGCCGAGTTGATCTGCCCGCGCTGCGAGGGCGCAGGCATGCTCCCGCGTGAACGCAAGGTGCGCCACCCAGATGGCACGGTAGATACAGAGGTGATTTCGGAGCAATGCCCCACCTGCCGCACCTATGGACGTGTGCGTTGCGAACGCTGCGCGGGCAATGGCAACCTCGTTGAAGAAGCCACCTTTATCTGGTCGCGGCGAGCGATGGAGTTCCTCAATCATGACGATGATGCCGAAGATGATCTGCTCCAGCCCCTCGTGCTCCGCGAACATCTGATTGATGTGTGCAGCACGCCGATCAATGTGTATGGCGGGCATTGGCATAGTGTACCGCCCCTCGATGCGATGCTGCGCCAAGCGGTGAGTGAGATCAAGGATGAGCAGACGCGCTTGATCGCCGCCGAGCTGACGATCAAGGCCACCCCTGTGACAGAGGTCAACTACAAGCTGCACGACAAGGATGATACGCTTTACTTGATCGGGATGGAGCACGCCGTCTTGGGCAGTTGGAGCTTGCTCAACCCAGAGCGAATCGCACTGGTGGTGGTTGGTGTACTGCTGGTGCTAGGGCTGCTGATCTGGGTCATCGTGAGCATCCTCCTCTAGTGTGGGGCTGGAGTACAGCGAGCGGCAACCACGAAGAGCACGAAGGTCACGCAGAACAGGTAGCGAAAGAGTCAGGAGGTGCGTGCTTGGTATTGGGGGTTAAGGGGCAAAGATTGGGCGGGTATACCGCTGCCGTTTCCTTGCCCCTCGTTGCTACTCTGTGGCTGCCTTCGGGTGCTTCGTGAGTGGCCTGCTTGTCGCCGCTCGCTCGTGCTAGGGCAAATCTATCTCGCAGATGCCCGACATACACGACAGTTCTTGGGCGGCGTTGGTGAGGTCTTTGTCCTCATAGCGATAGATTTTCGAGAAGTCTATCGGTGGGAAGGCAGCCGCTAGCCGCTCGTACTCGGCTTGGCTGATCTCCACATAGGGCATCTGCGCGTAGTTGGCATCGAAGGCCGGCAAGAAGGCCATCCCACCGATCACATCCCGATGCTCCCAGACCCACTTCATCAGGTCAATCATCTCGTGCGGGCGATAGGTAATCGTCACGCTCGGATTGTGTTCAGTCCAGTACAGCTTGTTTTGTAGCCAGAACTCGCACTGCTCCACCGCCGAGCGGTCATTGCGCGTGATGGCTCCATTAGGGCTTTTGACGGGGAAGTGGATTACCCACGTTGTGGCGTTTTCAGGAGTCTGGCCATTTTCGGGATCCATTGGCACGCCCGCATCGCGCAGCACCTTGAACAGCGGCGAAGTTGCACTCACGCGCACATTGCGGATGTAGTAGGGGGCCCAGCGGGCGTGCAAGCCCGATGCACAATCGAGCATCTGCGAGGAGTTGCCACTTGGCTTCACGCAGGTGGTTGCAGCGGATTGGTTGATGCCGAGCTGCTGGGCGGTTTCACGGTTGACCTGCAACACGATCTCACGCAGGCGGGCTTTCACCGCTGCATCTTGGGCGATGGGGCTATCCATCTGCCCGGTTATATCCACCCCAAGTAGGCGTTCTTCTTCGCAGTTCTCGCGCCACTGCGGGCGCAAGCCAGGAAAGTGGGTTGCCATAGATTGAATCGTGCCCAGAATGGTGGCCACTTCGACCTTCTCACGGAGGGTTTCAAACGTATCCTGCTCGCGGGCGACGGCGGCCGTCAAGTTGCAGAATTGCCACGGACGCAAAATGATTTCGCCACAGTTGTGAACATACAGCCCATTGGCATCAAAGGCATTGACATTCGGTACTGCACAGTCATAGACCATTTCGACACCATCGGCCTCAATCGCAGCAACCGTCATAACAAAGCGTTCTCGATTGGGGACGCGCTGGTAGCTAGCGAGCTTGGCATGCAGGCGGGCTTGCTTTTCGGGATGGGTAAAGCCAACCAGCGTTGCAAACACGCCTAGATTGTCATTGGCAATCACCAGTTCGTGATCGGCCCGGCAGAGATACTCAGCATACCCGCCCCGCCCATCAGGGAGTTGGCGTGTACCTGCGGCCCGCCGCTGGGCATAAATCGTTGCGACAATTCCAAGCCGTAGCAGCATGCGCTGGGCTGCTTGCAGCAAGGTCAGGTCAGATTGGGCAAGGCGCACACTCACGCCCTTCTCTTGCGTGCCAACCACCGTTCCATCAGCATCGAATAGCCCCCGCAGAAAGCCGCAGTGGAATGCCCGCGAGGATTGCTCGACGAACGGCGTGATCGTTTTCATCCCACGATAGATGCCGTAGTCAGCCGCGAGATCGCGCAGGCCTGCCGATTGCACGATGGTGCGGTCGTGCTCGGCTTGGTCGTAGCCGCACAGATCGGCGCGAGCTGGCACGGTACGCTGGATCAGCTCAACGGCATGTTCGGCGAGGTGGGCGCGGTGTTCGCCCCAAAAGGTCAGTTTGGCCGTCGTTGCATCAAACGTGCCATCGCCAACGAGCATCCCCAAGAGCCAGCCTTCATCGAAGGTGCCCGCGCCGGCCCATTCAGCCTCGCGGTGGTTGTGCAGCTTGATTTTGTCACCGGGCTGCAATGCGCCGGCTTCAATCCACTCTTCGCGCTCTGTTTTGCGCGAGATGTACGGCACCGCCAAAACCTTATGGTTCGCGGTTAGGCGCAGGCTCACACCTTCGCGGGTAGTCAGGCGCAAAACCGGCTGCACCCCTGTCTCCCAAAATCCATCCGCAGTCGTGGCATACGGCTGCCCATGCACCAGCGTGGTGTGGCCCACACCCACCAGATCAGCCACTTGGCGCGGGCCGTGGTCAGTCAGCACCCACGTATCACCGGTAACACACGGGTTTGTGCCAAAGACATCACGCTTACGCCGGGCTGGCTTCATCCGGTTCGCAGCGGCACGGTTGAAGATACCCGGCTCGCCACGCCCCGATTCGAGCATTTCAATGAAGCGGCGCATAAACTCCAGCTGGTCGAGGTTGTCATCTTCCCACACGGCCGAGTTGTTGGCATTCCAGCGTTGGCTATTATCGCGCTCAAAGTCACCATTCTTGCTCAGACGCACCCCGTCATCGGCATAATCAAACAGCGAAATCATGGCGGTGCGGCGCATACCCCCGCTCACTGCGGCATTGCCGATAGCACACATCATGTCGTGTGCGTCAATGGGGCGTAGGAAGCTGCCTTGCCGGGCCAGCACCCGCGCCCGCACAAATTCGAGCATGTGCCGGAGCGGTTCGGGGCCGGATGCCCGCCCGCCCTTGATCCGTAGTGGTGCACCGGCTGGGCGTACCTGCGTCAGGTCAAAGCGAATGTCGCCGCCTTCAAACCACGTCGCTAGCCCAATCCGCAGTGCATCGGCCCAGCCCTCCGCCGAGTCGGGCACAACAAATGTTGGTGCAATCGTTCCGGTCTGGCGTTTGATGCGCGGGAAGTTCTCAACATACTTGCTCTCAACTGAGAAGCCCACCCCACAGCCACTCATTGAGATAATCAGGGCTTCCACAAATGAGTCAATACTCTCGACAGGCTGATAGCTACAATTGCCCGTTAATACGCCATCAGCAAGGGTAAAGGTGTGGGTTTCAGGAACCGTAGCACAGTAGACTTCTTCCGTTCGTTCCGTTCCAGCAATGATCCCCAAAAACTTCCAGTTGCGATCCGTTGCCGCCTGCCGGTAGTTCCGCAGGTGTTTGATGAGCAGCAAATCATCGGCACTGATAGACTGACGGCGAATCTCCAGATTACGGGGTTGCTTCTGCCGCCCCCCAACGTTAGTGGTTTCTGGGAGCATGACATGGTCGCCGAAGTCAAAGCCCACCGTTGGACCAACACGGCGCAACCACGCCTCGCCCTGATCGTCTGTCGCCAAGAACATCTGCCCAGTCTTCGAGACATAACCACCAGCGGCAAACCACCCACGAATGAAGCCAACCAGATAATCCGGTGTTTCTGTCTCGGCCGGCAACTCTTTGAGCGCGTGCGTCTTAGCAAAGGCATCGAACATATAGACTACGGGATCGCCTGCGTAGGTTGGCGGATAGCTCACTTGGTAGCCAGCAAAGTATGAGAGCAACTCACGGCTGTCACCACACAACCGAATGACATAACCGAGACTCCGCTCCTGCGTGAAAATCTGGGGACCATCGCCATAGATGATACCGTGCATCAGCCCGAGCCGATAATCAATCGAGTCGGTATCAACCGTGCGTGGAGCCAGTATATAAGGAATCTCGTCGCCGGGGTGCAATTCCTGCGTGGTTACGCGCGTGCCATCTGCCAGCACCCAATTGTGGTTCATCGTCACGCGCAAGCGTTTGCGCGTCTTAAAGCGACCAAGTTCGATCTCAACCGTCTCCTGCGTGCCAAAGCAACGCACCTCGGCATCCGTCCACTCGCGCTCTTGATTCAGCACGACCACCGATCCTACGGCATCGCGCAGGGCAATCACGCCCCGATCACGGGTGAGCAACTGTTCATCACCACTGAGACAATTATAGATTGTGATGTTGTTGCGCCGCGCCGCCGGCCCGGCCATGGCGAGCAAGCGCATCGAGGGCATCGCGTGGAGATTCAGAATGCTCTGGCGCAGGCGTTCATAGGTAGTAGCGGGCAGGCGCGAACCAGCCAGTTCGTACAGGAAATCTACTGCTCGGTTAACCGTTTCGAGCCACGTTTCGCGCCGCCCAAGCTCGTAGTTGAAGCGCGAATACTTGTCAAAGAACTGAAACTTCTGGAGCGGGGTGGGGAAATACTGATCCGACTCCTCAAAGGCCCGGCGCACCTCTTCCGGCACGGGGCGTTCCTCGCGCTTGCGAGCGTGTTCGGCGCGGTAGAGGATGTAGCTTTTCGCGGCTTCAAATTCGCCCGCTGCTTGCAAGACCATCTCGACCACATCCTGCACCCCCTCGACTGTCGGATGCTCACCGTTGGTTTGCGCCGCAATAATATTCACGACGCGGTGCGCGAGTTCCTCAATCGGGGTACGCGGGGTGCGCCCTAACCCACCAAAGCAGCGCGTTAAGGCATTTTCAATGCGGCTGATGTCAAACGGCACGACGCGCCCATCACGTTTGACAATCAGTTCGGGAATCTTGATTCCAGCCAGATCGAGTTCAGCATGATAGTCATTACTGGTACGCACTCCATTGTGGCTAATCAAGGCGGAAACAGGTTCTACACTCACACGACGCTCCTTGTGGTTCACTGCGTTGGCGTAATACAAACGATGAAGGCTCCCAGCGGGAACCTAAACAGTGTTAAATATAAATGACATAACGCAACACCCGATCCATACAGGCAATCGAAACACCTGATCGTATTGTATCCCTATCCGAAGAATGAAATGCTATATTTAGTTGGTATCCATTCTTTATTTACCAGATGTAGTATGCACCTGTCATGCGGGCGATACACGCATCATAGCATGCCCACGCGGGGCTGTCAACAATGGTTTACAGGCCAGAGGAGGTTCAGATGATCAGCTTAGGAAAAATCCGTTGCAGTTGCAAGTCTGTTCAGCCCTCGCTGAGTAGCTCACGGGCAGCATCTAGCAACGCCGCCGTGCGTTGCGGATCAGTGTTGGTGCTCCCTAGATATAGCTCCAATGCGCGTAGCGGGGTCAAGCCATGCAGCAGCGTGCCATCCGCCCCCGCAAGGCGCACCCGCTCGCCGCGCTCCACTTCCACATTCACCCCCGCAATCACCGCCGGATGGCTCTGCTCTAGCTGTTCGCGCAGAGCTTCTGGGCGGAGGTGCGCGGCTTGCTCGGCAGTTGCCGCCACCGTCAGCCGCACCACCGCACCGGTGAGCGGCTGCTTGGCGATTGCGGCAACGATGCGGGCGGTGGGATCACTGCTGTTCCGCACATCCACGTCAAGCTGAATGAACGCCCGGGCCGCCAGTTTTCGGAATGCCCAGCGCGTGTTGCCTTTGGCTAGCTCGACAAGCACGCAGCCTTTCTCCTCGTCGCGCTCGCCGAAATCTATGCGCTCGATGCTGCCCGCATAGACAATAGGCGGGTGTTCGCCCAAGCTCTGGTGGCGGTGGATGTGCCCTAGCGCAACGTAATCAAGGGCGGCGTGGGCAAGGCTACTCCGGCTGAGCACAAGGTCTTTGCCCAGTGTCAGGTTGCGCTCTGCACCGAGTGTCGCCCCATCTACGCTCGCATGGGCGATCAGCACGGCGGGCAGGTCGGGCTGTAGGTCGGCTACACTATGCTCGATGAACTGGGTAATCCGGCGGCGTACCTCATCATCCAACTGCCCAAAGCTCAGCTGACGCATCTCCTCGCGGGTCAGCAGGGCATGATGTGTGACCCACGGCACCGCAATGATCTGCACTGCTCCAGCGGCAGTTTCAATGGTGATGCTCCGCAGCCGATCAATAATGGTCACGCCGGCCACCTGTAGCGTATCGAAAATCTCTACCGCGTGGGCCCGCCCCATTGCCGGCGACATATCGTGGTTGCCGGTGATCATCACAACGGGGATGTGAGCCGCCTGCAACCGCCCGATGCGCCGCGCAAATTCGCGCTGATGGGTGGGGTTGGGCTGGCGATTCTTGTACACATCGCCCGCAATCAAGACAAGCTGCACGCCCTCGCTAAGCGCAAGGTCAATCGCCTCATCAAGGCGGTGCAGGAAATCGAGCAGGCGGGTGTGCATGCCACTCTGCGGATCAATGCGCCCGTAGTTCTCGATGCCGATGTGTAAGTCTGCGAGATGAAGCATTTTGATCATAGGTATCAGGTGTCGGGTATCAGGTATCGGGTGTCAGGTACTACGCAAGGCTAGCTCAGCCGCCGCAACCGCCCTACGGCATAGTAGAGTGGACCAAGCAGGATCAGGTCGTAGGCCGGCAGGTAGCGCACCACGTGTCCGCCAAAGCCTTTCTTGAAGCGGTACACGCCAATCAGGGGATCATTCTGTGCGGCGGCTTCGAGCGCGGCCCGGGCAGCCGCCGTTGCAGGATGATCGGGCAGGTGGGCGGCTTGCCCTAGCGCATCGGGCACGCCCCACAGATCGTAGCTGCTACAGCCCTGCTGCTGGGCCCATTGCAGGGCGTGCCATTCTAGCAGGTGATTCGCGCCGGATTTCAGCCCTGCTTCGGTTGCACCACTGTAGAGGTAGTAGCCGCGCAAGGTATCGGCAAAGACGAGATGTGCCGCCACCACTTGTGCCGGATTGTCTGCGAGGGTTGCGAGCAGCAAGCATGCACGCGGCTGAAACAGCTCCCATGCCAAGCGATAGTAGTCCGCACGGTGAATGCCAAACGCCGCCCGTTGGCTGGTGGCTTGCATAATCGCATAAAACGCAGGCAGATCAGCGGCTGTGCCCACCCGCACCTGCACGCCTTGTCGCTCGGCGCGGCGAATATCGGCCCGATGCCCTTTGCTGAAGCTGGCAAACAGCGTTGCAGCCGGCCGACACAGATCTACATGCACACTGCTGCGCGGCTGAATCGGGGCGGTGGGGGTGTGGCCGTGCAGCAACAACCACGTATGCAGCGCATTGGCAGCGGGGTCAGTCTGTAGGAGATTTGGTTCAAGGCGCAGATAGATCGCACGGTGGCGACGGGCAAGCTGGCGCAGCGCGTGCAGCAGCAGCGCATCCGCTTCGGGATCGCCGGAGAACAGGGGCCCACGTGGCACATACGCCACACTCACGCCATAGCGGAGCCGTAGCAGCACCTGCGCTCCGGCCACAAGCTGGGCGGTGGGTGGAGTAGTGGGCGCAAGTGCCAGCACGGCCACGCGCTGCACCTGCCAGCCTGCACTTGCCTTGAGGGTGCCCCACGCCGCATGCTGCAACAAGTGGCCTTGCGGGTGCTGCTGCACAAAGGCATCCCACACGTCTGCCGCAGGCGACACTAGGGCGTACCGCCCCTGTGTGGCCCGCGCCACCGCATAGGCGATGCTGCGCTCTAGGACTGGATTGGAAAGGCTGTTCGTCATCCTTGTTATGCTTGCCTGCACTCTAATCGCTAGACATAAACGACGCGGGACTGGCCTGCGCCCCGCGTGACTAGTTGGTGGCTCGCGGCTAGTTACACCGCGTTGTGCTACGGCTGTAAAATCTGCTTGACCATCTGGGCAATATCGGTGGGCTGGGCTGCAATCGAAGCCCCAGCCGCTTCAAGGGCTTCAATCTTCTCTTGCGCGGTGCCCTCGCCGCCACTGATGATCGCTCCCGCGTGGCCCATGCGCTTGCCTTCGGGAGCCGTTTGACCGGCGATAAAGCCAACGACTGGCTTGGTAACGTGGGCCTTAATGAATGCAGCCGCTTCCTGCTCAGCCGTGCCGCCGATCTCGCCAATCATGACAATCGCTTCGGTGGCCGGATCAGCTTGGAACATGGTGAGTATATCAATGAAGTTCGTGCCGATGATCGGATCACCACCGATGCCGACACACGTTGTCTGCCCGATGCCAATGCGGGTCAGCGCATCAATCACCTCATAGGTCAGCGTACCGCTCTTGGAGACCACCCCAACCGGCCCCGGCATGGCAATATTGCCGGGAATGATCCCCACTTTGGCTTCGCCGGGCGTGAGCAAGCCGGGGCAGTTGGGCCCGATGAGACGGGCCCCAGTTTCCTGTACAAAGGCATAAGTGCTGATCATATCAAGGGCGGGGATTCCTTCGGTGATACACACGACGAGCGCAACCCCAGATGCAGCCGCTTCTTTGATTGCATCTGGGGCAAAGCTCGCGGGCACATAAATTATCGAGACATTGGCACCCGTCTGCTCAACGGCTTCGCGCACCGAGTTAAATACGGGCACACGCCCATCGAGGGCAGTCTGCCCACCCTTGCCGGGCGTAACCCCCGCCACGACGGCTGTCCCATACTCCAACATCCGGCGGGCATGGAACTCACCTTCGCGCCCCGTAATCCCTTGTACAACCAGACGGGTGTTCTTATCAACCAAAATACTCATGCTCGGCTCCTTTCTTCGTGGACAATAGCAACACTTGCACTAGCTCCAATGCGTGTCGCGCCTGCGGCAACCATCGCGCAGGCGGCAGTGTAGGTGCGGATACCGCCAGATGCTTTAACGCCCACTGTTGCTCCGACAACACAGCGCATTAGGGACACATCGGCGGGCGTGGCTCCAGCCCCAGCAAAGCCGGTGCTGGTTTTGACAAAGGTGGCTCCGGCCCGTGCCGCAATCAAGCAGGCCGCAATCTTCTCAGGATCATTGAGTAAAGCTGTTTCGATAATCACTTTGCTGAGGGCAGCATGCCGCGCACATAGGGCAGTGATTGCGGCAATATCGGCCCAGACGGCCGCGTAGTCGCCTGCTTTGAGCAGGCCCAGCGGCAGCACCATATCCACTTCAGTGGCTCCGGCAGCGAGAGCCTGCTCTGCCTCAAACTGCTTCACCGCAGTCGGGGTTGCGCCTAGCGGAAACCCCACCACCGTACACACGCGCACCGCACTGCCCTGCACGGCCTGCGCGGCCTGTGCCACAAAAAGCGGATTGACACACACACTGGCAAAGCCGTAGGTGACCGCTTCGGCGCAGAGCTGGCTGATCTGGTCAGGAGTAGCATCTGGTTTGAGCAGGGTGTGGTCAATGATACGAGCCAATGTGCTGCATGCTGGACGGGCATGCGGCGTGGGCGTGGGCTGCCAACCCAGATCAGCCTGCCCGATGGCCGGCAGAACGTTAGCCGCCACGCTCTGAATCTGGCGGTGGATTGGCGTGTGGCTCAATCGGTTGGACGGTTCGCTCACCGGCATGATCGCTCCTGATCGAGATCGGACAGGTTAGAGCACCACCGCGAAGGCTTTATCCACGCCACTGTGCTTGCGAATCTCCTCCAGTGCAGCTGCCGACACCGGCTCATCCAACGTTGAAACCATCATTGCCCGCTCACGTGGAGCAAGCCGCCCAACATACATCCCAGAGATGTTCACATCCGCGTTGCCGAGCACCATACCAACTTTGCCGATCACGCCCGGCTGGTCACGGTGATAGGTGATCAGCAGCGAGCCACGCGGAATAAAGCTAACCCAGTAGTCATCGGCTTGGATGATGAATGGATCACCACGCAGTACTGTACCACAGAAGGTCCGCACCCCCGTTGCGGTGTAGGCCCGCACGCGCACCAAGCCCGCGTAGCCTTCCAGATCAGGATCAGTGCGCTCACTGATCCGCACGCCGCGATCACGCGCAATCAGGGGCGCATTCACGGGGGTCACCCGCTGCTCAGTCGTGCCCGTCAGTAAGCCTTGCAGCAAAGCAAGGCGCACCGCCTGCGTATTGACGCTAGCCAATTCGCCATGATACTCGAAATCATAGCTGCGAACCGGCTCCTCAACCAACTGCTGGGTGAGCATGCCGAGCTTGGTAGCCAGTTCGATATAAGGTTGCAATACGTTCCATTCTTCCGGCGCAACAAACGGCGCATTGACGGCATAGCGCGGTGTGCCACCCGCCAGTGCCGCCAGCACCCCCTCAGCCACATCGGTGCCAGTTTGGGCTTGGGCTTCGTTGGTAGATGCGCCGAGATGCGGTGTCGTAATCACCTTCGGGTGGCCAATGAGCGGGTGCTCGCTGGGCGGCGGTTCCATGCTAAACACATCCAGCGCGGCTCCGGCAAGCTGGCCTGCATCCAGTGCCGCTGCCAGCGCAGCCTCATCCACAATCCCCCCCCGACTCGCGTTGATCAGATACGCGCCCGGTTTCATCTTCGCCAGCGTATCGGCTCCAAATAGATTGCGCGTGCCATCTACCAGCGGCACATGGATTGAGACCACATCGCTGCGGCTCAGCAGTTCCTCAAAGGTGACAAATTCGACCCCCAGCTGGGCGGCCCGATCAAACGAAACCACCGGATCAAAGGCGATCACGTTCATCTCCAAGCCGCGTGCACGGCGGGCAACTTCTGAGCCGATGCGCCCTAAGCCAACTAAGCCCAGCGTTTTGTAACGGACTTCCCAGCCCATATACTTACTGCGCTCCCACTTGCCTGCTTGCAACGAGGCATGTGCGCTCGGAATTTGGCGAGCGAGAGCGAGCATCAAGCCAAGCGTTAGCTCAGCCACGGCTACATTATTGGAGGCCGGCGCATTAACGACAATGATTCCGCGCTCGGTGGCGGCATCTACATCAATATTATCTACCCCACTGCCGGCCCGCCCGATCACGCGCAGGTTGGTTCCGGCGGCAATCACCTCTGCTGTAACTTTGGTGGCACTGCGGACAACCAACGCATCATATTCGGGCAAGGTCTCCAGTAGGGCGGCTTTGTCCAAATCCAGCTTGACTTCGACCCTTGCCCCATCTTGCTGGAGTGCGGCCAGTCCTTCAGGCGAAATCTTCTCCGTCACTAGGATGCGATCCATTGTAGCTGCTGTTCCTCTCCATCAGGTTACATCTTAGCTCATCCGTACCTTGTGCTCCAGTTCGGGAGCGAGCTGCCGAGCCATGGCTCTGAGGCTCTTATTATACACGGTCTAACCGCAACTGTTGCAGAGGCTAGCTGGTCAGGGTTGCCCAGATGCCCCGCCGTAGCCCGTCGGTTTGAGCTGGCAAAAGCGCAACCGCACCCACGCCACTGATATAGCGGGTCAAAGTTGCCCCAAGGCCGGGATACAGCAACAGCACGGTGTGCACAACGCGCTGCCCATCATCCGTGCCGATGCTACCGAGATAGGTGTAGGCATCGCCGAACGTAGCGTTGGGAATACCGCCCAGCGGATCAAGGCGGTATTTGGCATCGAGAACCAGCAGGCGCGGCGGCTGTGCCGGTCGCGTCTGTTCGAGCACAAGGTCAGGAATGTGGGTCTGATGATCGAGTGAGGTGTAGGGTGTGCTGGTAGGGGTGTAGCGCGGCTGATACCACAGCCGCAGGGTGGCATCGTGCCATTGTGCCGTGAGTAGCGGTGCATCTGTGGTGAAGCGTACCTGCCACGCATCGGCGGCGGCGGGGCGAAAGAGCTGCTGGCTGAGGATTTGGATGCCTTCAAGCTGGATGATGGCTTGCACCACCTGCAATACACACCAGTATTCATAGAGGCGCGGCAAATCGTGGATCGGGAGCTGCATCTGGGGCGCAGCAAGGCTGAGCGTAGGCGGCTGGCGCAAGGCTTGCCCACACTGGTAGATTTGCCGGTAGAGCGGCTTGTGCTGCATCTGTTGCGGGGTGCACCGCAATTCGCTACAAGGCACGGCTTCGGCAAAACAGGGCTGCTGGCGCAGGTGCTGCAAGCGTTGCTGGGCATGGTTGAGCTGCTGGAGCAGCGGGTGAGCAGGGGCAATACGGGCGAAAAACAGAATGTCACGGAACGTATTGCTATACTGCCAGAGCTGATCAAGCAGATGGCGCACAAAGCCGAGCACGGCTGGATCGGGGGTGGCGACAGGGATCGTTTCATAGACGTGGGCAGGCATCGCTGGAACGGTGTGCTGTGGCGGGCTAGGCAGCAGATCAAGCCGTGCCAGCCGATCAAAGCGGCGGGCGTGGGCGGTATCCGTGCGGCGCAGTGTTGGTTGGTACACATTTGAGTTTTCAGTTGCAATTTGCTTGCCAATCTGCTCCAACGTTGCCAGATGCACCTGCACAAAGGCGCATGCCGCTGCCAACAGATTGGGCGGCATAGCAGTCGCTGGCGGTGGACCCGACGCAAGTCCGGCACCGACAGTGCTATGCCCTAAGGCATACAGCAAGCCATGCGCGGAGTGATGGACATCCTCTAGCAGACGTTGGTAGTGCTGCTGATCGAGGTGCTGCGGCAGTACTTGTACCTGCCACATGCCGACAACGGCCTGCTCCTCAGCCTGCGTGTGCAGCAACGTAACGTGTAACGCCCCCGTATAATCGAGGGGGTGCCAGTGCCAATACCAGCGTTCGTGGGTGGCGTGGCGGGTCGGGGCAGGCTGCACAAGTTTGCTTGTGGTGAGCAGCAACACGGGCTGCTCACCGGGCGGCGGCTGATAGGTGAAGGTCAGCAGCTGGCGAGCAAGGAGTACTTGTCCATCTTGAATCGGTTGATTATTAAGCATCACGTTCATCGGGGTGCCGTCTTTGTGCGCCAGTGCAAACATATTCACTTTCTAGACGATGTCTGTAGATTTTTTATAGTATACCAGCTTTACGCATGGTTTGCTACCGGGTTCCTATAGGTTGCGGGCTACCGCAACGGCTGTCGCAGCACCTCAGGGGCAAGGCCCCACCCCCGCACGGTGTGCAGCTCCTCTTGAGCGGTGCGGCACTTTTTGAAGCGTGCGCCGCTCACCCCTTCCACGCGCTGCTGGCAGTCATCCCACGTCAGGTGGCGTTTGAGCTGCCCGCGCACAAGGCTCAGGTAGGTCTGCCCCGCCGGACGCACAGCGGCAATTGCCTGCACCAATGCCGTATCCGCTGCCTGCGCCGCATCATCGAGCGGGAGTGCCGGCGTGGGTGGGGGCGTGCGTCCATTGGCATAGGCGTGGGCAATCTGATCGGCACGTTCATTGAGGGCATACCCAGCATGCCCTGCCACCCGCTGCCACTGCACCCGTGTGCCCGCTAGCGCAAGCAACACGGCCCATAGGTCAGCATTCGCAGCTGTGTCGGGAATGCGTCCGCGCTCAAGCCAGCGTTGGGCCGTATCTACCACGTAGCGGCTATCACTCACCACTGTCACGGGGGCATCAGGCGGCACGCGGCGCAATCCTTCGATCACCGCCTGCAACTCCATGCGGTTGTTGGTGGTTTCGGCTACCGCCCCGCCAAACTCCTGCACCTGCCCATCAGGGGTATGGATCAGCACGGCCCAGCCGCCCGCCCCCGGATTGCCGCGACACGCTCCATCCGTAATTAGGGTGATCATCGCTGTTGCTCCTTCGCTGTTACCAGAATATGCTACAATGCCATCAAGATACCGGATTGAACTCTGCAAGTATGATACCGCAAAGCGGAAGGGGGCGTGTGTGGCGGATCAAGAACTCTACCCTTTACAGATCCAACATCAGCTTGTGCCGCGTATCTGGGGCGGGCAACGGCTACCGGAACTATTCGGCGCAGGCGACACAGCCGTGGTTGAACCGGTTCAACCAAGCCAACCGATTGGTGAGGCGTGGCTCGTCTACGAACACAACGTAGTGCTGAATGGCATCTGGGCTGGGCAGACCCTCGCCAGCGTGACCCAGCAGCTGGGCGCACGGCTGATCGGGACGCGCTCGCTGGCCCGCTATGGGATTGAGTTTCCATTGCTGGTTAAGTTCCTTGATGTACATCAGAACATCTCAATCCAAGTCCACCCCGATGATGCCTATGCCCGCACCCACGAAGCCGAGAGCGGGTTTCATGGCAAAACTGAAGCGTGGTACATTCTGGATACCCGCCCCGGCGCAACAATCATTCACGGCTTGCTCGAAGCCACCAGCCCGCATACCTTCGCCGATGCTATCGCCAACGATGCCTGCGAAACGATGCTCCGCTTTGTCGGGGTGCGGAAGGATGATACGATCCTTGTGCCTGCCGGAACGATCCACGCGATCAATGCGGGCGTACTGCTTTACGAGGTGCAGCAGAAATCGGATCTGACCTACCGCGTGTATGATTACGGGCGGCAGGATACCAAGACGGGGCAGCCGCGTGAGCTGCACATTGACAAAGCCCTCGATGTAATCGACTTTTCAGGGGCGACGTTTATGCCCCAAGACCCCTACCCCATTGAGCCGGATGGGTCGCGGGTGCGCCTGACTTCGTGCCCCTTCTTCACACTCGAACGCTGGAACTTGAGCACAGCACGCGGATTTGCGTGGGAGGTCAATCCAGCGACGCTCGAAATCCTGACGGTGATTGAGGGCAGCGTGACGCTAGAGTGGGATGGCGGCACATTGCCCCTCGCCTACGGTGCATCGGTGGTGCTCCCCGCCCAACTCGGCGCGTGCCATATCCATAGCTCCACACCCGCCCGCGTGCTGCGCGTGTTTATTCCGAGCTAGGATCGGGGCGAGAATCCTTACATCCAATTCCGTGATTAGCAACACCTACCGCTTTTTCGTGCCTCCTGCTACGCTCGCGGCAACGCAGGCCACCCTCACTGATGCCGATCTCGTCCATCAGATCAGCCGCGTGCTGCGCTTGCATACAGGCGATCAGCTGCTGCTGCTCGATGGGCAGGGGCATGCTGCCGTAGCCACGCTTACCCACATCTCGCGCACGGCCGTGCAGGTGCACCTTACCCAGCGGATGGCGGCCGACGGCGAAGCCGCGACCCAGATTACGCTGTATGTCGGGCTGATGCGGGCGGAACGCTTTGAGTGGTTGTTGCAGAAGGCTACCGAGATTGGTGTGACAACATTCGTGCCCGTAATTTGGCAGCGCACCCATACCAGTGTGCAGGTTGGCGCACGCAAGCAGGAACGTTGGCAACGCATTATCCGCGAAGCCGCCGAACAGGCTTGTCGGGGGGTATTGCCCACCCTACACGCCCCACAACCGATTGCACAGGTGTATGCCGCCCTGCCCCCCAGTGTCCCGACCCTGCTGCTGTGGGAAGGATTACAGACTACCGCGCCCGATGCCTCTCCCGCCGCCGCCACGCCCACGCCGAGCCTGCGCTCAACGCTGCGCCAGCTTGCCGCCGATCTGGCCCCACGCCAGATCGCCGTGCTGAGTGGCTCAGAGGGTGGGATTACCCCTGAAGAACTGACAGCCGGATTAAGACGTGGTATCATACCTGTATCGTTAGGCACACGCATTCTTCGAGCTGAAACAGCTCCACTGGTTGCGGCGGCCGCAATCTACTATGAATGGGAACCGGAGCCACTCGCCTAGCGGCAACCCGCCAGTATGGGCATGCAGGTATCGTTCGGCGTTGGGAGTAGGGCGTATGATCCAGCGTACACACGCATTTCTGATCGGGACCGTTGTGCTGTTTATAACGAGCCTGCTTGCTTTCCTAAGTGGCTGGATGCTCGCAACTGCGTCCAGTGAACTCGGTCCCAACCGCTTCGTTGCCATCCCACAGAGCGGTGTACCGCTTGGCACGCAGCCGCCACCGATCAGTACCAGCGATCAGTTTGGCGTGTATTGGGATGTGTGGCGGCTCGTAGAGCGTGAATTCTACCACACCGAGCCGCTTGATCACCAAAGCATGATTTATGGCTCGATTCGGGGCATGCTCAGCGCACTCGGTGATGACTACACGATCTTTCAAGAGCCAGAAGATGCCTCGCGCAGCCGCGAATCGCTACAGGGCAAATTCGAGGGAATCGGCGTGTACATGCGCGTTGAGCATGGTGCGGTGCTGGTAGATCGCCCGATTCGTGGCTCACCCGCGATGCAGGCCGGCTTGCTAGCGGGCGATGTGATTGAGCAGGTGGATGGGCAGCGTGTTGCTGAGCTGATCGCCGGACTGAGCGATGCTGAGGCGATGCAGGCCGTTGCCCGCCAGATTCGTGGCCCCAAAGGCAGCACCGTGCGCCTCACGCTCACCCGCCCATCCGAGCAGCGCACCTTCGAGGTGACCATCCAGCGCGACGAAGTGCCCCTGATCAGCGTGAATGCACGCATGCTTGAAAACCAGATCGCCTATATCCAGCTCTCGGAATTCAAAGCCACGACGGCGGGCGAACTAGATGAAGCCCTCCGCGAGCTGCTGCCGCAACAGCCCACGGCAATGGTGCTTGACCTCCGCAACAATCCGGGCGGCTTGCTAACCACCGCGCAAGAGGTACTCGGGCGATTCTACACTGGCACGGCTCTGTATGAACAGCTACGCGGGGGCGAGCTAAAGGAGTTTCGCACGATCTCTGGCGCAAGCGATGTGCGTGTACCGCCGGTTCCCCTCGTCGTGCTGATCAATAGTCGCTCAGCCAGTGCGGCTGAGATTGTCGCGGGAGCCTTGCGCGATCAACGCCCTCAGACGATGCTTCTCGGTGAAACTAGCTTTGGCAAAGGCTCGGTGCAAAATATCCACCAACTGCGCGATGGCAGTAGTGTGCGGATCACAATTGCCGAATGGCTCACGCCCGCCAAGCAGGCCATCCACGAGATCGGCATCACGCCAGAGCATATTGTGGCTGAATCGCAAGACGCGGAGTATCGGGTGCCGTGTGTACACGAAGGTGCTTCTGCCGAGCAGGAATGCTACGACGCACAACTTGCGTGGAGCCTGCGCCTGATTATCTCTGGTGCAGCCCCACCCCCGCCAGAACCTACGCCTGTCGGCTGAAATAGGCATTTGCGCTGCTCTGGCTGATCTAACCCTTGATCTCTAGGACGTAAGCTCCGCCAGCATTGCCCGATATGCGGCCACCGTTTTGCGCTGGCTACTCCATTTCAGTTCGGGTAGATCGGCTAGCGGAACCACCGCCACTTCGCTTGACTCGGCGGTGATCTGGAGTGTGCCCCCCACCGCCCGCCCCACAAAGCCAAACACGATATAGAACATCCGGCTATCGGCATACGAGGGGCTAAGCTCATACGTCAGAAAGCGTAGCTCGGCAATTTCCAAGCCGGTCTCCTCGTACACCTCACGGATAGCGGCCGCTTCGGGCTGTTCGCCAAATTCAACGTGCCCGATGGGTAGATGCCAGATGCCCACATCCGGCGGCAAAGCCCGTCTTGCTAGCACAATCCCGCCCGCATGCTCAACAATTACGGTCGCCGCAATATTTGGATTCGGATACCACACCCACCCGCACGCCGGACAGCGCAGGCGCAGCTGCCCGTGCACAAGCTGGCGGCTGAGCGGGGTGGCATCGAGTGGGCAAAACTTGAACTGGTACACTGCCGGATATTGATCGGGGGTGGGCAGCGCGGGGATCGCATCCGCCATAGATGCTCCTGCGGGCCTAGTCAAACAGGGTATCCACCGCATCCATCAGTTGGCGCGGATTGCTCACATGATGCACCGCATCGCATAGTGCGGCATACTCCAGCATATCGCTGCTGAGTGAGCCGGGATCATACACGCCCCACATGTGCGGCGGCTCTGGATTGAACCAAACCATGCGCTTGGCGCGTTGCTTGATGCGCCCAAACGCAGCGAGGTTGGGATCGTTGTGATTATTGCGCCCATCGCCCAGCACAATCACGGTGGTGCGCCGATCTACGCAGCCAAAGTAATCATCCACCAGTGTCCCCAAGCTGTTGCCCAGATCGGTGCTGTAAGAACGCCGCGAACGCACCTCGTTGAGAATATTCTCTATCGCCTGTTCAGGACGGCTCTCGGCGAAATAGGTGCTGATGTCGGTCAAGTCATCAATGAAGGCGAAGCAGCGCGTGCGACTGACTTGATCCTGTAAAGCATAGATCAGCATCAGCAGGAAGCGCGTGACTTCACGGGTGGACTCGCTGCGATCAATCAAGACTAGCAGCTTGGGCTTCAAGTGGCGTTGACGGTGATGCACATGGAAGGGCACACCACCATAGCGCATACTCTGGCGGATGGTGCGTTTGGCATCGAGCGTGCCTGTGCGCCCACGCCGTTGGCGCAGTGCAGCCCGCGAACGCAGGCGGGCCGCCAGCCGTGCCACCACACGACGCATATCATCCATGTCGCGCCCATCGAAGGATTCAAAGGGGCGGTCGAGCAATTGATCGAAGGGCGTTTGCCCATCGCCCTGTTGCATAGCGTTGAGCATCTGCTCGCGCATTTCCTGCGCGATCTGGTCAGCGAGGGCTTGCTGATTGGCGCGGGCCGTCGCCTCAATCTCGCGCAGCGCAGACTCGTCCATGCCCGCCTCGCGCAGCTGTTGCAGCAGGTCTTGCAGCATCGCCTCAAGCTGCTCAGCTTGCATCCCTTGCTGCGCGAGGCGCATCTGCATGCGCTGCATCTGCTGCGGGCTACGCCCATAGCGGCCGGGCTGGAACTGGCTCGGCGATTGGCGCATGTGCTGCATCATCTGGCGCAGTTGCTCGCTGTCCATCGCTTGTCCCTGCATCATCGCCTGAAAGAGCTGAGCAAGCTGCCGCGGCGACATGCCCGCTAGCATCTGCTGAAGCAGCTGCTGGAGCTGCTGCTGCTCCTCCGGCGTAAGCGGGCGACCCGTGCCCTGCCCCATCTGCTGCAAAGGCGGGGGCGGGTTGAGATCGAAATAGAGCGGGAACAGCCGCTGGAATTCGGGGATACAGCGCACATCCTTCACCAGCGTGGCTTGCAACGCCGAGCGGAAGAGTTCTTTGTCGGTGATACCTGCGCTTTCAATCGCCCGCAGCGCATCAGCACTCTCGGCGACACTCACGCGCACACCGGCCGCCCGCAGGGCTGCCACAAAATTGACGACTCGATCATCCATAGTATCCCTGTCCCTCTCTCGTGCTAACGGTAGTTCTCAAAGTCATCGAGGCGCGGCGGGCTGTTGCGGCGGCGCGATGGGGTCGGCTCATCACTCTGAGCAGCGGCGCGGCGGGCGCGTTGCAGATCGCTTTCGTATTTGAGCAGCACACTCAGCGTACTCTCCAGCGTCTGCCGATCCAGCGCACGCGCATTCAATTGCACTAGGGCTTTGGCCCAATCTATCGTTTCACTGACACTAGGGTGCTTCTTCAAGTCAAGCATCCGCAGCTGCTGCACAAACGCAACCGCCTGTTCAGCCAACTTGCCACTCAATTCGGGCACTTTCAGCTTAACAATTCGCAGTTCGGCTTCTTGATTGGGGTAATCTACGTAGATGTAAAGGCAGCGACGTTTCAAGGCTTCGCTCAGTTCGCGGGTGTTGTTGCTGGTCAAGATCACGGTGGGGCGATGCACCGCTTGCAGCGTGCCGAGTTCGGGAACGCTCACCTGAAAGTCGCTTAACACTTCGAGCAGGAAGGCTTCAAACTCGGCATCGGCGCGGTCAATCTCATCAATCAGCAGCACCGTAGGCTGCTCACTGGTGATCGCCCGGAGCAGGGGGCGACGCAACAGGAAGCGTTCCGAGAAGAAGACATCCTCCTCCGCCGCGAGCCGATCTGCGGCCTCGCGCAGGCTGCCGGAGGTGCTGAGCAGATCGCCGAGCTTATCGCGCAGCAGCTGCGTGTAGAGGAGCTGCTTGGAGTATTCCCACTCATACAGGGCTTTGCTTTCGTCCAGCCCCTCATAGCACTGCAAGCGGATCAGTTCGCGCCCAGTTGCCGCCGCCCAGACTTTCGCCAATTCGGTTTTGCCCACCCCTGCGGGGCCTTCGGCGAGCAGGGGCTTGCCGAGCTTATCGGCGAGGAACATGGCCGTGACGATCTCGTGCGAGGGGATATACTGCTGCTTGCTCAGTGCACTACGCACCTCATCAATTGTGTTGAACATGCACAACCCTTTCTTCGGCTGTTGGTTGGTGTTTCGGTGCTAGCCAATCGGCGCGGGTGGTGGCAACAGAAGGAGGCGCACCTACTGGCAGCGTGTGTGGCTTGTGCTTGGCGGGGTGTGCTCGCAGGCACACGGGCAATGCACAGGCGGGGCTTCTTATGATTCAGTATACCACGATGCGCCATTTCGTGCCGGAGCAGTGCAAGGGATAGCGGAGCGTTCGGAGGGCAGCCGCGGGGCAAGCTTAGGGATGCACAAAGCTAGCTCACCGCCCCTAGCGGTTGTACTGATTCATCGCGGCATCTACGCCATGCTCAAGCACCATCTCGATCACCTCGCTGGTATGATCGAGCAGGGTTGGGAGTTCAGCTTCTTCGGCACTGCTCCAACGCGACAGCACATAATTGGCAACATCCCACTGCGGTGGCGGCTTATCAATCCCGATCCGCAGCCGCGCAAATTCGGTCGTGCCCGTCAGATTGACGATGGAGCGCATGCCGTTGTGCGTGCCCGCACTCCCGCGCTGGCGCAGCCGTAGCCGCGCAAAGGGCAGATCAAGATCGTCATAGACAACTAGCAGGCTCTCAGCGAGATCAATCTTGTACCAGTTTTTCAAAGCAACCACACTGCGCCCACTTAGGTTCATATAGGTTTGCGGCTTGGCTAGCACCACGCGCTGCCCACGAATATACCCTTCCACAAGCTCGGCATTGGCGCGGCGCAGCCCAAAGCGTAGCCCGTGCCGCTCAGCGAGGCGATCCAGTGCCAGAAAGCCCACATTGTGGCGCGTGCGGGCATACTGTGCCCCCGGATTGCCAAGTCCGACGATAATCCACATAGCAGGGTGTTGGGCTACTCCTGTGTCACCTCAAAATTCACTGCGGCCGTCAAGTTGCTGCGGAGACCAAAGACGGTCAAGGTGTAAGAACCCGGCGGCAACCGATCACTGCGAACCTTGAACCAGAACTCGCCACGGGCATTAACAACCTCGCGCTGATCGAAGCGGCTGGTTCCATACGGTGCAATCAATTCTACCACAGTCCGCTCGCCCGGCAACAGGCGGTTGGTGTAGAACTGGAAGAGTGTGCCCGCCGGAGCCTGCGCTGGATCAACAGCCATCCAGACCGTAGGGTAAGCAAGATCCTCATTCAGTACCAGCACCGGCGCAGCATTAGAACTCATGCCCGCTTTACCGCCATTGGCTCCATCCCAGCCATAGCCAGCCCACATATTGATGACCGTGCCAATCGGCACATCGGGGCGCACGCGCATCCGCAGGTAGGCTTTGCGAACCGAGCCGTTACCCTGCAACCGCTCAAAGCTCATCCGCACCCGATCCGGACCAGCTGAGCCAACCCCGTCACCAAGCTGCTCAAAACGCGCATCCACTACCTCCACCAGTTGTGGATCGTAGGGCATCTCGACCAGCACCCGCCGTGCTTCGCCGCGCCCGCCATTCTGGAGCTTAATCTCATAGGTGATGATCCCGCCCGGCGTAACACTCACATTCGGCACAGGCAGCAGCACGAGCACCACATCGGCAGGACGGCCAGCCGCAGCGGGGACGGCGGGCACAAGCAGGAGCAGCATGAGCAGGCTCAACATCAGCAGCGCACGCCCGTGCAGCCGTGATCGGGGTGGGGTGGGGGTAGGTTGATGCGGAGTGCGCGGGGATGGTTGGATCAACCGGATCATTGGTCGTATATCTCCTTTCGGTAACAGTCGTATGGAGTACGCGCTAGGTGGGCAACGCTGCTTGCTGTTGCCCTTC
>CALCJV010000120.1 GCA_937967405.1 uncultured Chloroflexales bacterium | reverse complement strand
AGCTGCGGCATCATGGATCGCAATATTGGCCCACCGCCCACCCCCACCCCAGAGCAGAGCGGTGTCGTGGCGCAGGTGATTGCTGATGCGAGCCGCGACTTCGATCAGCTTGTCGCCCAGAATCCCGACATACCCTATGATGCCCTCTTGATTGACGCACTCACCGCGCACCTGCTTGGCTCAATTGACCTTGCCAATCAAGGCGGAAGCCGGATCAAGGGTAGCGCATTGCGCGAGACGGCCCAAACGATTGTAGACAGCCGCCAGCAATTTGTGGTGCGCTTGCAGCAAGCGCGCAGTACCGCCTTCCCCGACCTACCCGTCACACCTGCATCCACCTTCTCCATCGGCGCAACCGAGTTGACAATCCAGATTGGGATGGACTTCGATCAGCCGTTTCTCGCGGCAATGACGGCCAGCACACAGGGCGGCTTAGCGATCATCACCACCGGCATCCAACAAGCTGAACGCACTGAACTGCGGGAACTGCTTGGCGAACTGGAAGCCGCCTACCGCGAGCAATTGGTGCTGCTCGGCGAATAGCAGTCAAGGCAGACAGAAGTCAGCCGGACAGCCCCCCCGAAGAACCCACCGCAAGCTAATGATCCACTCTAGCCCCTGCTCTCCATATTTGGCACGTATCAGTATCCCTGATATGATATAATGAAAGAGCTATGTTCCCATGCGACGCTGCGGTGCACTGTTTGCACCTGTCAAGACCATCCCGAAAGTAGGAAGCCGATGCAACCTGTCCGCGTATTGCTTTCACTGGCGTGTGTGGTTGCACTCCTACACACATCGCTTGCCTTGCCCCCCGCGCAAGCACAGCCCACCGCCCCAGCCGAAGCCCACACCCTGCTGCTGCACCTTGACCCACAGCTGCACTTGACCGCCACCGCGCAGCTAGCTGCCTCTGCCACGCCCCCCACCGCCCAGCTCGCTCTGACCATCGCTCACCTCGCCCGCCACCTCGATCAGCTACAAGCCTATGCCGCCGAGCCAATCCTGCCCCAAATCTACCTAATCCACTACCGTGCCGCGCTGGCTCCCGCCCACGCCGCGTACCAGCTCCAAGCCCAAGCGGGCGTGCGCGTTGCCGAGCCAAACGCTACCCGCGTCGCCTATCGCACCCCCAACGATCCAGCCCTGCGCGAACAGTGGGCTTTGACCAACATCCAAGCCTTTGCGGCATGGGAGATCACCACTGGCAGCCCGATCCCGATTGCGGTGATTGATACGGGTGTAGATGCCAGCCACCCTGATCTTGAAGGGCAGATCCGCACCGGCTATAACGTGTTCACCGGCAGCACCGATACCACCGACGACAACGGGCACGGTACGGCCGTTGCCGGCTTGATTGCCGCCCGCACCAACAACGGGCGCGGCATTGCTGGGATGTGTTGGGACTGCCAGATCATCCCGATCAAAGCCCTCAATCACGCTGGCGCGGGCACAGATGCTGGTATCGCCCGTGGCATCATCTGGGCTACCGACGCAGGCGCACCGATCATCAACCTCAGCTTAGGTGGCAACAGCCCCAGTGCCACTCTCCACGAGGCTGTCAAATATGCCACTGCACGCGGCGTACTGCTGATCGCCGCCTCCGGTAACGAGCAGCAGCAGGGCAACCCGATCAGCTACCCCGCGGCCTATCCCGAGGTCCTCGCTGTGAGCAGCACCGGCGCCACCGATCTGATTACCGGCTTTGCGAATACGGGCGACTACATTGACCTCGCCGCGCCCGGCGTAGGCTTGTGGACTACCCTGCCCGGCAACAACTATGGCCCCCCTAACGGAACCTCCTTCGCTGCGCCGTATGTTGCAGGCGCGGCGGGCTTGGTGCGGACAGTGCGCCCCGACCTGCCCGGTAATGAGGTGCGGTGTATCCTTCAGGCCAGTGCTGACGATCAAGGCGTGCCCGGCAAAGACCCGCAGTATGGCTGGGGCCGCCTGAACACCTACCGTGCCGTGCAGCTTGCGCTAGAGTACACCACCTGCCCGCTCAACGTGCCCAGCATCCTGCCAGAAACAGCACCCGTCCCCCCTTTTCCCCGTGTGCCGCCGGTCGCCAACACTAACGACTTGACCTACTATCCCGAAACCGGGCACACCTTGCGCGGCGTTTTCAAAGCCTACTGGGAAGCGCACGGTGGGCTGCCGATCTTTGGCTACCCCATCAGCGAGGAGTTTCAGGAAGTAGGCGACGATGGGCAGCTGTACACCGTGCAATACTTTGAACGCCACCGCTTTGAAGCACACCCCGCCAATGTCCCGCCCTACCACGTGCAGCTCGCTCGCGTAGGCGATCTGCGCCTGCAACAGCAAGAGCGCAGCTGGTGGGATTTTGCCCGCCCCGCACCCGATCCGGTGTGCCTCTTCTTTGCCGAAACGGGGCAGCACATCTGCGAGCCGTTTCTGAGCATGTGGCGCAACAATGGATTAGAATTTGATGGTGTGGCTGGCAAATCATTCGCTGAGAGCCTTGCCCTGTTTGGGCAGCCCCTCTCGCCGGTGCAGATTGAGGAGATCGCGCCGGGCATCAGCGTGCCCGTGCAGTGGTTTGAGCGGGCTCGCTTTGAGCAGCACCCAGCAACAGGCGTACTGCTCGGATTGCTGAGTAGCGAACTCGCAACCCAGCGCGGTTGGCGCGAGGAGCCACGCCCTTAGCCCCTAGAAAGAAGGATAGCATGAACCAGCGGTTCGGTCTGTACAGCTTGGTCCTCGTGATCATCGTCGGCATCATCAACACTGCCATCCCGGTTGCCGCCAACCCCACCCCCGATGAAGCCGCCTTCGAGCGGGTGTGGGCCCGCACCGATGGAGCAACCGCACGCGGCGAAGCGCAACGCCCGTGGTATTGGGGCCCTGCGCCACTAGTCACCTTCGATGAAGACTACCTCGAAGGCGTGGATGGCGTGCGCCGCGTGCAATACTACGACAAAGGGCGCATGGAGATTTCCAACCCCAACGACGATCCGCAGAGTGCGTGGTATGTGAGCAGTGGGATGCTCCCGATTGAGATGATTTCCGGGCGGGTGCGTTTGGGCGATGTACGCCTGCAACGCCGAGCGCGGGCGGCTATTCCGATTGCCGGCGACCCTGATCCTCTCAGCAACCCAGAAGCTCCGACCTATGCCGACTTCTTCAGCGTCACCACCGTCTTTCTCGATAGCCGCCTCCAGCCCATCTCGGCTAGCCCCATCGGGCCGCAGGTCGGCGACAACCCTGCCCCACCGCGTTTTGGCGATCTTGTGGCTGAAGGCCTAGATGCAAGCGGGAATATTATCCGCCGCCCCGAACTGGCTGCCGCGCACGCAGGCACACGCCTTGTCTTCTACGATGGCACCCTTAGCCACAACATTCCGCAGGTGTTCTGGGATTTCCTCCAGCAGATTGAGCAGGTTGCCCTGAATGGCGAGAATCGCGCCGATATGCCCATTGATTGGCTGTATCTCGTGGGGCATCCAGCTAGCGAACCATACTGGATCACAACCAATGTAGATGGTCAACCAACCGATCTGCTGGTGCAGGTGTATGAGCGGCGCGTCCTCACCTACAACCCAGCCAATCCGCGTGGCTGGCAGGTGGAGATGGGCAATGTCGGCCAGCATTACCTGACGTGGCGGTATGAACTGACCGCCCCACCACCGCCGCCGAGCTTTGTGCGCCCGCCCAACACCAGTGCTACCGCTACGCCAGAGCAGGCTCCGGCCGGAACCGACTTCACTATCGTGCTGTTTGGCTTCGAACCGGGCGAAGCGATCAGCCTGTGGGTAACGCTGCCCGATCAGTCGGTCGTTCCTGCCCCAGAGCTAGGCATTGCCACCGCAACGGGCGAAGCCTCGTTGTTTGGGCGCACCCCAATTACGCTGTTCACCCGCCGCAGCGATCCGATTGGGGTATGGGCCGTAACGGGGCAAGGCAACCGCAGTGGGCACACCGCCATTGCCTACGTAGCCGTGCTACCAAGCGAATAGCAGGATGAGCGATTAGGCCCTGAGGGGAAGCCTTGGGAAAGGTGATCAGGCACGGCTTGTGACGCACAGCCACAGCCCCACGTCACCCTGACACCTACCCACCTGAATGATCACCACAAGACAATCCCGCGCTTGCGGGCAATCTCATCCTTGTGCTTGCGGAACATAATATCATACTCTGTGCCTTTAATCTCACGGCTGTATGAAGCAAGGATTTTCTCGACTTCCGCGTCTAGCTCTGCTTCCCGCTGGAGATCAGCCACCAGAAAGTCATAGATCTGCTTGACACGCTGCGCCCGCCCTTCGCCGCGTTTACTGTTGGGCGGGTCGCGGTAATCAAGCAGCTGCCGTTGCTGAAGCTCATCGTGCAAGCGTTCAGCAATTCGCCGAACTTTATCTTCACTCAGGCGCATCACAGGCTCCTTTCAAGCGAACGTGAGGCAGATCCTCCGGCGGCACGACATTCCGAGCGCAATGTCGCGCCGCGCAGGTCGGTACTAGGCGAACAGGGGCTAGCGGGTGCTCCCCAATGCTGCCGGAATGTACAACTGATTCATGTAATCGGTGAGCATGCGGCGCATACTGAACTGTGGCGCACAGGTGCGAATCGACTCCTTGGCCACGGCTAGCCATGCATGCGGCACGCCATCCTCATCCCGATCATAAAAAGTTGGGATGATCTCATTCTCCAGGAGCGCATACAGCGATTGGGCATCATTCCAATCCTGCTCCTCAGGACTCATGTACTCGCGCTCATCGCCAATCGCCCAACCGTTTTTGCCGTTGTAGGCTTCGGGCCACCAGCCATCCAAGATGCTCGCATTGGGCACCCCATTCAAGGCTGCTTTCTGCCCGCTCGTGCCACTCGCTTCGTAAGGACGGCGCGGAGTGTTCAGCCACATGTCAACGCCCTGCACCATCGCCCGCCCTACGGCAATATCATACTCCTCGACGAAGATCACCCGCCCTTGAAAGCCGTGCTGAAAAGCCATCTGGTACACATCTTGGATCAAGTGCTTGCCGGGGTTGTCGGCGGGGTGGGCTTTGCCAGCAAAGATAATCTGCACCGGACGATCTGCCCGCATAAGGATATTCCGCATGCGCTCCACATCCTTGAACATCAGCGTAGCTCGCTTGTAGGTCGCAAACCGCCGCGCAAAGCCAATCGTGAAGTAGGTATCGTTCAGCACAGCAGGCGGCTGGGCATTCGGATTATTGTGCATCAAGTGCGCGTTGTAGCGGTTGCGGGCAAAGCGGATCAGGCGGCGGCGCAGCTTCTCACGCACAGCCCACAGCTCAGCATCAGGAATATCCTTGACCGGCTCCCATGTGAGCGGATCATCGAGGTTGCGCTCCCAATCCTTGCCCAGATAGGCATCGAACAGCTCGCGCATTTCCGCTGCTAGCCACGAAGCCGTATGGATGCCGTTGGTTACATGGCCAATCGGCACATCATCGCGGCTCGTATCCGGATAGAGCCAATTCCACATGCCACGGGCGACATGGCCGTGAAGCTTGCTCACCCCATTGCGGATAGCCGTTGTCCGAATGGCGAGCACCGTCATCGCAAAGGTTGGCCCCCAGCTCTGCTGCTGGTGAGCCAGATTGAGAAACTCCTCGCGGCTAATCCCCAGTTGTGGATAGTAATCCTTAAAGAACTTCTCAATCATTGGGATCGGGAAGGCATCATTCCCCGCAGGAACGGGGGTATGCGTTGTAAACACTGCATGCTGGCGAATATCCTCCATTGCCGCAGCAAAATCTTCACCTTGCTGCACCCGCTCACGGGCCAGTTCGAGCGTGAGGAAGGCGGAATGGCCTTCATTCATATGCCATACTGTTGGGGCAATGCCGAGCCGCCGCAGCGCACGCACCCCACCAATGCCCAACACCATCTCTTGGGCAATCCGCATCTCTTGATCGCCACCATAGAGCCGGGCCGAGAGTTCGCGGTCTTGCGGACTATTCGGATGGATGTCGGTATCCATCAGAAAGAGGCGCACGCGCCCAACTTGGATTTGATAGACTTTGGCATAAATCTTGCGGCCGGGTAGCTCCACCGTGACAACAACTTCATCGCCGTCGGCTGTGCGGGCAGGGGTAGCGGGGGCTTCCGCAAAGACAAGCTTGGGATACTCGGCATTCTGCCAGCCGCTTGCATCGAGGCGTTGGCGAAAGTAGCCCTGCGGATAAATGAAGCCCACTGCAACGAAGGGCAGGCCCATATCGCTCGCCTCTTTGACGTGATCACCAGAAAGGATTCCCAACCCGCCAGAGTAGATCGGTAGCGATTCGTGCATGCCAAATTCCGCACTGAAGTAGGCGATCATGTGGCCTTCGGCTTCGGGGTGGTTGCGCTTAAACCACGTGTCTTCGGTCGTCATGTAGGCATCAAAGGCCGCCAACACTGCATCATACTGGCCCAGATAAGCCGGATCAGCTGCCGCCGCTTTGAGCGCGTCTTGGCGCACCTCACGCAAAAAGCGGGTTGGGCTGTGATACACCAACTCCCATAGCGTAGGGTCAATCTGCTGATACAGGTCACGGGCTTCCGAATGCCAACTCCACCACAGGTTATAAGCCAACTCGCGTAAACGAGCGATCCGCTCTGGGATGGGCGTGTAGATCACATCAATATCTCGTACAACCATGGGGTATACTCCTAGATCCAGAATGCGAGATAACCAGATAACCACCAGTCGGTCTGTCCATTTTACCAAGTATTGATCATGTTTCCCTATTGTAACTGAAACACGCCGGTTCTGTCGAATGGGCCAACTACCAGCGAGCAAAACGGGTATAATAGCAGCAGGATGAACTAAGCCAGAGAGGACAGCGCAATGCGTACCGCAACCCTCGAAGAACTGCATATTATGCGCGAGAAGTGGCAGCGCGATGGGCTTCAGCTCGTGTTTACAAATGGGGTGTTTGATCTGCTGCACAGTGGGCATGTGGTCTATCTCGAACAAGCCCGCGCACTCGGCGATGTGTTGGTGGTGGGGCTGAACAGCGATGCTTCAACACAGGCGATCAAAGGCCCGTTGCGCCCGCTCGTACCCGTAACCGAGCGGGCCCTCGTGCTGACGGCTCTCCGCTGTGTTGATTATGTCACCATCTTTGAGTCGGCGACAGCCGAGCAGCTTGTCGCAACGCTGAAGCCTGATGTGTATGTGAAAGGCGGCGACTATGCCGTGCCGGATATAACGGCAGATGACCGTGCACCGCAGGCAGTGGATTATGCACGGCTGCCCGAAGCTCGGATTGTGCGTGATTACGGCGGCGAGGTGGTTCTGTTGCCGTATCAGTCGGGGCGTTCGACAACGACCCTGATCGAGAAGATTGTGCGCGTGTATCAACAGGGTGGACAATGAGCAACGCAACCCCACCAGCAACAGCCGCATCAGTGCTAGAGCTGCTCGAGCAAGTTGGTGCGCTCATTCGCAACAGCCACATCGTCTACACCTCTGGCAAGCACGGCAGTAGTTATGTTAACAAAGATGCCCTCTATCCACACGCCCAGATGACCAGCCATGTTGCCCACAGTATGGCCACACCATTTGGAGCGGCAGGCGTGGAGGTGGTGGCAGGGCCGACTATCGGCGGCGTGATCCTCGCCCAGTGGGTTGCCTATCATCTGACGCAACTGGGTACGCCTGTGCTAGCAATCTATGCCGAAGAGCAGCTCGATGCAACCGGCACAAAGCAGCGCGTGTTCCGGCGCGGCTACGATCAACATCTCCCCAACAAGCGCGTCTTGATTGTCGAGGATATACTCACAACGGGGCAATCGGCGCGGGCAGTCGTGGATGCAGTTGTGGCAGGTGGCGGTATTCCAATCGGCATGGCAGCGTTGTGTAATCGGGGCAACGTGACGGCAGAACAGCTCGGCGTGCCACGCCTTGTCGCCCTGACCAGCCTCGCCCTTGAAGCATGGGATGCCGATGTGTGTCCACTCTGTGCGGCGGGCGTACCGATCAACACCAGCGTGGGCAAAGGCGCGGCGTTTCTGGCGCAACAGGCGGCAGCACTGCGTTAGGACACGGCACTACCCCTCGTAGGATAGTGTGCCGCCAGCCAATCGGTCAAATCGCGGGACTGCGTGAAGTCCAGTAGGGCATCGGCCAGTTCCAGCAAGCCTGCACTGCCTAAGCCGCGCACCTGCGCCACCACCTCCTCTGGCAACGCCCCGAAGCGGCGCGTCAAGAGGCGCAGCGTCATCGTTATTAGTGCCTCCTCACGCCCCTCCTCGCGCCCCTCGCGGCGCGTGAGGGTCAGGATCGGCGGTTCCGGGAGACCGTAGTCTTGTTTGAAAATCTGTCGGGCCATTGCTGCAATCTCCTCATCCGTACAAAGTAATAACAGTTCCGAAAAGAGTAGCTCACGTAACTCGCCGCTTGTATGCTCATTGATCCGGCGCAATGCTTGGCGCAAATCGCGCTCTGGGTTGGTAATCTTGGTCTGCCCAATCAATACCGCCAACGTCGGCTTGTCCAGTGCCAACAACTCCTCTGAAGTCATCTTCCACAGGTGAACCACCCCATACTGCCACGCCACCGTCACATTGCCATGCACGTCCACAAGGCTGTGGACCCCCGTGTCATGCGCCCCCGCCCCACCTAAGTAGATCACGTAACTCATCACCGTGTAGGTGCGCTGCTGTATGTAAATCCGCACGTGGTAATCCAACATCCGCAACGGCATTGGGCGGTTGCTACCCAATGCCTGAAACTCGATGTGCAGGATAATCACGCGCCCATCCATGAGCGTGACTTGCAAGATGAAATCGGCATCCACCTGATCATCAGTCGGGATCAGCTCATCTTTGCGTGACACTGCACGCACGACGGGCACACCCAGCAACCACGCCGCAAATACGTCGGGCGCAAGCTCAACCAGCCGTTTGAGCGGGTGATCAGTTTCGGGCATTCTTACTCCTCCGGTACGCTACCAGCGACAACACAAGCATGCTACTGATATTGTAGCATACGCAAGGTCAGTTTGCCTCACCCACGCTGCATCTGCTTGGACTCTAGCAGCTTGACACAGGCATACATACTTTGAAGGAGCGGCGTAGCCACCCCCGTCAATTGCCCTAACTCCAGCACCGCACCAAGCAGGGCTTCGATCTCGGTCTCACGCCCCGCCTCAATATCCTGTAGGGTTGAAGTTTTGTGTGCGCCCGCCTCTTGTGCACCCTGCATGCGTTGCTCAATCGAGATTGAGAAGCGCACACCCAGCCGTTCACCAATCTGTTGCCCTTCGTACATCATCTGGTGGATCACCGGCGCAACCAGTGCATCTGTGGCCAATTCCTCCAGTGTGGCGCGGGTCAGGGCACTCACCGGATTGAAGGCGAGATTACCCCACAGCTTGATCCAAATATCGCTGCGGATGTCAGTCCGCACGGGAGCCTTGAAGCCCGCTTGCGTCAACCGGGCCGACAGCTGCTGCACGCGCTCGCTGCGGCTGCCATCTGGCTCGCCCAACAGAAAGCGGTTGCCATATTTATGCGCGATCACACCCGGCGCAACCTTCTCGGCTGCGGGATAGACCACCGCCCCGATCACCCGCTCCGGCTCGATGCTGCGAGCCAGCACGCCATCTGGGTCAACCGCCTTAATCTGGTAGCCCTCGTGTTCACCGCCGGAACGGTAGAAGTACCACCACGGAATACCATTCTGGGCTGTCACGACTATGGTGTGCTCGGCGTAGAGCGCACGCATCGCTGGCGCAAGCTCCGGCAACACATTCGCCTTGACCGCAACAATCACCGCATCCTGTGGCCCCGCCGCCACCATATCCTGCTCGGCCCGCACTGGCGCGACGTGTTCGGAGCCATCGGACATGATCAGCTTCATGCCATGCGCCCGAATCGCCGCAAGCGACTCACCCCGCGCAATGAAGGTCACCTCATCGCCAGCTCGCGCGAGCATTACACCAAGATAGCCACCAATTGCGCCGGCCCCCACAATCCCGATTTTCATGCTGTGCCGCCTTTCGCTTCGGTCAACCCAAGCAAGGCAGCCATGGCCAGCCGTTGCAGCTTGCCCGTTGCGCCACGCGGAATCTCAGCCAAGATGTGAATCTGGCGCGGCACTTTGAAGGGCGCAAGGGTTGCGCCGCAATGCTCGCGCAATTCCTGCGCGGTGGCGACATGATCGGCTCGCAACACCACCGCCGCATGCACATCTTCGCCGAGCATGGCATGCGGCACGGCAAACGCTACCGCCTGCTCAACGGCGGGGTGGCGCAAAAGCACGTCGTCAATTTCGAGCGGCGAAATCTTCTCGCCGCCGCGGTTGATTAGCTCCTTGATCCGCCCCGTCAGAACGAGGTAGCCGTCCGCATCAATGCGCCCCTGATCGCCCGTGCGAAACCAGCCAGCTACAAACGCTGTCGCATTTGCGGTGGGGTTTTGCTCGTAGCCATCAATCACGTTCGGCCCCCGCACCACCACCTCGCCTGTCGCCCCATGCGGCAGAAGCGTGCCGCCCTCATCCATAATGCCAATCTCAACCCCAAAGCCTAGCCCTACCGCACCAGCTTTGCGTGGCGCAGGCGGCAACGGGTTCGAGGTCATCTGATGGGTCGCCTCAGTCATCCCATACGACTCGAGCACGGGTGCACCAAAGTGGGCTTCGATCTGCTCTAGCACAACCGGCGGCAGCGGTGCGCTACTCGAACGGATGAAGCGGAACCGATGCGCGGCAATCGTCTCGCGGTTGCGGGCAGCCCGTTGGAGCAGCATCTGGTGCATGGTCGGCACAGCCGAGTACCACGTCGGTTGGAACTCGCGCAGCCACTGCCAGAACTCCAACGCGCTGAAACCATTCGGCACAACCAGCGTGCCCCCAGATGCCAACGTTGCCAGCATCGAACCGATCAAGCCGTGTACGTGAAAGAGTGGCATCACACACAAGGCAACATCGCTGGGGCTGAGCTGGTAGGTGCGAGCGATGTTTTGCGCCGAGGCTACCATATTGCGCTGGCGGATCGGAACCCGCTTGGGGCGGCTGGTTGTACCACTCGTGTGCAGCACCATCGCCACATCCTCCGCCATGACTGGCTCAGCCGGGCGAGGGGGCAGATCGCCCCGCACCCGCGCTAGCTGCACCGTGCCGTCGGGTTGGGGCAAGGCGTGGATGATCTGCATCGTGGGCAATGCGGCGGCGTGGGCTGCGGGGATGTCATCAGGCAGGGTGATCAAAGCGCGGGCATGGGTGTCCTCAAAGTAAAAGGCAAACTCATCCGCGCTATACTTTGGGTTGAGCGGCGCGGCTGTGCCACACATAGCCGCCGCGAAGAAACACTGCACGATGGGGCTGCCATTGCCCATCGCCAGCGCAATGCGATCCCCGCGCCCTAGCCCAAAGTGGTGCAACTGGGCAACCAGATCAGTGACGGACTGGATGAATTGGGCATACGTTAGGGTGGGATAAGCGGGCGCACGCAGGGCCGGCTGATCCGATATGCCTGCTTGCTGCACAAGATCAAGTAAAGTTGTCACGCATTGGCTCCTCTGCTGGTTCTGTATATCCTCTGTGCAAGTCTCATGCTTGTGTGATAACATAGGGAAGCGTGCGAGTCAAGCGCATACGGGTATGCACAGACACACGCCAATCCTCTTGACAAGATCAAAGCACACACCGTTGCAGAGCTTGTGCTATACTCTTAGATGGAACCGTTACGAAACATTGGCAAGGAACGGAACGATGCCCAAACGCAAAATCATTGATCCGCCAGATACACCCTATACGATTGTGGTGCAGGCGAAAGAACACCCGCGCCCGCTTCTGATCGGCTTGCTGCTCGGAGTTGCGGCGGGCGGCGTGGCGGCATGGCTGTTTGCACCGCGCAACGGCACGCAGCTGCGCGAGGAACTGACCCGCACCGCGACCACCGCCCAAGATACCGTCAAGGAGCAGCTGTACAAAGCCCAAACGACAGTCCACAGTATCACTCATCGGCAACAGCCGTAGGCGGTGCATAAGCACACCGATTGCAGGAACCACGTTCAATAGTATCGCCGATTTGCAACACAAAGAGGAGTTGATTGACAATGACCAAGCAGATGCAACGCCAACTCGTTCAAGGGATTCTCTCGCTGGTACTCGGTCTGCTCGTGACATGGCTCACCAAATATCTGGTGGATAAGATTGTCGGGCACGATGACGATCCGAAGCAACTCACCGCTTAGCCCCACGCACACATGCTGAATACCCTCACCACCAATTCGCCGATCCACCGCCTCGCCACTCCGCGCCTTGCGTGGGGCTTGGCGGGGCTTATTTTGCTGGGTGTCGGCTACCCGATCCTGCGGGCCCTGCTGCCGGGGCCAGTGCGGGTTGCCATCCTGATCCCCATCGGGCTACTCCTGCTGTGGCTGTGCTGGAAACTCACCGCCCCGCGCAGCACGGTACAGACCTCGCGCCCACTGGGACTTGCACTGCTGCTAGTGAGCCTGAGCCTCACACTGAGTAGCGTGTTCGGCGTTGCCGATCCGGTGACGATTGCGGGCACGCTGTTTGATTGGGTGCAAGTTGCCGTGCTGCTCTTCCTCACGCTCGATCTGATTGCAGCCGGTGTATC
This sequence comes from uncultured Chloroflexales bacterium, assembly GCA_937967405.1. GTDB lineage: Bacteria > Chloroflexota > Chloroflexia > Chloroflexales > Chloroflexaceae > JAAUTZ01. Next base: position 4,700 of record CALCJV010000120.1, on the reverse strand, counting down.
CCCGCGCCTGTTTCTCGCTGCCCTGTGGCTTGCGGTCTCGGTGATGCTGCTAGCGATGATCTGGGCATTGGGCGGCTGGTTCTGGCAATGGTGGCTGCTGTGGCAGCCGGGCTTGGCGTGGTTACCCGTCGGGTGGCGCAAGCCGGTTGGAAACACCCACCCCAATCAGATTGCGATTATCTTGAATTTCGGCATCCCGCTTGCCATTGCCGCGCTGTGGCTAGCCCGCCACCCATGGCAACGCGGGCTGCTCGCAGGGTGGCTTCTGTTGGCGGTCATCGCCATGTTCTACACCTCTTCACGCGGCGGCTGGCTCGGTATGGCCATCGTCAGTGCACTGATGCTGCTTCCGCTTGCGTTAAGTTGTCTGCACCAACGCGCATGGTGCCGCTTGGCCAGCCTAATTGGGCTGAGTGCGCTGTATACGGCTGTGTTTCTCGCGTTGCTGCTGGCCAATCTGCAACAGGTCGAAGCAGCCCGCAATCTCACCCCTCGCCAGACCCCAGCCCCCACGGGTGCGGCCCCCGTGCTCGACCGCGAGACCGTTAGCCGCCTCACCCATGCGGCGGGGCGGCAGGTATTCTGGCGGCGGGCGGTTGAGTTCTTCAGCGAACAGCCCTTGTTAGGGGTCGGCCCAGAGGGCTACACTACACGCTATGCCACAATCGAGCCGGACAGTCGCTTCTTCCGTGCGCCCCACGCGCATAGCATCTACTTCTCGATCTTGAGTGAAGCTGGACTGTTGGGCGTTACCGCGTTGCTCGCCCTTGCAGGCGCGGCGAGCATACTCTGGTGGCAGGGCTGGCACACCGCAGAACCGCTCCTCCAACGCGATCCGGCGGGCACACTGCACACCCCCACCGACGGACGCATCGTGATCCTTGCTGGTGCGGCGGTGTTAGTGGCCGTGCTGGCGCAAGGCAGCGTTGAAGTACCCACTATTGATCTCATTGGCATGGCCTTGATTGGCGCAACCGCCAGCTTGGGCGCAGCGGGGGCGTGGCACTCGCAACCCCGCAGTAGGCTGCATCTGCCCACGCTCCCGATCTGGCAACGCGCCCGTGCCGTACATCCCCTGCATCTGGTGATTGGTGTTGTGGCCATACTGGCATGGGCGAGCGCGATTGGCATCTTTGTACAGCGCACCCGCTACGAGCAACTCCTGCACGAAGCCCGCCAAGCAGCCCAACTCGGTGATTTTGCGGCTGCGGCCCAAATCTACTATACTGCCCTTGATCGCTACGCATGGGGCGGAGCCGCCGCCAGCGAATATGCCACCGCGCTCGCGTGGCTGGCTCAAGCCGACCCCAGCAATCGTGCTATACTTGAGGCCGCAATCCAAGCCCAACGCATTGCTCAGCAGCGTGATCCCACCAACCGCGCCCCCCCCGTGAATATTGCCGCACTGTATATGGCGGCCGGGCAACCGGAGCTGGCCCAAGCGATCCTGTCCGACTTCGTGGCAACTGATCGGCGATGGGCCGCACCGTACATCCTCTTAGCCCAGCTTGCTGAGCAACAGGGCGACCTAGCCCAAGCCGAACAGCACTGGCGGCGAGCAATTGCGCCAGAGCCGTACCTCGCCGCAAGCTGGGCCTGTCGGCAGAGTGTGGTCTGCACCAACATGCCCCTGCCGACCAGCGAATACGCCGCACTGGTGCAAGCCCGTGCCAGCCTTGCCCAGCCGCAGATCACGCCTGATGGAGTGGAACAGATCATGGCTGATGCCCAACGCTGGAACAGCATTGATCTCTGGGCCGTAGCTGCCCTCGCTGCCGAGCGAGCCAATCTGCCACAAGCCCACGCACGGGCGTTGCAAGCCGCGCAAGACCTCGCCGAAACCCAAAACCGCCAGCCAACCCAACAACTTGCAATAGTGCAGCTTCAGGATGCTATGCAGCGCAACGATGAGCCGGCTATGCGCCGCTTGCTGGAGCGGTGGCTCCTGCCACCAGATATGACGCTCGTGCCCCAACTGGCGCAACCGCTTGTTACGCCTACCGAGCAAGAGCTAGCCGCAACCCTCGCGCAAGCCGCTACCCAACTCAGCGATGCTGGGCTACAAGCCCGCGCACAGGCATACCTGCGCCGTCTTACTCTTCACCACGCATCGCACGAATTTGCAACACCATAAGCAGCACAAGGAACAAGACCAACATCAAGCCAATGAAGATGTACAGCAACCACCCACCCGGCGGCGACGCTGGCAGAACTCGTGCGTCGGCCTCACTGGCAACAAGGAGTGGCGGTGTGAACACACCCGACGGCTCACCAATCACATCGAGAACAGGTGTAGGCGGCTCTAGGGACGCAGGTGGGGGCGCAGGGGCTACCGCCCCAACCCCTGCTGGAGTTGGGGTAGCGGTGCGCGGCAGGATCGCCAGCTCGGTCTGAATCAGATTGGGCGGCTCTGGCGGCGACGGCACGTCCGTGGGCGGCTCTGGCGGCGACGGCACGTCCGTGGGCGGCTCCGGCGGCGGCACGTCCGTGGGCGGCTCCGGCGGCGGCACATCCGGTTGACCGGGCACAATCGGCAAGGTGGTATCCCCGCCACCCGTACCGCCCTGATTAGGCAGTGCAACCGCTGTCACTACCACTGCCGTATTCACAACATTGCGCGGCACTTCCGTTTGGGGACGCGGCGTGATCGTTGCTGTTGGTGTAATCGTTCCAACGGGATTCTCAACGGGCTGTACCGCTGGTGCAGGAGCCTCCCGCTGGCGATCAAGATCGGGACGGTCAGTCGGGGTGAGCGTAGCCGTTGGGATCGGCGTATCGGTAGGTGCATTCAGCCCCGAAAACGGGGTCGCCGTGAGGGTTGGGCTGATTGTGAGGGTTGGGCTAGCGGTGAGGGTTGGGCTAGCGGTGAGGGTTGGGCTAGCGGTGAGGGTTGCAGTTATGGTTGGGGTAACAATCTGGCTGACACAGATCTGCTCAAAGCTGAGCAAAGGCGGCTCAGTGTAGACTCCCGTATTGCTCGCACGCCCCCATCGCCAGCCTTCCACCGTGCCAGATAGCACTTCAGCGCGGAGCACATCGCTGGTCGAGGTTATCCATTTGCCTTCACGCAGCTGATAGTGCCGCCATGTATTGAAGACCTGACACGCGCTGGGTACTCCTTCGGCACATGCCGCCGCACAGGTGGTGCATTGATCTTTGGGGCAGCCCGTATCCTCGATTTGACACACGTTAGCACTCGTCATCAACGGCTCGATCTGAAGCGTCAGGGTCGGACGGGCAGTCTCCAGCACCGTTAAGGCCGAGGCTTTCGCATCTGGACCAAGATCAACGCAGCGCGTCAGCACCACACCGTTGCCAAAATCCACCACCAAGCCCGCGTGCTGCGCGTATGTGGCGGGTGGTTCGTCAGCTAGCACGGGGGTATGGCGCAGCCCAACTAGCATCAAGCCGAGCGCAAGACAGAGGCTTGTGGCTAAGCCCATGAGGATCAGCCGGGAAGGCATTGAGTTCCCTCGCTGGGCCGCCCGATGGCAAGCACCACCATTGCACAAGGTCGCAGAGTGTGAGTCTTCAGCAATTGCATTCCTCTCATCGGTTAGACAATGATAAACGGAGCGACACTCCTCATTGTATCATGGGGAGTGTCGCCCGTCAGGTGCATTAGTTATAAAATGGTGAAGATCGTTGAGAGCTTATGAGCCGGGCGTAACGCCGGGGCCATACAGATAGAAGTCTTCCCACGGCAGGTAGTTGGTGCTGTACGTGTTGGTACGGGTTGCGCCATTAGGCCATGTGATGTAGCGCGTGTAGCGTACATCCATGCCACCTCGCCCATGCACGAGTTGCCGAACTTGCCCATACCCCAAGTTCGGGTCATACCGCCAAATGGCCGGCCCCGGCGCACGGTAGTTGGAGGTGTAGGGGCCATCGTAGCTGACTGAACGCCCGTCATTGTAGCCCCAGATCGAGAAAGTGACCGTGGCATTCCACGTATCGGCATGAGCGAAAACGTAGATCGGGCCCGGCGTGTCATTCACGAATTTGAAATCTACGCTCGGCGAAAAGACGGTCGCATCGAAGCCGAGAATATTCTCGTAGAAGTCAATCACGAATGAGTGGGCATGGCGTTCGGTGATCGGTAAGCCTGCATTCGAGACCGCTCTGAAGAAGGTGGTCGAGACTTGGCACAAGCCCCCGCCAGTTACTTTGGCTAGCTCGCCCCCCACAATGGCATAGCCCTCAACAAAGCCGTTAGCTTCGGAGAAGTCGCCCTGCGCGAGGAACGAATACTGTGCGCCTTGAGGCACAACGACACCATTGAACATCTCGGTGGCGCGGGCAATGTTGTGAATGCGCTCTTGGATTGAAGCAGCATAGCCTGTTGTAGCCGTGCCGAGCAAGCCAATCTCTGGAGCCGCTTGCGTCTGTGCGAGGGCATAAGGATCGTTGATCAGCCACTCCCGCCCAAGCTGACCAGTTTGAACTTCGCTATAGGTTCCGGCATATTCAGGCAGGTATTCTAGCCGCGCCTTCTCAAAGTATTGGACGAGGCGTTGGGTGCCAGTGTTGATATTGATCTCGTAGAACTCCTCGGAGATCGGGTAGCCAAACATCCGCAACGCGCCATTGAATCGCCAAAAATTCAGGAAGGTTGGATTGACCGAGTGTCCAGTTTCGGCGAAGTAGTAGTAGCCTTCGTAGAGCGGCCCGGCTTGGGCTTCGAAGGCCCAGTGCGCCCG
>CALCJV010000119.1 GCA_937967405.1 uncultured Chloroflexales bacterium | reverse complement strand
GAACGGGCGCGGCGTGATCTGGTGGCAAATGTCTCGCACGAACTCCGCACCCCGCTTGCGTCGCTCAAGCTGCTGGCGGAGACGCTCCAGTCCGATCCACCGGAACCGATTGCCCGCCGGATGCTGCATCAGATGACGAACGAGATTGATGCAGTGACCCATCTGGTTGAGGAGCTGCACGAACTCTCGCAGATCGAAGCGGGGCGGATCACGATCCAGCTCACGCCGGGCCGCATCGGGCAGGTAATCGAGCGGGCCCTTGCCCGCATCCGCCCGCAGGCAGATCGCAAGCAGATTATGCTCATTGCCAATGTCGTGGATCACCGCATGCCCGTATTGATAGACAGCCGCCGAATTGACCAGATTCTGTTGAACCTGCTGCACAATGCCGTCAAGTTCACCCCAGAACAGGGCCGTATCACCGTGCAGACGCAAGTGATCCACGTAGATGAACATGATCACACCCAGTATCGGCTCCACGCCGAGCCGGACAGGGCGACGCTGCCTAGCCCCGATCCGCCTGCACCCCTGCTGGTTACCCCAACAGGAACGCAGACGACCTTGCCGAACGATCATCCGGCGGGGATGTGGCTTCTGATCAGCATCAGCGATACAGGGATTGGCATCCCCGCCGATCAGTTGCCACGTGTGTTTGAACGGTTCTTCAAGGTAGATCGCTCGCGCACGCGCAACGTAGGTGGTACAGGGCTAGGGCTAGCAATTGCCAAGCACCTCGTCGAGGGGCATGGCGGGCGGCTCTGGGCCGATAGCTTTGAACGCCGCGGTAGTACCTTCCACTTCACCGTGCCGATGGCCTAGCGTAGCACCTACCCCCCAAGCGGCGCACCCCAAACTCCACCACGCAGAACCCGCCGCAACCAACGGCGTATAACTATTCTAGGAGCATTACGGCTTGCGACGGCACAGCCCATGTGCTATACTAAGCATAACCCATCAATTACGATTGATGGGTTTTCGCAACCATTTAAACCGTATGATTACGCTATGAAAGCGCAGCATCGTGACTGATACAGAACTGACATTGTATGTTATTGCAGCATTATTGTGCTGTGCGGTGGCGGTTGCATTCCCACTCGCAGCGATAGTACGCACCGTGCTCGTGGTGCTAGGGATATGCTGCCTGCACTTCGCCCTGATTATGCAGAGCCAGTGAGAACGATCTGTTTAAGCAGTTTGAGGATCGTGTCACCCGCGAACGTTTGCACGTACTCCCGCGATGGTTCTAGCATTCCGCATAACTGTTCCTCCAGTTCCGCAGCTAGCCGCGCACGCCTGCCTCGCGCAGGGCAGTGGCGGCAGTTTCCAGCAGCTGTTCGGTGGTATCCCAGCCGACGCACGCATCCGTCACCGATAGCCCATACTGCAACTGGTGCGGGTCAAGCGTGCTGAGATCGGCGGGCAGGCTTTGTTTGCCATCTTCCAAAAAGCTCTCAACCATCATCCCAATCACGGCGGTTGGATGGCTAAGGCGATGCTCCAGCACGGTCTGCCACACCACCACCTGCTGAGCGTAGTCAAAGCCGGAGTTGTCGTGGCTGCAATCCACCAACAGAGCGGGGGCAAGCCCTGCTGCCTGCATCAATGCTTCAGCTGCAACAATATGCTCGTGGGTGTAGTTGGGCTGGCCTTTGCTGCCGCGCAAGATCACTGAGCCATCGGGATTGCCTGCGGTTTGTACAACTGCCGCCCGTCCACTCCGGTCAATGCCCAAGAAGCTGTGGGGGCTACGCGCCGAGATCACCGCATTCACCGCCACCTTGACATCACCGGCGGTGCTATTCTTGAAGCCGACGGGCATGGAGATGCCGCTCGCAAGGGCGCGGTGCGTCTGCGATTCGGTGGTGCGTGCGCCAATCGCGGCGTAGCTGATCACATCCGAAAGGTACTGCGGGCTAATCGGGTCAAGCATTTCGGTGGCAACCGGCAAGCCCATCGCATTGATCTTCAGCAGCAGTTCGCGGGATTGGTACAGCCCGGCGGCCATATCGAATGAACCATCGAGCTTGGGGTCATTCAGGAAGCCCCGCCAGCCCGTCGTGGTGCGCGGCTTTTCGAGATACGTCCGCATCACAATGAACAGCTGCTGCTGATAGCGGCGGTGGGCAGCATACAAGCGTTCAGCATACTCGAAGGCGGCGAGCGGATCGTGGATCGAGCACGGCCCAATCACGACTAGCAGGCGCGGATCAGCTTTGCGGAGGATGCGTTTGATCGTCTCACGGGCGGTATAAACCGTCTCAGCTACGGGAGCCGACATCGGCAGCTGGCGTTGGAACGCATACGGCGATTCAAGTGGGCGAAACTCGCGCACACGCACATTCTCTACAGGTTGCACACTATCTCCTTTACTATTCCTGCTCAATGCGCCGTGCCCGCATAGGTCGGCGCGTGTACGGGGTATATTATACCCATTCTGGATACGCGGTGGGGAGCCATGCCGATTGCACATGACGTACAAGGCAGTGGCTCTTGCCGGTTGCCAGTTAACATACAGCCCCTATGCGCCGTGCCCATTGCGGCTATAGCTCCGCGCTTGGCGTTCGTACAGGCTCGCATACGTTCCGCCCAAAGCCACCAGTTCGTTGTGTGTGCCACGCTCGACAATGTGGTGATCGTCAACCACCAACACCAGATCGGCATCCCGAATCGTCGAGAGGCGGTGCGCGATCACAAACGCGGTGCGCCCTTCGAGCAAGACCCGCAGAGCCTGCTGGATCACCCGCTCCGTCGCTTGGTCAATGCTTGATGTGGCCTCATCGAGGATTAGGATACGCGGATCAGCCAGCACCGCCCGCGCAAATGCGAGCAGCTGGCGTTGCCCCTGACTCAGCCCACTGCCGCGTTCGCCGAGCCGCGTCTGGTAGCCCTCGCTCAGGCGGCTGATGAAATCGTGTGCGCCGACGGTGCGGGCGGCTTGCTCTACTTCCGCGTCGGTGGCAGCAAGCCGCCCGTAACGAATATTGTCGGCGATGGTCGCTGAAAAGAGGAAGCTATCTTGCAGCACGTAGCCGAGCTGCCCGCGCAGGCTGGCAAGGGTTACATCGCGGACATCGTGCCCGTCAATCAGGACGCGCCCCGCCGTCACATCATAGAAGCGCGGGATCAAGTTGATCAGGGTGCTTTTGCCGGCCCCCGTTGGGCCTACGAGCGCAACTGTCTGGCCCGGCTCAGCGACCAGCGACACATCATGCAGGACGAGCGGCGCAGCCGGATCAGAGCCATAACGGAACGACACATGCTCAAAGGCAACGTGCCCCTGTATTGGCGGAAGTGGGTAACTGTGGGGGGCATCAAGTTGCGTCTGTGGCTCATCCAACAGGTCGAATATGCGCTCTGCGCCCGCCAGTGCTGCTTGTGCTTGCGTATAAATGGTACTGATCAGCTGGATCGGTTGGAAGAACTGCTGCATGTAGATCAGGAATGCCACCACCGTGCCAACTGCCGCATAGCCAATCAGGACGAGCCAGCCGCCCAACCCGATCACAAGGGCCAGTGCGAGGGTGCTAAGCACGTCAATGGCCGGCGTAAACGCAGCGGTTAGGGTGACCGCTTGGATATTGGCATCACGGTTGTTGGCATTGCGCTCGGCAAAGCGGCGAATGCTGGCATCGGTACGGTTCAGAGCTTGGGCAACGCGCACGCCCGTGATGCCCTCTTGCAGCTCCGCCGAGACTTCGCCCATCGCCTCGCGGGTGATCCGGAAGGCTGTGCGCGAGAGGCGCGAGAAGATCGCCGTCACCCAGATCACCAGTGGCACAAAGACGAAACTGGCGAGGGCCAGCCAGACATCAAGGATGAACATGGCGATTACAATCCCGACCAGCGTAAACAGGTTGCCAATCGCTGGCACAAGCCCTTGACTGATCAATTGGTTAATCACCTGAATGTCGTTCACGAGCCGCGACATCAGATCACCGGCGCGGCGTTGATCGAAGAAGGCCAGCGGCAGTTCCTGCACCTTCTCAAACACATCTTGGCGCAGTGCCGCAAGGAAGCGTTGGCCTACCTCGCCGATCAGGTAGATTTGCAGGGCCCGCCCCATGAAACCAACTGCAAAGACAGTAAGTAGCAGCAGCATATCACGGTTCAGACCAGCCATGTCACCATTGGCGATATAGTTGTCAATCGCTAAGCCAATCAAGGCTGGGGCGATAGCTTGAGTCGCAGATGTAACCACAATAGCCGCAAAGGCAATCATGAGCTTGCGGCGGAACGGGCGCAAGTAGCTGGCAAGGCGACGCAGCGTGGCCGGTGGAGCGATGCTGACTTCATCACTGTCAAGTGCGGGGCGCATCGCACGAGTCGTCATATTAATATTTCCTCTGCCATCTCTTCGGTTGTGCCAAATTGGGCATCAAGTAGTTCACAGAATGTCCCGCAGTTCTCACGCAGATAATCATATGTCCCTTGATTGACAAGCCGCCCCTGATCAAGGAGCAGGATCAGATCAGCGTTGCGGATGGTACTCATGCGTTGGGCAATGATGAAGGCCGTGCGCTCGGCCAGCAGCGGGATCAGAGCTTGCTGGATGCGGTACTCGGTTTCGGCATCTACGGCGGAGGTGCTATCATCGAAGATCAGCACCGCCGGATCAAGCAGCAGCGTGCGGGCAATGGCAATGCGCTGGCGTTGCCCACCGCTCAAGCCGACCCCGCGCTCGCCAATCACCGTGTCGTAGCCGTTGGGCAGTTCCAGCACAAATTCGTGCGCCTGCGCGGCCCGTGCCGCCGCTTCGATCTCAGCCTCGCTAGCATTGGGGCGGCCATAGGCGATGTTCTCACGCACCGTGCCACTGAATAGGACTGCATCTTGCAGCACAATCCCGATCTGGCTGCGGAGGCTGGTCAGTGTTACGTCGCGCACGTCATAGCCATCAATCGTGACGCTGCCCGCACTAACATCGTAGAAGCGCGGGATCAGATTGATGATGCTGGATTTGCCGGAGCCAGTGCGCCCCAGAATCGCCACCGTCTGGCCCGGCTCAACGGTGAACGACACATCAATCAATGAGGGGCTATCGCTGCCATGATAGCGAAAGCTCACATTGGTGAATACCACGCGCCCGCGCACTGGCGGCA
>CALCJV010000118.1 GCA_937967405.1 uncultured Chloroflexales bacterium | reverse complement strand
GCCAAAGAGCGGCTCGGCTACCCGACCCAGAAGCCCGTCAGCCTGCTCGAACGCATCATCCGCTCCAGCAGCAACGAGGGCGATGTCGTGCTCGACCCCTTCTGCGGCTGCGGCACGGCAGTGATTGCCGCCCAACAGCTCAACCGTCGCTGGATCGGCATTGACATCACCCACCTCGCTGTTGCGCTCCAGAAGAAGCGTCTATTCGATATGTTCAACCTCAAGCCCAAGCTCGACTACGCCGTGATTGGCGAGCCGCAAGACCTCGCCTCAGCCCGCCAACTGTTTCAGGATGACCCCTTCCAGTTCCAGTTCTGGGCTATCTCGCTAATCGGCGCAATGCCGCTTGGCGGCGAAGCGGGCAGCAAGCAGGGCAAGAAAGGCGCAGATCGGGGCATTGATGGACTCATCAAATTCAGCGAGGGCAAAAACCGCTACGCTTCCGTCATTGTGCAAGTCAAAGGCGGGCGCATCGGCAGCAAAGAAGTGCGCGACCTACGCGGCACACTCGAACGCGAAAAAGCCGCCATCGCCATCCTGATCACCATCCACCCTCCCACCCGCGAGATGCGAACCGAAGCCACCCAAGCCGATATGTACCCCTCTGAGCTGTGGCAGCGCAGCTACCCGCGCATCCAGATCGTCACCATTGAGGAGCTGCTCGACGGGCGCGGCGTAGAACTGCCCCCCTCAATTGACCCCTTCAAACGCGCCGAACGGGCCCAGCCCAACAATGCCGAGCAGCACGGCTTGGAGCTATAAGCCAGTGTGGTATACTGAAAGAGTTAGGTATGCCCAACGCCAGAGCACGCCCAGCCTACCGTGCCAAAATCCCATTAGTCCCATATCGGAGGATACCCATGCGCCTCGTGCGGCTTGCCCTGCTCCTCATCCTATGGACGCTACCCACGCTCCCCGCCAGCCATGCAGCCCCGCCTGCCCAAGCAGGACTCCCCCCCGCCATCACCACCGATCCCGTTAGCAACCTCACCAGCACTAGCGTCACCCTCAATGCCACCGTCACCCCCAACGGCTCACCCACAACCGTCCAGTTCCTCTGGGGCACCGATCCGATCTACGACGTGCGGACCACCCCCGCCCGCACCGTCACCGGCACGATGGCCCAAGCCGTCCAAGCTACCCTCACCGAGCTGCAACCCGGCACCACCTACTTTGTGCAAGCCCTCGCCCGCAATGCCAACGGCGCGGCCGAAGGGCTACGCCGCAGCTTCACCACGAGCGGCGATCCCCAGCAAGGCGCAGACCTCTCCGTCGCCCAACTTGACTCGCCCGACGCAACCGTCGGCAAACCCATTACCTATACAGCCACCATCCGCAACGCGGGCCCCCTCACCGCCACCACCACCGTCCTCACCGCCACCGTCCCGATCACGGCCCAAATCATCAGCTCTAGCCCCAGCATCCCCACCTGCTCGCCCCTGATCTACATTACCAACGAACTGCGCTGCACGCTCGGCGATCTGCCCGCTGGCGCACGCCGCACCGTGCAATTTGTCGTCATTGCCGCCCAAGCAGGCCATCTCCTCAGCACCGTCAGCGTGGCGAGCCGCACCTTCGACCCCAACCGCCTCAACAATACCGACCGCCTCACCACCCGCGTGAGTGCCGCCCCACCCGGCACCACCGCCGAACTCCTTGTCACCCCCGAAGGTGGCGGCACACTGCACATCACCAACACGCAAGGACTCACCCTTTCGCTCGTTGTCCCGCCGCGGGCGGTCATCAAGCCCACCAGCATCATCTACACCGATTTCCCCGCCGCCCCCCCACGCCCACTCCATCGCGGCTTAACCTTCGCTGGACGGGCGTTCCAATTCGATACCTTCCAAGATGGCGTGATCCAACCCGACTTTCGCCTGCGACACCCCGCCATCCTCACCGTGCAGTATGATCGCCAAATCGTGACGGCCACCGAACGCCTCTTATTGATGCGCTACAACCTGCGCGAACCCAACCCCACTATCGCATGGCAAACCTTCGGCATCACCGAACAGCGCGTGCACGGCGATCTGCTCCATGCCCAGCTACCCCAGCTCGGCGAATTTGCTCTCGTGCTCTTCCCGCCGACCCGCCCCGCCGCCTATCTCCCCCTCGTGCGCCGCCTGCCCCCACCCTAAGCCACAAGCCACACCCCACCCACGCCAGATGTGGTATCATACCCGCAAGCAGTCATCCGCCAGCTATACGCGAAGGGGCTACGATGTCAGCAACACCACTAGTCAGTGTCATCATCCCAACCTACAATCGGGCCCACATCATCGAACGCGCCATTCGCAGCGTTCTCAACCAAACCTACCCCAACCTCGAACTCTGTGTCGTGGATGATGCCTCCACCGACAACACCGCCGAAGTCGTCACTGCGATCAGCGACCCACGCCTGCACTACATCCGCCTCACCCAAAATCAGGGCGGCGGCGGCGCACGCAATGTCGGCATCGAAGCCACCACCGGCATGTACATCGCCTTCCTCGACTCCGACGACGAATGGCTCCCCCCCATGCTCGAACGCCTGCTCACCTACCTCATGCAGGCAGATCGGCGCGTCGGCGCAGTCTACTGCGACTACTACGTCTACGATGATGTCCAGCAGCAGCTCAGCCTCACCCGCTCGCCCATGTACACTGGGCGCGAAGTCTACCCCCAGCTCCTCAATGGCTGGACCCAAGCCCTCTCTACCTTCCTGCTGCGCCGCTGCCCGCTTGTCGCCGTCGGCATGTTCAATCCGCGCCTGCCACGCATGCAAGATTACGAACTGTGGGTGCGCCTCGCCCAAATCTGCGACTTCCACGCCATAGATGAGCCGCTCGTCATCAAGCATGAATTCGCCTCGGCCCAAACCTCGCGCAACCTCACCGCCATCAACCGCGCTCTCGACATCTTTATGGAGCAATGGCAAACCATGCTCCACCGCGACATCGGCGTAGCCAAAACCGAACGCCTACGCCAGATATTCCTGCAATACGCCTACCTTGCCCACGCCATGACCCTCTCCGAACATGGCCAACGCTGGAAAGCCTTCCAGACCGTGATCGAATGTTACCACGCCACCAAACCCATCCCCCTCAAGCGGCTGATCCGCGTCATGCTCCCTATCCTCTTTGGCTACCGCGTCTACTTCTTCGCCCTCTCCCTCCAAAGCAAGCTGGTCCGCTGGCGCAATGGGCGCGAAGCCGCCTGATCGTACCCCACTAGCCCGCCAGCCCCACCAACCCATCCAGCAGCCCCCCAACAAAAAACCGTGCCACACGGCACGGCTCCCCATCCTCACCTGTCACCTAACACCTGAAACCTAGCACCTGTCACCTAACACCTAACACCCGCCTGCCCCCCAACAAAAAACCGTGCCACACGGCACGGCTCCCCATCCTCACCTACCACCTAGCACCTGAAACCTGAAACCTGTCACCTACCACCTAGCACCCGCTACTGCTCCAGATCACTCAAGCGCACCGTCTTGCGCGTGCCAAATTTCACCGTCTTCTGCCCTTCGCTACTCATCTGCCCGCTCTGCTCAAGGTTGGTAATCTCCTGCTGCATCGTCTGAGCCAAATCCACCTCACCCTGACTGAGCAGGCGCGTCACCGCACTCTTCAGCTTCTGCGTTGCTGCGGCCACATTGCCCGCTTGCAAATCTTGCAGCGCACGAGTTTGCAGCTTAAACGCACTCACCTTCTCCACAATATTCATCACCGGCGCATGCACTTGATGAATTAGGCTCGCATCTTGGGTAAACGTCAGCATAATATCAAGGCGCGACTTCACCCCCTGCATCTGCATCGCTGGCACATCATACGTCACCTCCGCCTGCCCAATCCGATACTGCCCCACCGGGCGCGGATCCACCAGCAGCTCAATCAGCAACGTGCGCCCCTGCCCCGACTCCAGCTCACCCAGCGGCACATGCACATCGCGCTCCGAAATCGGCTGATACCCCAGATTGTCTATCAAGGGGATCACCTGCCACACTGCGCGTGGGTTCACGCCCTGCACCAGCCGCAACGTCAGGTTCGCATTGCGGATTGCCGTCGCTTGGGCCCGTTGCACTGTCAGCTGGAAATACTCCTCGATCTGATCCGGCTTGTGGATATAGTCCGCCGTGCCCCCCGAACGGTTGGCCATATCAATCAGCAAATCCTCATTCCAATCTTTGCCCACCCCCAAGGCCGTGATCGGAATGCCCTTGCGCCCAGCATGCTCGGCTTGTACAAGGCACTCCTTCTCATTCTCCGTCTGCCCATCCGTCAGCAGCACCAGCCGCCGGATCATCCCCGCATCGGCTTTATCTAGCTCCTTCAGCGCATCAATCAACGCAGGCGCAATCCGGGTCCCGCCCGCATCGCGGATCTGGCTCACCTCACGCTGCATCGCCGCCCGATCTACCACCGGCGTAGACGGAATCAACACCTTCGTGCGGTGATCAAACACCACCACCGACACGGTATCCTGCTGATCCAACAAATCAAGCGCGGCAGACGTTGCCTTCCGCACACGGTCTATCTTCTCCCCTTTCATCGAGCCGCTGCGATCCAACACAAAGCTCACATTCACTGGAACCCGCACCTGCGCCACACTTGCCGCAGGCATCAGCTCCAGCAAGACATAAGCGACTTGTGCCGTATTCGTCGCCGCCAAATACGGCCGCGCAAGGGTTGCTTTCAGCGTGACTTCATCTGCCATACCGCTATCCTTTATCTCTGTTATGCTTGAAAGTGAACAATCCGTAGGAAGCTCTCCGGCTTGAGCGAAGCCCCCCCAACCAGTGCCCCATCAATATCCGCCTGCGCCATCAGCTCATCCACATTATCCGGCTTCACACTGCCACCATACTGAATCCGCACCGCATCCGCCGTCGCTTGCCCATACAGCTCAGCCAGCGTGGCGCGGATCGTCGCGTGCATCTGCTGGGCATCCGCCGGAGTTGCCGTATCACCCGTGCCAATCGCCCAGATCGGCTCATACGCCAGCACCAGTTCCGCCATCTGGGCCACACTCACGCCCGCCAAGGCCGCCCGCACCTGCGCCACCACCACTGCCTCAGCCTGTCCTGCATCGCGTTGCGGCTTGCTCTCCCCAATCGCAAGGATCACCTTCAAGCCATGCTTCAACGCCGCATGGATTTTGCGATTGACAATCGCATCCGTATCGCCAAAATACTGGCGGCGTTCACTATGCCCAATAATCGTATAGGCGCACCCTACATCCGTCAGCATTAGCGGCGAGATCGCCCCCGTATACGCCCCCTGATCCTCGTAGAACACATCCTGCGCCGCCAGTGCCACCGGGCTACCCGCCAATGCCCCCCGCAACCGATCTAGTGCCGTGTAGGGTGCACACAGCACCACCTCGCGCCCACGCACATCGCCCAGCCCCGCCAAGAATTCGTGTACAAAGGCTTCGGCTTCCGCCAACGTTTTGTACATCTTCCAGTTTGCAGCCAATATCGGTGTACGCACAGCAGACCTCCTCTGATAGAGTTAGAACAGAATACCCGGCAACACAAACACCATTACCACCCCAATCGCGGCCGTCACACCCAACACAGCTTTGTTCCACCGCCAAATCTTCTCGCCATCAAAGGGCGCAATCGGAATCAGATTGAACAGCCCCAGCCACGCATTGATGTTATACCCCACAAGGCAAAGCAACACCCAAAAGCGATCTACCGGCACGGCTCCACTCTGGAAAACCAGCAAGGCGAGCGCAAACAGCACCGCCAACCCAAAGTTGCTCACCGGCCCCGCCAGCGCAATCAGCCCACTGCGGCGGGGCGTGAGCCGCCCACCCCGATGCCATACCGCGCCCGGAGCCGCCAAAAACCAGCCACTAAACGCCACAAGGATCGAGATCAGCAACATGCTATCATTGGATTTGAAGAACGCCTGCGCTCCGTATTGGCGGGCCACCACCCGATGGGCCAGCTCATGCACTACAAAGCCGACTCCCCCCGTCACGCCCGCAATCAGCAGGAACGTGAGAAACTCAACCCGAAAGACCTGCCCGCCCGCAAACGCAATCGCAAACGCCAACGAGGTTCCCGCCCACGCCTTGAGCAGTTCCACATTATCATTTATGCGCCCATCAAACAAATCTTCACCGGGGACTGTAAACATCCGATTCATGGATTAGCTACCCTTTATATGTTATCTGGCTTGTATCTCCGCCGCACCGCGTGCCCGCCCCGCCACTCCTAAGACGTTCAATTTGTCCAGCCGTGTTCACCAATCAGGGGCACAAAACGCACTTTGCCCAACTGCTCCGTCAGCACCTCGCCATCCTGACACGTCGCTCGGATCAGCAGTTGCTGATCGTAGCTCCCCACCGGAATTACCAACCGCCCACAGTGGGCCAGCTGGCTCAACAGGGGGCGCGGAATCCACGGCGAGGCCGCCGCCACACTAATCGCATCGAAGGGGGCATAGTCTGGTAACCCTTCCGTGCCGTCGCCCTCCACCACCGTCACATTCGTATAGCCCAGCTGCGCTAGCCGTTCACGGGCACTGCTCGCCAACACCGGCGAACGCTCAATCGTATAGATGTGCGCCGCCAGCAGGCTCAGCACCGCCGCCGCATAGCCCGATCCCGTCCCCACATCCAGCACCCGCTCAGAACCATCAAGGCGCAGGGCTTGCAGCATATACGCCACCATAAACGGCTGCGAGATCGTCTGCCCATCCTCAATTGGCAGGGCACAATCGGCATACGCATACTCGCGCATGTTCGCAGGCACAAACATATGGCGCGGAACTTGGGTCATCGCGTGCAACACACGCTGATCCGCAATGCCGCGGGCCATGAGCTGCTGCCCAATCATTGCCTGTTGGCGTTCGTGGTACACCTGCTCACGCTCGAAGACGCGCCGTAACAGAGCCAAAACATTCATGGGTAGCATTGTAGCACATGGCTTCCGTCACGGCTAATGCCCTGAGCCGCCTCCCATACGCTGCACGGCATTCGCCCACCTCAGAGCAGCTCTCAGCTTCCGGAATGACCACACCTCGCCCCACACAAGCCCACGCTTGCCTCTGGTATAATGAGATAGGTATACCGCTCAAACAACGAAGCAGGGTATATATGATCAGGCTGGTACGAGTGCTTGCAGTTCGGCTGATAAGCGTGGGGCTGGTAGGGCTGTGGTTGCTAGGCGGGGCATGCGCCCCCACCACCACCCCGCCCGCATCAGTAGCAGAACTTCCCGTCGCCACCCCGCCCCCCACCGCAACGGCCACCGCCACCCCGCCCTCCACCGCAACGGCCACCCCACCGCCCCCTACCGCCACCGCCACCCCGCCCCCCACCGCCACGCCTGTGCCCTACTCATTCGGCGAGGAGCTACGCACCCTCAGCGGGCATAGCGGCGGCTTGTGGGCACTCGCACTGAGTCCGGATGGCAACCTCCTCGCCTCCGCATCAGATGACGGCACTGTCAAGCTGTGGAATTGGCAAACAGGTGCGGAACTGGCAACGCTTGCCCACACTGCTGGCGTGCGCGGGGTCGCCTTTCACCCGACGGGGACACGCTTGGCAAGCGCAACCAAAGACGGCAAGGTGCTGCTGTGGGACATAACCACACTGGCTGCCCCCGAACTACAGGCGACGCTGGTGGAGCACACCGATGAGGTCGCCGCAGTTGCCTTTAGCCCTGATGGGTCTCTGCTAGCGAGTGCCGCTAAAGATGGCACTGCGCTGCTGTGGGATGTCGCCTCCGCAACGCTCGACAAGGCGTTACTAGGGCACACCCACTGGCTCGAAAGTGTCGCCTTCAGCCCCGATGGGCGCACCCTAGCAACCAGCTCGCTCGACCTGACCGTGCGGACGTGGGAAGTTGCCACAGGTGCGCCAGAGCTAATCCTCTACGGGCATACGAGTTGGGTCTTACCGACCGCCTTCAGCCCCGATGGGCAGCTGCTCGTAAGTGGCTCGCACGATGCCACCATCCGGCTCTGGGATGCACAGGATGGTACGCCACTGGGCGTGCTCGATGGGCATACTAACGAAATCCGCGCCTTAGCCTTCCGCCCCGATGGGCGGCTACTCGCCAGCGGCGCAGAGGATGAACTCCTCAAGCTATGGCGCATGCCCGCTGCCGAACTGATCGCCACCCTCGAACCCGGCTCCTCTGGGGCGGCCGTACTCTTTTCGCCTGCGGGTGATATGCTCATCTCTGGGCACGGCAACAGCCTGATCAAAGTGTGGTATGTTGGTGGCGTGGAGTAGCTCAAACCCACCTAGAAAGACTCACCCTATATGCGCTTACGGATGATCATGATTGGACTAGCGGCGGCGGCTGTAGTGTTGCCGCTACTCGCCCGGCTGCTGATTACCACCACCGATAGCCCTGCACCCGGCGGAATACAAGATGGGCAGCTGGCCCCTTGCCCGCCCACCCCCAACTGTATCTCCTCGCGTCCGGATGCCACCGATCCCCTGCCCCCGATCAGCTACAACGACACGCCGGAGCAGGCGATGCAACGCCTTGTGGCCGCAGTACAAGCAGAGCCACGCAGCACCATTCTCACCCAGACTGAGAACTACCTGCATGTGCAGTTCCGCTCGCTGGTATTTGGCTTCGGCGATGATGCCGAGTTTCTCTTTACGAAAAATGCCAATCGGATTCAGTTCCGTTCGGCAGCCCGCATGGGCCACTCCGATCTAGGGGTCAATCGCGCCCGCATGGAGCGCATCACGCAGCGCATGCAGGAGTAGCGTGATCGGTGGCAGAGGTCAGGTGTGCGGTCACCGGTAGCGGGACAAACATCCGTGATATATCGGCCCTATCACCCGCCCCCACGCTATAGCGTCGGGCGGTGCGTGTGCCAATCGGTGACACGCTGGTAGGCATCGCCCACCCGCAGCAGCATAGCTTCAGCAAAGGGGCGACCAAGCAACTGCAACCCAATCGGCAAGCCTTCACTGAAGCCGCACGGCACAACTAAGCCGGGAATGCCCGCCATATTCGCCGTGACAGTAAACACATCCGAGAGGTACATCGCAAGGGGATCATCGGCTTTCTGGCCAACTTTGAAAGCGACCGTTGGCGACGTGGGCGTGGCGATCAGGTCTACCTCAGCAAAGGCCTGCGTGAAGTCCTGCTTAATCAACGTGCGTACCTTTTGGGCGCGGCGGTAGTAGGCATCGTAGTAGCCTGCCGAAAGGACATACGTGCCGATCATAATCCGGCGGCGCACCTCTGCCCCAAACAGTTCGCCACGGGTGCGTTCAATCTGCTCCCACAGCGATTCACCCGGCTGGCGCACGCCGTAACGCACACCATCGTAACGCGCAAGGTTGGCACTCGCCTCGGCAGGCGCAATAACATAATAAGCTGGAATCGCATACATGGTATGCGGCAGCGAAATCTCGACCAACTCCGCGCCTTGCGCTTGCAGCACTGCGAAAGCCTGCTGCACGGCGGCAGCGACCCCCGGCTCCGTCCCCTCGATAAAGTACTCCTGCGGAATGCCAATCTTCAGCCCGCGCACATCGCCCGTGAGAGCGGCCGTATAATCGGGGACTGGCTCTGGCGCAGATGTGCCGTCGCGGGGATCGTGCCCAGCGATCACCTGCAACACCAGCGCAAGATCGGCGGCACTCCACGCCAACGGGCCAATCTGATCCAGCGAAGAGGCAAACGCAATCAAGCCATACCGACTGACGCGCCCGTAAGTTGGCTTGAGGGCACTGATCCCGCACAGCGCAGCGGGCTGGCGCACACTCCCGCCGGTATCGGTGCCGAGTGTCGCCGGAGCCTGCATCGCCGCGACGGCAGCGGCACTGCCCCCGCTACTGCCGCCGGGCACCCGCTCCAAATCCCACGGGTTGCGGGTGATCTGGTAGGCACTATTCTCGGTGCTTGATCCCATCGCAAACTCATCGCAGTTGAGCTTGCCAAGCATCACTGCCCCAGCCTGCTCAAGTCGCTCGATCACAGTGGCATTGTAGGGCGGCACAAAGCCCTCCAGAATCCGTGAGGCGCATGTCGTGGGGACATCTTTGGTGCAGATCACATCCTTGATCGCAAGCGGAATGCCATGCAAAGGGCTGGTTGCAGTGCCACGTTGGGCATCGGCAGCTTGGGCTTGGGCGCGAGCCTGTTCAGCCGTAAGGTGCAGAAACGCCTGAACCTGCGGCTCTGTGTGAGCAATCCGCGCCAGAAACGCCTCAGTTAATTCCAGTGCGGTCGTTTCCCCTGCATCTAGTGCGGCGCGTGCCTGCGTCATCGTTAGCTGGTGCAATTCGCTCATGCTCACTCCTACCTGTGCCCTGTCCGCACCCCGATTTGGGTACGTTCCACGTGCGGTCTCGTGCTGTATTGTAGCACAGGTTCGCCCCACTGCACGGCAACGCTGGGGGATACAGCAGGACTCGCAGTTCCGCTCGCTCCACAAACCACACACCCATAGCCGCCGGAGCCGCCACCACTGCACGCGGCGGCAGCCAGAGCTACTGCGGGTACGCACCCACAAAAACAAAATACTAACGAGTGTTTATGTCTAGAGGCAGATCAGCGGCATCGGCGCAAGCGCGAAACGAAATTGCACCATATCATTGACGGCCAGCTCTAGCCGCAGAACTTTCCGCGTTGGAAAGAGATAAAACTCACGCACGTAGCATTGATGTTGGACCGAGATTTGGAAATTGCACGCAACCACAAGCAGCATCAGGCTCAAACCGAGAAACACCGTATAGGAGAACGACAGATCAAGCAACAGGTGTGGTGCAGATTCCATCTTTGAATTCCCTTACTATCTTCGCGTTTTACACAGAGGCCCAACAACTACTATTATAGCAAACGAGTACACACCTTGCTATAGGCTATCGGGATAGTTCTTTAATCCTATCCTACCTAATACATCGCCAAGCCAAGCCGTACCAAAGTACTAGCGTGGTTAACACACACGGTCTATCACAGCCAGATCAATAGAGCATACGGCGGCGTGACCGTGTTTTGCATATAGTCCCAAGACATTCCCAGCATTAAACCTACCACTGCGCCACCATGGCCTGTGCAGCCCACCCTAGCCAGCCACGTGCCCATTGTACAAGCGTAGCTCTCGCTGGGCGGAATGCACCGCCGCCTGCAAATTGGCTCGCGTGTGAACAGCCTGCACATCCAATCCCTCATTCACTAATGCCGCTGCCAGTGCCGGAGCCACTCCGACAATCACCGGTTGCGCCCCCAGCAATTGACAGCCCTGTACCATCTCAATCAAGGTATGCGCCACCGCTGCATCGGCATTGCTCAAGCCCGTCAAATCAAGAATAGCGATGCGGGCATGTTGCGCCGCCACCGCATCCAGCAGCGTCGTCTGCAATACGGTGCGGCGGCGGTCATCCACCGTGCCAATCACCGGCAGCACCAGCACCCCCTCCAGCACCGGCAACACCGGCGCAGACAGCCGCTCCACCATGCGCTCCAGCAACGCCGTGCGCTCGGCACTCAGCCGTTGCACATCATCCAGTGCGGTCGCCAGTGCTTCCCGCTCGCGCTCTAGCGCGGCGTTGCGCTCGCCTAGCTCAGCTTGCTGCTGGTGTAGGCTCTGCACCATCTGATTAAACGCCGCTTGCAACTTGCCCACTTCATCTGTCTGGGTCACAGCCACCTGCTGCTGCACATCGCCCTGCGTCACCGCCTGCGCTGCATCCGCAAGCCGTTCCACTGGGCGCACAATCGCCTGTTGCACAATATACGGCAACAACAATGCCAATCCCAATACCGTGACCAGACTCAGCCACACACTCGTATCGGTAAAGCCCAGCCGCTGATCAATCTCCGCAGATGCTGCATCCACGTCGCGGGTCGTCAATTCAGCACTGGTCACACTGATCGCCGCCGCTCGCTGCTCGAGATCAGTTAAGGATCGGATCAAATTCGTCTTCTCGGAAGCCGTCAAATTCAAGTTCATTGTCGCTGTTGCACGCGCTTTTGCCCGCAGATCAATCACAAAGGCGATGCGCTCACGCTGCACGGCCACCTGTTCCGCACTCGCCGGACGACCAGCCGCATCCACCTCAAACTGATCCAACACATCTAACTGCTGTTGCAGCCGCGCCAGCACCCCTTCTAGCTCGCGCTGCGCTCCAATCAGATCGCCGCGAGCGACGGGGTCTTCGTTAGCATGCAGGATACTCCGCACAAGCACCCGCATCTGCCCGATAGCCTCTTGCGCGGCGGCATCAAAGCTACTCGCCGCCAATGCCTGCGGCGTAGTATATTCGCTGAGTTGGTGGACGTTCATTTCAACCGCCCCAAGATTAATGTAAATCCACCCAACGGTCAGGATGGCTACCAACCCAGCAACAAAAGTAGCAACCTGAACTTTGCGTGAAAGAGGCATCCGTAATCTCGCTTCCCGTAGGGTGTATCTGCTATGCTAAACAGCAATCCTACGCCGTGCCAGCCGACTTATGCCTGCCCCCGCCGCACCGTCTGATAGTAGAACGGCAGATCCGGATCAGGATAGCGCAGCAACACCGAGCACATCACCGCTGGAATAAAGGATGACTTGCCAAGCGCAGCCAGCGGCAGCCACGTTACGCCAATCTGGCTCTTGTCCGGCGCACTCCCGGTATGTGGTTCGGCTCCCGCCGCCAGCGTGCAGAGGAAGATCATATCGATCTGGTGGATGTCATCATCGGCAGTCAGCTCAACGTGCTCGTGAATAAAGCGCAGCACACCCACCTGCACCGTTACACCGATCTCCTCATAGCACTCACGCACCGCCGCCTGAGCCAACGTCTCACCCCGTTCCTGCCCACCACCGGGCAGCGTGTAGTAATCCCCGTCAGCATCGCGCATGTGCAGCACTAAGAGTTGGCCATCTTGCACGATATATGCTTTGGCAGCGGTACGGATGTGGGTTTTACGCTCACTCATTTGGATCTAGCTCCTGTGGCACACCACCACGCTCGGTGATGAAGGCCCGCACCCGCGCCTGCATATCCCGCCCAATCTCACGCAGCAGCTCCAGCTGAGCCGCTTCGCCCACCACTGCTCCCGGATCGGGATAGCTCCAGTGCAGCCGTTCGGCCCGCCCCGGAAACATCGGGCACGCAGCATTCGCTGCATCGCACACCGTCAGCACCACATCAATCGGCTCACCCAGAAATTGATTGAGATGCTTGCTCGTATGCTGCGCCAAGTCTACCCCAAACTCCTGCATCACCTGTATCGCTAAGGGATGTACGCGGCTCGGCGCAGTACCCGCACTATCCACCCGCACCTGCTCACCACCGATCTGCCGGAAAAAGCCTTCAGCCATCTGCGAACGTGCGCTGTTGCCAGTGCAAAGCACCAGCACGCGAATCGGTTGCATACGTTGCTCCTTGTGATTGGTTGATTTTCTATTTAAAAACGAGCCACTCCTATTATACGGGCTTTATCGCTAAATGTATAGCCCCTGCTACAGCCCCTGCTATAGCCCCAACAGACGCAGCAGCAACGGCACAAGAATTGCCGTCACTGCGCCGTTTAAGCCCATTGCCAAGCCAGCAAACGCCCCCGCTTCCGTGCTGATCTGGAGCGCACGCGCCGTCCCAATCCCATGCGCCGCCAGCCCAATCGCAAAGCCGCGCACGCTCTCATCGCGGAAACGCAGGCGCAACAGCACTTCATTGGCAAACAGGGCCCCGATAATTCCGGTCAGAATCACCAGCACCGCCGTCAGTGACGGGATGCCGCCAATCTGCTCCGAGATGCCCATCGCAATCGGGGTGGTGATAGACTTGGGCGCAAGCGAGCGTAGGATCGTCGGCTCCAAGCCCAGCAACCACCCGATCCCCACTGCCGCAAGAATACCCGTCGCCGAGCCGCCGAGCAAGGCCAGCACGAGTGGGAGCAGCATGGCCCGCAGCCGCCCGATATAGCTATAGAGCGGGATTGCCAGCGCAACCGTCGCCGGCCCCAGCAGGAAATGCACAAACTGGGCCCCATCGAAATAGGTCTGGTAATCGGTATCGGTAAGGCGCAGGATGCCCACCAGCAGCGCAATCGCCACTACCACCGGATTCAGCAGCGGCATGCGCCCCGCCCGCTGATAGAGCCAATCCGCACCCAGATAGGCCAGCAGCGTTGCCGTGAGCCAGAGCAGCGGCGTTTGGGCCAGATACACCCAGACATCGGTGAGAAGCGGATTGGTCGGCATCAGCGTGGCTCCTCCTGCACATCTGACGGGGGGCTAGGCTGGGCGAGAGCGGTGGGGCTGAACCACCGGCGGAAGAGCGTCAGCAGGCTCGCCGTCACAACCGTCGTAATCAGCGTGCTCATCAGCAACGTCGCCAGCAGTGGCAGCAGTGCCCGTTGCAGCGTCGCCAGATGCACAATCACCCCCACCCCCGCCGGAATAAACAGCAACGATAGATGGGCGAGTAGCCCCGTCGCAGTCGCCTGAAGCGAGCGCGGGGTGGCTCCACGCACGAGCAGCACGCCCACCAACAACAGCATCCCGATCACCGGCCCCGGAATAGGCAGCGCAAAGGTACGCGCAAGCACTTCGCCAATCAATTGAAAAACGAGCAGTGCAGCGAGTGCGGCAATCACGGGCGGATGTCCTTTCTGTCAGTACAAGGCACACGGTATCAGGGGCTAGCGGTCACGGTCAGCTGACCGACACTAGCGCGGGGTGCAGCTCGGACGGCCCGATGGCCCTCGCAGCTGCACCTCGCTCTAGTATAGCGGCAAATTGGGGGCAAGGTGGCAGGTATTGAAGCGACAAGCTCTAAATGCAGATGCGCCCATATCTAACGCATCTGCTCGCTACAGCAAGGCTGATTTTCTCGGTACAAACTATCCTAAGGAGTAAAGCTACACAAGACTTGCAACAGGGGAAGTCAGCAGGGAGACAGCGTGGTCACAGACAGGCAGCAGGCTATCAGGCAACGTGTGCAATCGGTGCGGCAGAGAGCGCAAACGGCTCGCTCTTAGCGTGCGTCGCCTTGGCCACTTTCAAGCACAGCTCCGCAAGGCGTTGCATCTGGAGCCGCGTCCAACCTACCGGCACGTCGTTGGAAGTCATTGTCATCAGCACCATATCATCCCCAACAGCCGCCAGCAGCAGCCGGAACGTGTCATGCTCTTGGGTAATAAAGCGGCAACGCTGCGTCGCACGGCTCAGGCTAGCCAGCGTGTTT
The DNA here is from genome assembly GCA_937967405.1 of uncultured Chloroflexales bacterium. GTDB lineage: Bacteria > Chloroflexota > Chloroflexia > Chloroflexales > Chloroflexaceae > JAAUTZ01. The sequence goes on along the minus strand of CALCJV010000118.1, from coordinate 187 downwards.
GCAGCCGCCCATTCGCCAATGCTCACGGATGCAACATCATCCATTTTCAGGTCGGAAGCGGGATAGTACGAGCCAAGCACCTGCCCCGATAGGTCCATCAAGAGCGTGCATTGGATCCCCGCATGCTGCCCAAATTGGGCCAGTGCAGCTTGGAACAGCTGCTGCGGATACACCCGTTGCGATGATC
>CALCJV010000117.1 GCA_937967405.1 uncultured Chloroflexales bacterium | reverse complement strand
CGGTGTGAATCCCTTCACCTCACCCGGCAAGGATCATCTCTCACATCGGCTGGTGGCACTCGGTATGAATAAACGCGAGGCGGTGTTGACGATCTACCTGATCGCCGGGGCACTTGGCATGGTGGGAACCTACTTGACCCGTGCTAGCCTCGATTCGGCGATTGTGGTGGGAGGGGCACTGTTGATTGTGGCGGGGGCGGCGATCTGGTGGCTGGAAGCCTACTGCCCGAATGGGATTGCAACATTCCAGCCATTCAAGATTAATGCACCCAACTAACGCAATAGCGGCCTACGACGCAGCCCCGGCCGCCAGCAGTCGGCATAGCTCTGTTGCCACTTCGCCCCGCGCCACATGGTGTTGTGCGCCACTCTGCATATCGCGGATGCTGACCATGCCCTGCGCCAGCTCATCTGGGCCCAGCACCAGCGCATAGCGCAAGCCCTTGCGGTCAGCCTCTTTGAACTGTTTGCCTAAGCCACTGCTCGCATCCAGTGCGGTGATCGCATTAATCCCCGCTGCGCGAAGTTCCTGCACTAGCGTGAGGCTCGCGGCTACCTGCTCCGTGCTGAAGATGGTCACATACACGGCGGCAGTGGTGGTGGCGCGGGGGCCTAGCCCTAGCTCCTCCATTACGTCGTGCAGCCGATCTATGCCGAAGGCCAACCCGACGGTAGGGACGGAGTTTTTGGCAAACATGCCGACGAGTTCATCGTAGCGTCCGCCGCCGAGTAGCGAACCGGCGGGCCAGTGCGCGGTGATCGCCTCGAACACCAAGCCGGTGTAGTAGGATAGCCCGCGTGCAAGGCGGGGGGCGACACGGTAGCACGCGGGGGGTACGCCCATGGCCTCGAGCGCAACAATGATCGCCCGCAGGTTGGCAAGTGCGGCGATGGCGCGTTCGTCGCCATGCAGTTGCGTGTCGAGTTCGTGCAGCACGTCATCCGGCGAGCCATCGAGTTGCACCAACGTGAGAATGCGTTCGGCGGCAGCAGGAGTAACCCCACGCTCGTGCAGCTCCTCGCGCACGCCGTCGCTCCCGATCTTGTCGAGCTTATCTATCGCCCGATACACATCCCCAGCGGCAGCTTCATCTAGCCCGCTCACCCGCGCAATGCCGCCAATGATCTGGCGATGATTGAGCAGGGTGGTGAAGTCGGTGAAGCCCAGTACCGTGAGGCTTTCGGTCAAGATCGTGATGATCTCGGCATCAGCTAGCGGCGAACTACTGCCGACAATATCGGCATCGGCTTGGTAGAATTCGCGGTAGCGGCCGCGCCCCGGCCGTTCGCCACGATAGCTGGGCCCAATGGCATAGCGTCGCCATGGCAGGGCGAGCTGCCCGCTGTATTGGGCGACGACCCGTGCAAGCGGGACGGTCTGATCGTAGCGCAGGGCGAGCCGCCGCCCGCCGTGATCCTCAAAGCGGTAGATCAGCTTCTCATCCTCGCCGAGCTTGCCCTCCAGCGTTTCGGCATATTCGAGGATCGGTGTGCCGAGTGGCTCAAAGCCGTGCCGCTCAAAGACGGTGGTGAGCGTGTGCAGGATGTGTTGGCGGAGTAGCATCGCGGGCGGCAGGTGATCGCGCATGCCTTTGATGTTCTGGGGGCTTGTCATAATGTGTCTCCTTGTGCTTAACGAATCAGTTCTACATTGGACATTTCGAGAATGCCGAGTGGGGTGACTGTCAGTCCTGTGACGTAGGGCTTGATGAGCATATGCTCCACATCGTGATAGATCGGGATCACCGGATGATCGGCAAGGATCAGCTGCTCGGCCTCGCGGTAGAGGCTCTCGCGCTCGGCTTGGTCAGTGCTGCTCGCTGCCGCTTCCAGTAGGCGGTCTACCGCTGGGTTGCGGTAGCCCATGTGGTTCTCGCCACTTTCGGAGCTAAACAGCACACCGAGAAAGTTCTCTGGATCAGGATAGTCGGCAATCCAGCCGGTGGCAAACATCGGCAGGCGGTTCTCGCGCAGGGCGGTCAGGTAGGTGCCGAAGTTCTCAAAGCTCCGGACTTCAAGCGTGATGCCGTAGGTGGCGGCAAGTTGACTCAGGGTGTCGGTCCAGCCGCCGCCGTAAGCCACGATAGGCGGCAAGTTGGCGATGCTCCCATATTTGGATTGGGCGATCAAGTCTGCAAACTGATCGGGGGCGGCAACGTGCGCGGGGAGCGCATCATTGTAGCCGGGCATGCCGGGCGGCAAGATCCCGCGTGCGGGCACAACGCTATTGCGGAGGCTCACTTCGGCGATCTTGTTGCGGTCGAGCAACAGGCTGAAGGCTTCACGCACCTTGATGTCATCGAACGGCGGCAGATTGACATTCATGCCGATGTAGGTGAGCGAGAGTTGTGGCACGCTGATCAGCTCACGGGATAGAGGATTACTTGTGTCGCGTACCCGCTCTAGCGCAAACGATGGCACGGATGTGAGGTCTACGCGACCTTCTTCATACTGCACAAGGGCGTTGCTCGCATTTGCGCCAAGCAGGAAGCGGATTCGTTCTAGCTCGGCAATGTCGCGGTAGAAGTTCTCGTTGCGGCGCAGCACGAGAAGTTCATTGCGCTGCCATTGCTCAATCGTAAATGCGCCACTGCCATTGGGTTGGGTGAACCACTCGCCGCCGCGCTCGGCCATGCGCCGATCTACGACGAACGACACGGGGTGGGCGAGCTTGGCGAGAAAGTAGCTTTTCGGAGCATCAATCGTCAAGGCGATGGTGCGTTCATCCTGCACATCAATGCCACGAATGCTACCGGCAGTGCCATTTAGCTTCTCGCGTACCCCGACAATATCGGTGAGGTAGGTGGCGGCCGGCAGATTCGCGGCAAGGCGCGGATCGGTGGCCCGTTCGAGGCTAAATTGCACATCGGCAGAAGTGATTGGTGTGCCATCGGCAAAGCGGGCATCATCCCGCAGCGTAAAGGTGTAGGTGCGCCCATCGGGGCTGATCGTCCACGCCTGCGCCAGATCGGGCTGCACATCGAGTTGGTCATCGAGGCGCACCAAGCCTGTGAATAGCTGGCGCACCACGAAGGCACTCAGTACGTCGCCTACAAGGGCGGGGTCAAGCGTGGTTGGGTCTTGGGCACTCAACGCCATAATCAGCGTGCCGCCTGCGCCACGCGGCGGTGCGGCAGGCTGCGGGGGCGGGAAGGGAGTCGCTTCAACTGCGGCAGCGTTCGGCGAGGTCGGGCGTTCTAGCTCGCTGGCGGGGGGCGTAGCTGGTGCGGTGGTCGGCATGGCTGGCGGGGGCGCAAGCGTCGGTGTAACCGGCGCGACCGGTTGCGGCGCAAAGGTGCAGCCAGCGAGCAGAGCTAGCAGCACCAGCAGGCTGCCGATCAGGCGGTGGCGGGGGCAATTCATACAATCTCCAGTGAGGCTGGGGCGGCGGTTGGCTTCAGCTGGGTGTGCCCGGCAAGCTGCCCGCACGCGGCGGCAATCTCGACTCCGCGCTCGACCCGCACCGTGCAGGCGATGCCTGCATCAATAAGGACTTGCTGGAAGGCTAACACGCGCTTGCGGGCCGAGCGGCTGAGTGGCGTACCCGGAAACGGGTTCCATGGGATCAGGTTGACATGGCACAGGAGCGGTGGTTGGGTGCGGCTGCCGCGCAGCAGCGTCGCTAATTCGGCCGCTAGTTCGGGCGTATCGTTGCGCTCATTGAGCAGGACATACTCGAAGGAGACGCGCCGCCGCGTGCGCTTGATATAGGCGCGGGTGGCGGCGAGCAGTTCGGCGATGGGGTAGCGGGTATTGATTGGCATCAGTTCGCTGCGGAGGGCATCGTTGGGGGCATGCAGCGAGATGGCAAGATTGATCGGCAAGCTCGCTTCGGCTAGTCGCCGGATGCCCGGCACTAGCCCGACAGTCGAGACCGTCATCCGGCGTGCGCCGAAGTTGAAGCCGTGCGGATCGTGCAGGCGTTCGACGGCAGCCCACCAGCGATCATAGTTGGCAAAGGGTTCGCCCATGCCCATAAAGACCAGATTGGTGATGCTGATCTGCGGGTTGATCTGGCGCACCTCGCGGCTCGCCCACAGCATCTGCGCGACGATCTCGCCCGTGCTGAGGTTCTTCAGCAAGCCGAGTGTGCCCGTTGCACAGAACACACAGCCCATCGCGCAGCCGGCTTGGGTCGAAATGCAGACGGTTGCCCGTTCGGGGTAGACCATCAGCACCGTCTCAACGACGGCTCCGTGATCGAGTTTAAACAGGGCTTTGCGGGTCATGCCTGCGTCGGCGTATTGGATGTGTACCAGTTCGAGGCTACCGAGCCGGGTTTCTTGGGCAAGCCGTTCGCGCAGGGCGGTGGGCAGGTCGGTTGCCTGTGCCAGATTGTCAATCCAGTTGACATACAGTTGGCGGTAGAGTTGGCGGGCCCGAAAGGGCGGCTGTTGCCAATTGTGCAGCAGCTGCTCTAGCTCGGTGAGGGTGGCATTGTACAGGTCGAATGGTTGTGATGCTTCCGTATTCATAGGGGTATTATAGCAGGTGTTAGATATCGGGTGTCGGGTGTTAGGTGCTAGGTGGCAGGTGTCAGGTGTTAGGGGGCAGGGAAGGCCCTCTGGACAAACCAACGCGGCACACGAAGGGCACGCAGAACACGAAGGAAAGCCACTCGGTTGTTCGCTGTTCTCTGAAACCGAACCCTTGACACCTGAACCCTGATACCTCGCTCGGCTCCCTAGCCCAGATAGCCTTGTGCGACGAGCAGTTCGGCATTCAGCACCGAGCCGCCTGCTGCGCCGCGCAGTGTATTGTGCCCTAGCACAACCAGCTTGTAGCCGAGAATGGGGCATTCGCGCACCCGCCCTACAACGGTGGCCATACCATTGCCGGTGTCGCGGTCGCGGCGGGTCTGTGGGCGATCCGGCGCATCTAGCACCACAATCGGCTGCGGCGGGGCGGTAGGCAAGTGTAATTCCTGTGGCAGGGCGCGGAACTCGCGCAGTACGGCGATCACGTCGTCTAGTGGGGGGCGGTGTTCTAGTTCCACCGAGATGCACTCCAAATGCCCTTCTAAGACCGGTACGCGATTGCACATAGCTGAGGTGACAAATGCGGCGGGAGTAATCTGCCCATCGTGCAGCGTCCCGAGCATCTTCTGCGGCTCACTCTCAACCTTTGGCTCCTCGCCGCCGATGTAGGGGATCACATTGTCTACTATATCGTAAGAGGGCACGCCGGGGTAGCCCGCGCCAGACAATGCCTGCATACTGACGATCATCGTGCGCCGCAAACCAAACGCATCCATGAGGGCCCGAAAGACCATCGTAGCCGGGGTTGAGGTGCAGTTGGGGTTGGTGATGATCGCGCCGCTCCAGCCGCGCCGCTTGCGCTGCGTGTGGATCAGCTCAAGGTGATCGGGGTTGACTTCAGGAATGAGCAGTGGCACATCCTCCGCCATGCGGAAAACGGACGCATTCGAGCAGACGATGTGCCCAGCTTGGGCAAGGCGTAGCTCGGCGGCTTCGGCGGCGTTGCTTGGCAGCGCGGAGAACACCAACGGCGTGTCGAGGCTGGCATCGCTGGGCAAGATCGGCATGTCGCGCACGCTGGTGGGCATCGGCGTATCCAGTCGCCAGCCACCAGCCTCGCCGTAGGTGCGTCCGGCCGTGCGTTCGCTCCCCGTCAGTGCGCCAATCTCAAACAGTGGGTGGGCGTGGAGCAGTTGAATAAACCGTTGCCCAACCATGCCGGTTGCGCCAAGTATGCCGATCTGAATGCGGGCCATCGTATTACTCCTCTCACAGTTGCCACAAGCCTGTAGATTCTCTCTCTGAATATTGTACGAGATGCGTCAAGATCGGCGAGCGAGGGGCTAGGGGTCAAGGAAGGCAGACCACGAAGAGCGCGAAGGGCACGCAGAAGACGAAACAGGTAAGGTCAGTTGGGGGGGCTGAGAAGATCAGGTGCATCCGTCACGGAGCAGGACAAATCGGTTGTATCCCCGTGATGCGATCAAATGGTTGCATTGATCTCCCTCAAAACAGCGTCTGCTGCTGCACCTGCGGTAGCTCTGGCGGGTGGCTCACCCACGCAAGCGGCGGCAGGCTGACGCGCTCGGCGAGGCAGGCGTAGAGCATCCGACATAGTGCAGGCGAGCGGTTCTCGTCGGGGCAGTGCATAAAGGCATACACCGTGATGCCCGCTTGTAGCCATGTTGCCAGCCGTGTGGCCCACTCCTCTAGCCACAGCGTATTTTGGGCTGGGTTGGGGTGGCCAATGTAGCGCAGCAAGCTAAAGCCACTACTGTGCAATGGGTGCAAGGGAACATCCGGCTTGCGTTCGCGGGCATCCTCCAGTGCGGCACTCGGCTGTGACTCAAGCTGGCGGATCGGGCGCACATCCATCAAAACGCGCCCGGCTCCGTGCTGCTCCAGTAGCTCCATCAGGGCTGCTTCAGCGGGCGCAGCATACCAAGCGGGGTGGCGCACCTCAACCGCAATCTGATAGGGGGCGAGCTGGGCTGCCCACGCCGCTAGCCAGCCCGCCAGATCGGGGAGCTGCTGGGGGCTGTAGCTCGGTGGCAGTTGCAGGAAGAATGGAGCCGTGCGCTGATCAGCCATTGCCATCCGCTCGACGAAGTCCAGCGTTAAGCCAAATTGGCGGCTCAGGCTCCCACTGTGGCTCACGCTGCGCGGCAGCTTCCAGCAAAAGCGAAAGCTAGGCGGAGTCTCCTGCTCCCACCGGCGTACCGTCTCGCGGGTCGGTGTAGCATAGAAGGTGGTGTTGCCTTCTACGGTGGTGAGGCGGCGGCTGTAGAGGCGGAGCAGGTCAGGCTGCTTGCTGCCCGCCGGAAACAGGTTGCCGAGCCAGCCTTTGTAGCCCCACACGGCACAGCCGATGAAAAAGGCGGCGGGGGTTGGTGGGGTGCGGTGGGTCGGCATGGTTATACGCTCACGGCTGAACTCTGCTATAATAGGAGGGCGATCTGAATACAGTATTGGCTATTCTGATTGGTAGCATAGCACCACTTGACCGGTGATGCAACTACGCGCTATTAAGGAGGTCGCACATATTATGAGTGAACCACTGCGGAATCAACCCCTCGCTAGCTTCTTCGATGCGCTTGCATCGGGTAGCCCCACGCCCGGCGGCGGGAGTGCGGCGGCATTGAGCGGCGCACTTGCGGCGAGCCTGATTAGCATGGTCTGCAACATCAGCTTGAACCGTACCAACGGCGCACCGGATGAAGCCGATGCGATTCGCTCGGTATTGGCGCAGGCCGAAGATCTGCGCGGTGAGTTCCAGCAGCTTGCCGAAGACGACATCGAAATCTTCAACCGCCTCGCGGCAGCCTACAAGCTCCCGCGCACGACGGACGCGGATGCCGCGAGTCGGCGGGCGGCGATCCAGAAGGTGACGCGCCAAGCTGCCGAAGTGCCACTGCGGACTGCACGGGCGGCGGTGCATCTGTTGCCGCTCTGCACCAGTATGGTCAATCGCTGTAGCCGCATGCTGGTGAGCGATATTGGCGTGGCGGCGGCCCTAGCCCGCGCCACCGCGCAGAGTGCCCTGCTCAGTGTTGAGATCAATCTCGCCACACTGGATGATAAGAACTATGTGCGGCAGGTGCACGCCCAAATGGAAGACCTTTCGGTGGGGATGGTGGAGGAGACGCAAGGCATCCTCGATATTGTGCGGGCCCGGATCAATCAGTAACCAGAGCAGTGATACACGGGGCACAATGTTGGGGCAGCGTGCCACGTAGCAATGAGAGGACGCATGACTGCAATCCTGCTTGAGGGGCGTAGTGTTGCCCGTATGCGGCGCGTTGCCCTACGCGAACGGATCATTCGCCTGCATGCCGAGTATGGCCTTGTACCCTGCCTTGCCGTTGTGCAAGTGGCAGGCGATCCCGCTGCTGATGCCTATGTGCGGAGTATTCGCAAGCAATGCGAAAATGCTAGTATAGTTTTTCTCCTTGAGCACCTACCGGCTGATACAAGCCAAGCGACGCTCAACCAAACGCTAGCCCGGCTCAGTGCCGATCCGATGGTGCAGGGTATTCTGCTGCAACTGCCCCTACCTGATCACCTCGATCTGCACCACGCCCTGTTGCACCTAGATTTCCATAAAGATGTAGATGGCATCCACCCGATTAATATGGGCCTGCTGGCGCAGGGTCAGCCAGCTATAGCCGCGTGTGCCGCCGCTGGTGGCATGGCCTTGCTCCACCATTACGATATTCCGATTGAGGGCAAGCATGTGGCAATGGTGGGCTGGGGCATGGCCGTGGGGCGGCCCTTGACGGGTATGCTCCTGCGGGCCAATGCCACCGTCACGGTGTGCCACGCGCACACCGTCGGCTTGGTAGATATTCTTAAGACGTGCGAGATTGTCGCGGTAGCAGTTGGGCACAGCAACTTGATTACGGGCGAGATGCTGCGCCCCGGTGCAGTAGTGCTTGATTTTGGGATCAATGTGCAGCCGGATGAAAGCATCGTTGGTGATGTGGATTTTGCGAGTGCCAGTCGGGTGGCCAGTGCAATTACACCAGTGCCCGGTGGCACGGGCCCGATGACCAACGTGATCTTGCTGGAGAATGTGCTCAAGGCGACGGAGTGGCAGATTCGCCCGCCGTTCCAGTAGGCGCGTTGGTGAGGAGCGCAACGCATGGACGTGCTCGTGCTAGGCCGTGATGGCCGAACCCATGCCCTGCTCTGGAAGCTCTTCAACGATCCGGCAGTGCGGCGCATTTATTGCACGCCCGGCAATGGGGGCACGCAACAGATTGTGCCGTGCCTGCTCGATCTGCCGCTCGACCATGCCGAGCGGTTGAGCCACTGGGCGATGCTGGCCGGAATAGATTTGATTGTGCCGGCTGAGCCAGACCTGCTCTATGCCAACCTTGCGGTCGAGGCGCGAGAAGTGGGCGTGCGTGTGGTGGGTGCACCAGCCGCTACGGCGCGGTTGACCTACAGCGTGTGTGATGCCAAAGAGTTCTTCCTGCGCCACAAGCTCCCGACTGCCGCCGGACGGGCTTTCCGTGAGCTGGAGCTAGCCGAACGCTACCTTGCTGCCCAGCCTTTGCCGCTCCAATTGCGGGCCGATCATCCTGACGTATCTGCCCACGTCTACACGGATCGCTATGAAGCCCTCCGCGGTTTGCGCGAGCTGTTTGCCGCCGATCCGCTTGATGCCACCCATCGCGGCGTGGTGATCGAAGCCTACCACACAGGCACAATGGTGGCATTCTCGGCCATCACTGATGGGGAGACGGCACTGCCCCTCCTGCCCGCCCGCATCTACAATCAGCGCGATGATACGCCGCAGGCAGCCTATGCACCAGCCATTGGCGCACACACCGGCACCTCAGCCTATTACCGCAGGCTTGGCACGTATCTGCACCACCATCTGTTGCTGCCTACGCTAGCAGCCTTGCGGCGCGAGCAACGGCCTGTCTGGGGCATCCTCGGCTTAGATTGTCTGATTACCAAACAGGGGCCATTGATCATCGGGCTGCGCTTTACCCTGCGTGATATGGAGGCGCAGGTGGTGTTGCCACGCCTCAACAGTTCGCTACTGGAGCTGCTGTGGGCAGCAACCCGCCACGAACTAGCTCGGCAGCCTGCCTTGACGTGGCGTGATGAAGCTACCGTAGGGCTGGCGTTGGTCAGTGATGGCTACCCGCATCATGCCGCTATCGGCAGTCCGATTACCGGCTTTGATCGGCTCGATGAGGATGTGCTGGTATTCCACGATCAGACCAGCACGCCGCACGGCTTGCGCCAACGCACCGATGAGAGTGCCAACCCAGATGTCGTCGCGGCGATGCTAGCCCCGCTGATCCAGCGCGGTGAACGGGCCAATGCCGACCTGACGACTAGTGGCGGGCACGTCCTGACGGTAGTGGCATCGGGCGTAACGCTGCCGGGCGCACGCGGGCGGGCCTTGCTCAATGCCGAGCGGATCAGCTTTAGCGGGCGCAGCTTCCGCCCCGATGTAGGCGCACGCGAGCTGACATAGGGTCGCGGTAGCGACCCGCACGGCGTTATGCCGCGCCGTCCGGCTCATCGCCGACTAGCCACATCGCCTCGATTTTCTTGATTGCAAAGACGCGGATGTCGCCGCGATAGAAGCAGTAGGCCCGCAGGTTTTGGCCGTAGCCCTCGTGGATCAGCTCAAGCGGCAGAATCTCGCGCTCGATT
>CALCJV010000116.1 GCA_937967405.1 uncultured Chloroflexales bacterium | reverse complement strand
CGTGCTGCACCAGTCACGACTATTCGCAGCTTGCCCCCGCGCTATATCCTGCATCTGGTCATTGCCGTGATTGTCCCGATTGCACTACTGCTGGCCACCGTGCCGGTCAGCACCAATCCCGCGCAGTTGGTTGCCACTGATCCCACCCAACTGGTCTTTTCTGATCAGCCTGCCAACCGCACGGGTGCAACGCTCCGCGTGCAGGATGTGCGCCGCGAGATTCAGGACTATCGCGCTACTGCTGCTACCATCGGCGACCCGCCCCTGCCAGAGGACGCGATTCCGGTTCCAGTGTCGCTGACCTCACGCAGCGATGCGCTTGTGCCGATGGTTGCCCCTGCGACCATCCGCGCTGATGATGTGGTGCAACTCCGCACCGGGCCCGGCAAAGCCTACGACATTGCGGCCCGCTACGAGCAAGGCATGACGATCCAAGTTCTCGCCCGTTACAACGACTGGCTGCAAGTGCGGCAGAATTCTGCGTCGCCGCTGATGTGGATTGCGAAAGATCTGGTCGAGATGCATCCGGCGATCTTCGATGCTTTGCCCGTCTTGAGTGAGACCGACATTCCGGCCCCGCCTCCGCCCAGCATTGCCACCGTGCGCGAGGGCGGCATTACCCTGCGCGATGGGCCCGGCACGAACTATGTCAGCCTAACGAGCCTGAGCAAAGGAACCGAGCTGGAACTGATTGAACGCTACGGTGAGTGGCTCCATGTACAGACGGCAAGCCGCACTGGGTGGGTCAATGCTTCTGGCGTAGACCTGCGCGAAGGCGTGCTGGAGCGTGTGGCTACCGCCGATGCCGCTAGCCTGCCCGAAGCCAACCCGACCCTCGTGGCTAGCGTGGTGCAAGATCAGGCGAACCTGCGCCAAGGCCCCGGCACGGCGTATGGGCAGATCGGTACGCTGCGGTCAGGTGAGCAGGTCACGTTGCTTGCCCAGCATGGCGAATGGTATCAGGTCCAAACCAATAGTGGCACGCAAGGCTGGGTATTTGGCAACCTGCTTGGCATAGCAGCCCAGATCGCGCAGCGCGTGCCCTATACCGACAACATTCCGGCTGCACCTGCGCCCGCAGCGGCTCCGGCGGCCGCTGTAGCTCCGGCGGCTGCACCACCGTCCTTCGCGGGCGCGGCGGGCGTTGCGCTGCAATATGTGGGCTACCCCTATGCGTGGGGCGGCTCTAGCCCGGCGGGCTTCGATTGCAGTGGCTTCACCTCCTTTGTCTACCGCCAACTGGGCGTGTATCTGCCGCACAGTGCCGCTATGCAGTACAGCACGGCTATCGGCGCACCCGTCAGCATGGGCGCACTTGCTCCCGGTGATCTGGTCTTCTTCGCGGGCACATGGGGGGCGGGCATCTCGCACGTTGCGATCTACGTTGGCGGCGGCAATATTGTCCACGCGATGACATCTGGCTATGGGGTGCAGGTCTCTAGCCTCTATGAGGGCTATTGGATGGCCCACTACTACGGCGCAATCCGCCCCTACCGCTAAGCCCGCTAGCCCGATAGAGCGTAGTGAACCGGACGGCGACTAACGTGTCGCCGTTTGTGATTCGCGGTGGCTTGACGATAAGGGCTTTGCCCCGCCACACCTGCGCCGCATACGTTATAATGAAAGCTGACGCGGGATAGCTGGGTGGGCCACGTATCGGTGGAGGCAGCGTGACTGTTTTAGATGCACAGGAGTTGCTCGATCCCGAACGCTTTCGTCTGACGTATGCGCGGCTTGCCCAGCTGCACGAGGGCTTGATCGTGGCGATGGTGCTGCACCACCACCCAAGCGGCGTGCCGATCCGCATGGAAGGGCTGAGTACCGCTCCTGCTACGCTCATCTGGGCGGCCCAGCCGCTCACGTCCGCCATGCATGCGGCGTGGGCTGATCCGCGTGAACTCGTCGAAGCGGCCGCAACCGGCGTGGCATTCCTGTTGATCCGGGCCCGCACCGCGTATACGATCATCCGGCGTTCGTGGCAGGGCAGTGGCCTAGATTTCTGGCTTGGCTTTGCCGATGATCCAACCTACACCAATCGGGCTGGCTTGGAGGTATCGGGGATGCACACTGCTTCACGCAGTCGCTTCAACGAACGGATCAAACGCAAGCGCGAGCAGGTGCGGGCATCGGCTGATCTGGGCATCCCGCTCTATGTGGTGGTGTTTGTCTGCGATCAGCCCTGTGCCTATCTGAATTTGGAGGAACCACCATGACAATGACTGCTTACGATCTCCATCAGCAGCACGAGACGGCGATGGACTTCGCTACCGAAGCACTGGTTGCGGTGCGCGATGGCGACGAAGCCCGCGCCCAAGCTCTGTTTCGGCAGGCGTATGCGCTCGAAGCCGAGTTGGTAGATGCACCTGTGGTCGGTGATGATCTGACCCGCGTGATCCTGCTGCGGAGTGCCGCCAACCTTGCGCTCGAAGCCGAGCAGCTTGCCGCCGCCGCGCAGCTGGTTGCCCAAGCGGATGCGCTCAATCCGCCTGCTAGCCTTGCGGCAGAGCTGCGGGTGCTGCACGAGCGCATCCAACTGCGTCACCACCTTGCCACAGCGGGGCTGATGCTGCGCTCGAATGAGCTGCACTTCGTCCTTGCGGGTCCGGCGATTGAGCACGGGGTTGCGCCGAGCGAGGTGGTCTTGCCACGCCTGAGTGACCTTGAACGGCTGATGCTTCGCACGGCCGAACAGATGCTAGCCCTGCCCTTTCGCAAGCGGGGTGCGCCCCTGCCCACTGTGCAGGAACACTACGGCTTGTATCTGGCTGCGCCGCGTGCCGGTAGCTTTGCGGTGACGCTCGGCTTAGGCCATCCCACCGCCGCGCCCACGCTTGAATCAGAGCCACACCCCACACCCACCGCCGTGCTAGCGCGGGTGCTGGATGGTCTGCGCCTGATTCAGTTTGGCAAGCACCATCACCTGCGGGCGTTGCTTGGTGATGGCGATTACTACCGCGACTTTGTGACCCACGCCCGGAGCCTTGCCCCCGATCAGAAGCAGGTGACGCTGGTGGGGCTAGCGACGTGGGGCGCAAGTGGCGAGCGGATTGTCGAGCTAACGCGCCCGCGCCACGCAGTAGATACCAGCGATCTGGATGATGCCGCCGACCCGCCGACCGTGCAGCTCATCGGGCGGCTAGAGATGGCCCACGAAGGGCGGGGTAAGCGCAGCATTACGCTCTACAATGAGGCGGAAGATGCGACGTATACGATCCACGTGCCCAACCAGAATGGCAAGCTCACCCATATCGTGCGCGAATTTTGGGGGCAGCTGGTGTTGGTGCAAGCCCGCCGCCCCAATCGGCATCGCCTTGAGCTGCTGGAGATTGCGGCCGCGCCCACGCCGACCACGCGCTCATAGAGGGAGCTACTGATGCCGATGGAACAGCCGTGTCGCCTCGCGCCTGAGTATACCTAATGCGTCGCTCGCGCCTTATCTCGGCTCTATTGCTTGCCGCGTGTTTGGCGGGCGGGCTTGCCCTCGCATGGTGGTGGCACCGCCCCGATGGGCTGCTCCATATTGCCCTGCTCGATACCGACGGCGATGCCATCCTGATCCAGTTGCCCAATGGCGCAACGGTGCTGGTGGATGGCGGCACGGATGGTGAGACGCTGGTGTTGCAGCTGGGCGAGCGGCTCCCATTTTGGCGGCGCACGCTTGATCTGGTGATCCTGAGCGATCCCAACCCTGAACGCCTGCCAGCCCAAGTGCGTGCGCTGCAACACTACCCCGCCGATCAGCTCTGGTATGCTGCGCCCCTGCCCGCCGATGCTGCCCTCGCGCAGGCGTGGGCTCAGCAACTCAGCACCACCCGCACCCGCGCCACTATCCCCCCCAATGGCAGTCGCTTCAGTGCAACTTCAGCCGCTCTGACCATCCTTGATAATGGCGCAGGCAACCGTGACGCTGGCTTGATCATGCTGATCGAATATGGCCCAACGCGGGCCGTATTGGCGGGGGGCGCAAGTGCCGCCCAGCTCGCCACATTGCCCGCATCCGTCCCTGCGCCAGTCACGCTGCTCGCCTACCCGTGGGTGTATGAACTCGATCCGGCTCAGATGCAGGCGTGGCAACCGCAAGCCATCGCCTACACGCAGACCCGCAGCCACAGCACGCCCGCCCAGCGTTCGCTTGCGGAACGGGCAACCCAGAGCGGCACGCCGCTCTATCGGCACTACACCCGCGCCCTGCACGGCACAATTGAACTGCTCAGCAATGGGCGGGATGCCTGTATCATCACCAGCCAGTGCCCCGATTATGCCCAGCTACAGGCGGCCTGCCACGCTAGCAATCAGTATTGCCGGGCCCTGTTGCAAGGTGGCAACTAGCGCGTATGCCTACCCCTGATCGGCTCACGCTGTTTCTGCTGGGCTTGGGCGGGCTGTTGCTGCTCACGGCGGCGGCAGTTGCCCTGTATCGCCGCTTCTACCGCGATGACAACAACGCCGCCCGGCGCATCCTCAAAAACAGTGCCGTGCCCTTTGTGGTGCGCCTACTTGTGCGTGCGCTCGACATGATCTTTGCCATCGTGTTATACAGCACCCTGCCCGGCGCAGAGATTGGGCCGTACACCCTCGCCGCGCTACTGGTTGCCCAATACCTTGCCACGCTCACCGATTTCGGCTTGGGCGTGCTGCTCACCCGCGAAGCCGCCCGCGATCCGGCGGCCGCCCAACGCCTCTTTGGGATCACGCTGACCCTGCGCCTATTGCTCGTGCTGCTAATGGCCGCTCCGGCGGCGTGGCTACTGATTGGCTGTTACACCCTGCTGGCCGATGCGGGCGTAGGCGAACCGATCTCAGCTGTTGGGCAACAGGCGATCTGGATCTTGTTGCTCACGCTCTTCCCTTCTGCCTATGCGGGCGCAGTCACCGCGCTCTACCAAGCCCACGAACGTATGGAAGTGCCCGCTGTCGTCGAACTCATCACAGCGATCATCAGTATGGCGGTGCGGATCGCGGTGCTATTGCTTGGCTACGGCATTCTCGGCTTGGCGTGGGCGGCGGTGGCGGTCACCACCCTCACCGCACTGATCTTTCTGGGGCTACAGCTGCGCGATTTCTTTGTGCCGCGCCTGACATGGGATTGGCAACAGGGCAAGTGGCTCCTGCTCACCGCCTTTCCGTTGATGCTCAACAACCTGCTCAACGTGGTGTTCTTCCGCTTCGATATGTTCATCATCAAAGCCAACGGTAGTGGGCAGGGCGATCTGCTCGTGCAGCAATACGCCGTCGCCTACCAAATCCTCAACATCGCCCTGATCCTGCCCCCCGTGATTACCTTCGCCGTTTTTCCGGTGCTTGCCCGCCGCGCCGAAGGCGAACGTGCGGCCCTCGCCGAAGCCCAAAACCGCACCCTGCAAGCCCTGCTTTGGCTCGCCTTCCCACTGACGGTGGGCATCATGCTGCTTGCGCCGGAGGTGATTACCTTCTTCACGCGCCGCAACGCCCCCGACTATCTGCCCATCGCGGCCCACGTCTTGGCCATCCTCGCGTGGTTCCTGCCGATTTCATTCGTCAATGGCTTGGTGCAGTATGTGCTGATCGCGCTGAACCAGCAAGCCGCCATTACCCGCGCCTTCATCATCGGGGCGGCGTTTAATCTCAGCACCAATCTGCTGCTGATCCCCCACTTCGGGCTGTATGCCGCTAGCGTGATTACGATCCTGTCAGAGGTGGTGTTGCTGGCGGTGTTCCTGCCGCTGCTGCGCCGCGCCGATCTGACCCCGCCGCTGCTCCAGCTCGCGTGGCGACCATTGCTGGCGGCCGTGCTGATGGGGGGAGGGCTAGCTGCGCTGCGCTGGGCTGGTGTGCCGCTGCATTGGATGGGGCAGGCGGTGCTCGCTGTGCCCGTGTATGCGCTAGGGCTGTGGCTCCTCGGTGCGTTTGGCAGCAGCGAACGGGCCTTGCTGCGGCGTGTGTTGGGGCGCGGCGAGGCTTAGAGTAACCCGCGCCGTTGCAGCTTTCGTACCTCGCGTTTGCGCTCATTGATCGCCGCGCGCACCTGCTCTAGCTCCTCATCATTGATCGTCAAGTGCTTGCCGCGCCGCGATAGCGTGACCCCCCCCGATGGCACAACCTGCACAGTGAGCGTATCATCGCTGCTCTCGGCACTCGGCACCGGCGTAACATAGCGGCTCATCACCGCCCGCGCATCGCGCAGCACATCTAGCCCCTTGCCGCCCTCCACCGCCCGCAGCAACGCATCTACCGCATCGCGGGCGATCAAGGCCGTGGTCCGCACATCGGCGGCGCGGCTGCTGTGCTGCTTCAGCCACACCTGCGCTTCAGCCGCAGCAGTACTCTGTGCAGCGACTTCTGGCGGTAACTCAGCAAGCAGGCTTTCGAGAATGGCGTAAATATCACGTTGGGTACTCATTGGCAGTCTGCTCCTTCACTCCATTGTGAATGTGAGGTAAGCCTCATATCTATGGGTTGTGGGTAGAGCCGTGCGGGTGGCCCAAACCACCACCGCGCCCGTGCTAGGCTGCAAAGTGGCGCACAAACTCAGCCATCCAGCGCATCGCCAGCCAGTAATCATCCATGCGAATATTCTCATTGGGCGCGTGGATCTGATTGCCCGCATAGCCACAGCCGGCTCCACCTGCCGCCGGAATACCGAACTGCTGGGCCAGATCGTACATCGGGCCCGTGCCCGGCATCGTTGGGGCAATTACCGGCGGCAGGTGATAGACGGCCTCAGCCGCGCTAGCCAACGCCTGCACCAGCCGCGAGTCGAGTGCGGAACGGGCCGGGTAGGAGCCATTATGCGTGATGATCTCAATGTCGTTGAAGCCATGCTGATCGAGGTGATCGCGGAGCTGCTGCACCACCACCTCCGGCGACATATCCGGCACGAGCCGGAAATCGAGCTTGACCCGCGCCTCACAGGGCAGGACGGTTTTCGAGCCTGCGCCCGTGTAGCCCGCGCCAAAGCCCGCGATATTGCAGGTCGGCTCGAACAGGTGGCGGCGCAAACGTTCCACGCCGCGCAGGTTATCGAGGAAGGCGGGCAAGCCTAGCTCAGCTAGGAGCGCAGCGTCGGTATCAGGCATACTCTGCAACGCCGCTTCTTCCGCCGCAGTTGGGGGGCGGATCGCATCGTAGAAACCAGCGATCTGCACGCGCCCGTCTGTGCCTTTGATCGTGTTGAGGGCCCACACCAACCGCCACGCCGGATTGGGCACAATCGTCGCAAATTGCGAATGTTGGTCATACGCCGCTCCGCGTGCCAGCAGTTCGACATAGGCCATACCCTTCACCCCGCACGTAATCTCTGGGCAATCATTCACGTCGCGCCTCCCCGTCTCCCAGAGCATCCCCTCGCCCACGAGCAGGTCGCGGTAGTGTTGGGTAAAGTAGGGCAGGTTGGGCGAGCCGATCTCCTCTTCGCCCTCGATCACAAATGCCACCTCGCAGGGCAGCTCGCCAGCCACTGCTTGGAGGGCTTCGAGAGCCTGTATGCGGAGCATCAGGTTGCCCTTGTTGTCGGCTACGCCGCGTGCATACAGCTTGCTGTCGCGCACCGTCGGCGCAAAGGGCGGCGATTGCCACAGCTCTTCGGGGTCGGCGGGCTGCACATCGTAGTGATCGTAGATCAGCAGGCGACGCTGGCCCTGCCCCGCACCAAGTACGGCATACAGCAGCGGCGCAGTGCCATTGGGCATCGGGATCAATTGCACCTGTGCGCCGCGCTGCTCCAAGCTGTGGCGCACAAACTGCGCCGTTTCGGGGATGGCCCGCCCATAGGCAACGACGGTCGGCAGGCTCAGCAGGGCATGCAGCTCCGCGTTGAAGCGGGCATGCTGTGTTTCAATATAACTGGCGATTGCGTCCATAAACCTAGCACCTTTTTGCTTTTGCCCTCTCGCACCGGATTGCTACTCGGTGCAATAGGCATAGAGAATCTCGTATAGCGCAACAAGGCTATCCACTTCCACCCACTCGTCATCGCTATGCAAGCCCGCACCCGTTGGCCCAAAGCAGACAGCCGGTATGCCCGCTTGGGTGAAGAAACGGGCATCGCTGCCGTAATGTTCGCGGTAGAGCGGGGTAGGCCCACCGCGCCGCGCCTGCGCGATCTGGGCAAGGCGTTGAATGGCCGGATGTTCGGGATTAGCCGACAGCCCATCGCTATGCTTGGCGGTCACAATCTCGACTCCCACAAAAGCCTGCTGTACTAGCTCTAGCAATTCGGGTGGGGTGTGTTCATCGGTGTAGCGAATGTCTAGGCTGAAGTCGAGGGCGGATGCCACTTGGTTGGGTGAGTTGCCGCCCGAATTGAGGATGGTGGGTGTGGCCGTAGTGCGCCAGACTTCGTGGGCGGGGGGCGGAAACTGTGCCGCGAGGGCTAGCACCCCTTCGGCATAGGGGTAGATTGGGTTGCGCCCATCCCACGGGCGCGAGGCATGCGTGGGGCGACCCGGCAGGCGCAAAGCGAGCCACATGGACCCCTTCTGCTGGTAGCAGATGCGTAGCTCGGTTGGCTCAGTAGTGATGCAGAAGTCGCAGTGCCAGCCTTCGGCGACAAGCCGCTCGGTACCATATTTGCCACCGATCTCCTCGTCGCCTACAAACTGCATGCCAATGTTGGGGCGCGGCTCAAGCTGGGCGAGGTCGCGCAGCAGGCACAGCATCACCGCGAGGCTGCCTTTCATATCTTGGCTGCCGCGCCCAATGATGCGCCCCTCTTCGACACGTGGCGCAAAGAGGGCAGGGGCGGCGGCAACGACATCGAAGTGCCCATTCAGCATGAGCGTCGGGTGGCGGGTATCGTGCAGGGTAGCCACTATCGAAGGTACGCCCCGCGCTTCCGAGCGGTGCATGAAAATGTTGGGGATGGTTTCCAGAAAGGCGGCAATATAATCGGCGGCGGCGGTGATCTGCTCCGGCTGGTGCGCGGTACTCTGGAAGCGGATCAGGTCAGTCGTGAGCGTTATCAGATCATCAGGTAGGCTCATTAGGTTTGGCTCTTTGTGCGGTAGGGTTTACTCCTCTGTGCATGATACCACACGTAAGGTAGCGGCCGCACACGCTTCCCACGAAAACTGCCGTACCCGCGCTAGCCCCCGCTGGCGCAGATCAGCCCGCAAGTCAGGCTCAGCGACAAGGCGGTGCATGGCGGCAGTAAGGGCGGCCGTGTCGAGTGGATCAACCAGCAGCGCAGCATCGCCGGCCACTTCGGGCAGCGCGGTGGTGCTGCTGGTCAATACGGGTGTTGCACACGCCATCGCCTCTAGCACGGGCATCCCGAAGCCTTCATACAGTGAGGGGAAGACAAATGCCAGCGCACCGCTCAGCAGGGCAGGCAGGTCGGCATCGGCTACGAAGCCGGGCAACAGCACCTGCCGCTGCAAGCCGAGCGTCTGCACCTGCTCCACAATCGGCGCACTGAGCCAGCCGCGTTGGCCGGCCAGCACCAGTTGCAGATCGGGGTGGTGCGCGGCGAGTGGCGCAAACGCCGCGATGAGGCGGGCGAGGTTCTTGCGGGGCTGGAGCGTGCCCACATACAGCAGATACGGCGTGTTGCGGATGCCGTAGCGGGCTAAAACCGCCGCACGCTGCACCGGATCGGCAACCGGTGCAAACTGCTCGCTTACGCCGTGTGGCACGACGCTGATCTTGTGGGCGGGCACGCGATAGTGCCGGATCAGCTCGGTGCGGGTGGCGTGCGAAATCGCAATAATCTGATCGGCCGCGTGGGCACTCCACCACGTCGTTGCGTGTAGCTCGATCTGGCGGCGGCGGGTATGTGCGGTGGGGAAGGCAAGGTAGCCCAGATCGTGCAGCGTCACGACGGTGCGCGTCTGGCGGGGCGGGCGCAGCAGCGGCACCACATGCGCGGGGATCAGCACGGCATCGGGCGGGTGCAGGCGTAGCTCGGCGGCAAGGCGCAGGTGGGTCCATGCACGCTGGAGCGGAATGGCGGCAAGCTGCATATGCGGAGCAAGGGGCGGTAGGGCGGGCGGCATCTGGTTTACGTAGAGGGTATAACGATGGAGTGCGGGGAGTTGGGCGAGGGCGGCGAGCAACTCCCACGTATACCGTTCAGTGCCGGTGCGGGCCGTGCGGGCGATGCGGCTTGCGTCAATCCCAATGTGCATAGGCTTTGCCTTTGGCTCAAGTGGCGAACCTGATCAGCTTATTGTACCATTGCGTAACGTACTTGGGAGACCCCTTGCTCCGCAGATTATTCAATGTGCGTACATTTTCTATAGCAGGCAACCATCTTGACTCTTATAGCGGCCCATGCTACAATCTCAAAGGAAATGTTGTCATTCTCATTTGATACCTTCCCTAGCACAGAGGTACACGTTTTTTCTTCGGCAACATTTCAACTGATGCTGTAGTGCCGAGTCTGACGTACAGGAGCAACGTCTGGTGTCAAGTCCAAGCCTGCCTCCCACGAGCATTGCCCGCCGTATCCGCGTTGAGCAGGTGATGTGGGCGGCCCAGCAACGGCTCTGCACTGCGTTTGAGGCACTGGAGCAGGCGTATGTCGCGCACACCGCCAGCCCGCTGCCCGCCGGTAAGTTTGCCAGCAGGAGCTGGGAGCGACATGGCGGCGGTGGTGGCACGGCACGGGTCTTGACAGATGGGCGCGTGTTCGAGCGGGCTGGCGTGAATGTCTCGGCCGTGCATGGTGCTGAGGTTCCGGCGAGCATTTGGCAAAGCCGCCCGCACACCAAAGGGCAGCCCTTCTTTGCCACCGGCATCTCGATGGTGCTGCACCCCACCAATCCGTATACGCCCGCCTTTCATGCCAACTACCGCTACTTCGAGGTGGGCCCAGCGGGCAGCATAGATTGGTGGTTTGGCGGCGGCATGGATCTGACTCCGGCCTATGGCTTCGATGCCGATGCAATCTTCTTTCACCGCACACTGCACGACTATTGTACGCGCCACGCCCGAATCGGCATAGATTACCAACAGCTCAAACAGACCTGCGACGAATACTTCTACATCAAACATCGCCACGAGATGCGCGGGATCGGTGGAATCTTCTTTGACCTGCTACACCCCGATGGTGACGATGGCTGGGAACAT
Organism: uncultured Chloroflexales bacterium; assembly: GCA_937967405.1. Classification (GTDB taxonomy): domain Bacteria; phylum Chloroflexota; class Chloroflexia; order Chloroflexales; family Chloroflexaceae; genus JAAUTZ01. Next base: position 25,904 of record CALCJV010000116.1, on the reverse strand, counting down.
GCGTTAGCGTTTGCCCATGAAGGCACCGAGACGATAGCCGCCGCCTATGTGCCAATTGTCGAGCGGCGCATGTATACCCCCTATGGCGAGCGCGAACGGCAGTGGCAGCTGTATCGGCGTGGGCGGTATGTCGAGTTTAACCTTGTCTATGATCGTGGAACCCTCTTCGGCTTGCAGACAAATGGCGACATCGAGGCGATCCTGATGTCACTGCCGCCACTCGCCCGCTGGGAGTTCCGCTACCAACCGGAGCCGGATAGCCCTGAAGCGGATACGGCCCGCTTTTTACAGCCCTATGATTGGGCCGCCGCTACGCTGCCCTAGTTGGGTCGTTGAGTGGCGTGTCACAACGTTATGCAGGAAGGAGGATGCGCCCGCCGCTTGGGGGCGTGGCGCAACACGCATGATACTCGCAATATACGGCAAAGGTGGGATTGGGAAATCCACGACATCGGCAAACCTCTCGGCGGCAATGGCAAAACAAGGTGCAAAGGTGCTCCAGATCGGCTGTGATCCGAAGCACGATTCAACCTTCCCGCTTACTGGGCACTTGCAAGCGACGGTCATTGATGTGCTGGACAAAGCCGATTTCCATATGGAAGACATTCTCCCCGAAGATGTGATCGAGACGGGCTATGCCGGTGTAGATACGCTTGAGTCGGGGGGGCCGCCGGCGGGCAGTGGGTGCGGGGGCTATGTGGTGGGTGAAACCGTGAAGCTGCTCAAAGAGTTCGGCTTGTATGACAAATACGACGTGATTGTCTTTGATGTGTTGGGCGATGTGGTGTGTGGTGGCTTCTCGGCTCCCCTGAACTATGCCGATTATGGTGTGATTATTGCAACGAACGATTTTGATAGTATTTTTGCGGCCAATCGCTTGAGCCTTGCGATTGCCCAAAAAAGCCAACGCCACAAAGTCAAGCTGGCCGGCATCATCGCCAATCGTGTGGATTACGAGTTTGGCGGCGGGGTGGCATTGCTCGAAGAATACGCCCGCACGATTGGCACGCAGATCATCGCCAAAGTGCCCTACCACGATCTGATTCGCCGGTCGCGTTTGGCCGGCAAAACGCTGTTCGAGATGGAAGGAGAAGGTCAAGCCCAGTGCGTGCAGCCCTTCCTTGATCTCGCGGCATATCTGCTCTCCAACCCGCCGGCCGTCGTGCCGCAACCAATGGGCGACCGTGAGATATTTGAGGTAGTGGGTGGCTGGCAGTAAGGGGCGTAGCTGCTTTCGGGAACGATAAACCACGAAGAACACGAAGAGCACGAAGAACGCAAAGGAAACACATCTGATACAGCACGACACCGCATGACGTAACGATGTTGTTGCAATTCGTGTTTACCTGCTGGGTTTACCTTCGTGTTCTTCGTGGTATGCCGCCATGTTAGGGCGGTACCGACTAGGCAGCCCCGCGCTGATACGCCTCGTCGAGTAGCTCGATGATAAAGCGCACCTGCACGTCGCGTTGCTTGCGGCGCAGTTCGCCTACGAGCTGCACGTGGCAGCCGGGGTTTGCAGTGACAATCACCTGCGCCCCAGTTTGCAACGCATGGTTGATCTTGCGCTCGCCAAGCCGCGCAGCCATCTCCGGCTGGGTGATGTTGTAGATGCCAGCACTGCCACAGCACAGGGCGCTTTCAGCCATCTCGCGTAGCTCCAAGCCCGGAATAGCTTTGAGCAGGGTACGTGGCGGGGTGCTAATGCGTTGCGCGTGGACAAGGTGGCACGGCTCTTGATAGGTGACTTGGATCGGCAATGTGCCCAAGCCTTCGCGGTTCAGCCCAATCTCCGTCAGCCACTCATGCACATCCTTGATCTTCGCCACAAACCGCTCGGCGCGGGCGTGCCATTCAGGATCATCGTGCAGCAGGTGGTGATACTCCTTGAGTGTGCTGCCACAGCCGGCCGCATTCACGATAATCGCATCTACGCCCAGCCCCTCAAAGGCGGCGATGTTGCGGCGAGCAAGATCGCGGGCCCCATCCAGATCGCCGCTATGTCCGTGCAGTGCGCCACAGCAACCCTGATTGGGCGGCAGAATAACATCGCAGTGGTTCTTCTGCAACACGCGGATCGTGGCTTCATGCACATGCACAAAGGCCGTACTCATGATGCAGCCCGTCAGCATAGCCACCATATAGGTCGCCTCACCCTCCGCCTTGTATACCTGCCCCTGTGGCACGACAAAGTGGCGGCTGGTCGCGGGCAGCATGGTTTCCATCTCAGCCATCCGGATCAGCTTGAGAATGCCGCTTTTGCGGGCAACCCACTGCGCCCCCGTGCGCTGGTACAGGCTCATCAAGCCCGAAAACGCCCGGAACTGGCGCATATCATTAAACAAGCCATTGAACACAATCTGATGCAAGCTCCGTTGCCAGAGCGGGCGGCCCTTCAGCGTTTCGGAGCGAACTGGCAATTGCTTTTGCTCCTGAAGCTGGCGGGCTTGGGCAATCTGGGCCCGGCTGGCTTCAAGGATCGTGCCGTATTGCACGCCACTCGGACACACTGCCTCACACGCCCGACAGTTCAGGCACTGGCTCATTTGCTCCTGAAACACGGGGCTATCCAAGCCGATTAAGCCCTCGCTGACCGATTTCATCAACTGGATGCGCCCACGTGGGGAGGACATCTCCAAGCCGGTTTCGCGGTAGGTTGGGCACGATGAGAGGCACAGCCCGCAGTGCACGCAGGCATTGATCAGCTCATCGGTGGGGCGATCCTTATCGCTGAAGCCTAACAAGGGGATCGGCTCAACCGCAGTTGGCTCGCTTGCCGAAGCCATCTTAGGCGTAGGTATCGTTGCCATTCGTTGCTTCCTCGCTAGAATAGTGACAATTGATGATACATTGCTAAGTCGGATTACATTCTTCCTATGATACCACGTAACGGCCGGGGTTCAGACGCAGGGTCGGATCATACGCCCGCTTGAGGGCCTGCATCAGCACGGCCCCCTCCGGCTCTGCTCCCCATACGGCAATCCCGGCCTTGCGCTCTGGCGCACACGCCAGCAGATGGCAATGTCGCCAGCGTTGCACCAGTGTGCGGTGCAATGTATGCAAAGTCGCCTGCTCACAGCTTACCCGCATTAGAATCACGCCGTGCTGCGCGTGGGCACTACTTGCGATGGTGCAGCGGTGTGTTTGGGCTAGCTCGGCCACGTGGGCAAGGGCGGCGGGCAGGTCGGCCGGAGGCACACACAGGCGCAGCACGGCTATATCGCCGATGGCATCGTGGGTGCTGGCAAGGCTGGCAATCGCCTGCCACAACGCACTGTGGTCGTTGTGGTCGCCATCAGTCAAGGTGCGTGTTTCGAGCGCGGCGTGCTGCTGGGCCAGCGCGGCTACGTCACGCATGTGCCGTTCGCAGGCGGCCGGCATGCCTTCGGCCCGCACGGCCAACGCCGCCTCGCCAACGCTGCCAAGTTGAGCCAGTGCCCCCCGATCAAGGTACTCGACAGCCGTCGGCACAAGGTGAGTAGCGTTGATCTGGGCGAGCGTGGCGAGGGCTGCTTCCGGTGTGGCAAAGGTGGCCAGCAACGTGGACTCGTGCACGGGGCGCGGCAAAACTTTCAGATTAACTGCGGCGATGATGCCGAGCGTGCCCATGCTGCCATTGAAGAGCCGAACGAGATCATAGCCACTGACATTCTTGACAACTAAGCCGCCATTGCGGATGATCGTGCCGTCCACCTCGATAATCGTCAACCCAAGCAGCAGATCGCGGAGCGTGCCATAGCCGCGCCGTGCGCCCGTCCAGCCGAGAGCCACCAAGCCGCCGATGGTGGCGCGTTCCGGTTGGTCTACTTCAAAGGGCAGCATCTGCCCCTGTGCGGCGAGCAGGCGTTGCAGGGTGGCGATTGGCATGCCTGCTTCAACACTGATCGTCAGGTCTTTCGGCTCATACTTGAGCACGCGGTTCAGGCGTTGCGTACTGACGATCACATCCGGCGCGGCGATCAGGTTGCCGATCTGCTGATGTGTGCCGCCGCCCCATGCTACCACCGTTGCCCCAGCGCGGTGACACACCGACAGCACTGTTGCGAGCTGGTCAAGGTCAGCGGGTTCGGCTACATAGGTGGCGGTTTGGCCCTGTACCGCAAACGGTGCTGCACCTGCACCAGTGTGCAGGTAGCGTTGCCCCACAACGGCTGCGAGGCGTGGGCCTAGCTCGGATGCGGCGAGCGTATTGCTGCTGCGTGTAATCCGGCTGTGGCGTTGCTCGGCCAGCTTGAGCGGGTCGCTATTGCTGGGGAACATCTTGGCGGGGTTGAACTGGGCCCGCGGATTGAAGGTGGCGTAGATCACGGCCATAGCTTGCAGGTCGGCTGCATTAAATAGCATCGCCATATAGTTCTGCTTCTCGATGCCGATGCCGTGTTCGCCACTGATTACGCCGCCTTCTTCGATACTCAGGCGCATCACCGCTTCGGCGATGGCATGGGCGCGTTGGACTTCGTCGGGGTCACGCGGATTGTACAGCACGAGCGGGTGCAGGTTGCCGTCGCCCGCGTGGAAGATATTGGCCATCGGCATGTTGTACTGCCGCCCCAGCTGTTCGATCTGCTCCATCATAAACGGCAGGCGGGTGCGCGGCACAACTGTATCCACCAGATAGTAGGCGGGAGCCAGCCGCCCAATCGCCCCGAACGCATTCTTGCGGGCGGCCCATGCGCGGTTCTGCTCCTCCTCCGTGCGGGCGGGGCGTAGCTCTAGTGCGCCGTGCTGGGTGCAGATCGCCAAGATCGCCTCAAGCTGCTCATCCAAGCCATCCTCTACACCGTCCACCTCGATCAGCAGCAGGGCTTCCGATTCAGGCGGCAAGCCGAGCTGGTAGCCTTCGTTCACGGCACGGATGGCGTTGCGATCCATCATTTCAAGCGAGGTAGGCAGATAGCCCGCCCCTACGACGGTACTCACCACCTCGCTTGCACTGACCACATCGGGGAACAGGGCCAGCACTACACGCTTGGCTTCGGGCAGGCGCGTCAGGCGCACCAGAGCCTGTACCACCAGCCCCAGTGTCCCCTCGCTTCCAACCACCACGCCAGTCAAGTCGTAGCCAGCCCGATCACTTACGCCATCGCTCGTCCACAGGCGCGTGCCATCGTGCAGCACCAGATCAAGCGCGAGGATGTGGTTCGTCGTTACGCCATACTTGAGGCAGTGGGGGCCACCGCTATTGGTGGCGATGTTGCCGCCAATCGTGCAGGCTTTCTGCGAGGAGGGGTCGGGGGCATACTTGTAGCCGTAGGATTTGACGTGCTGCGAGAGTTCAAAGTTAATCACGCCGGGCTGGACTAAGGCGCGGCGATTGGGAATATCTACCTGCACGACTTTGTCCATCCGCGCCGTGCCAATAACCATGCCGCCGCGCATCGGTGTGGCCCCCCCCGACAAGCCTGTGCCTGCGCCGCGTGGCACAATCGGGATGTTGTGCCGATAGGCGTGCTGCACCGCCATCACAATCTGGGCTGGGGTGGTGGGTAGCACAACCAGATCGGGGGGGGTCTTGACCATCACGCTGCCATCCGAGTCGTAGGTCATCAGCGCGTCGGGGTTATCTACAACAGCATTGGCTCCCAATTCACGGCGTAAGGTGTCAATCAAGGCGATGTGGTCTTGCTTCATTGGGCTTACTTCTTTCCAGTCAAGATAAAAAGATTGGATTTATCAGGTGTTCTCCGCCGCCCAGCCCTAGCCGAACTACGCCGGTTGCCTGCGCGGCTGGCCGGTGGCAATCGTGACATTGGCGGCATCTTGGTAGATTTTACTCACGGCACAATAGTCTTCGCGCCCATAGCCCGCACCCTCAGCCAGTTCATACAGCTGATAGGCAAGGGCGGTCATCAGCATGGGCACACCGAGCGCACGGGCCGAGTCGAGTGCGGCTCCTAAATCCTTCTGCATCAGGCTCGTGGCAAAGCCGGCCGTGTAGTCATCTTTCAGCAGCCGATCCTTGACCCACGCCTCCAGCAGGAAGTTTGCGCCTGCTGATTGCAACACGATCTCGCGGATCGTGGCGGCATCGCCGCCCGCTTTCACCGCGAGGGTCATGGCTTCGGCAATGGCAATCATCAAGTTGCCGCAGATCATATTGTTGGCCAGCTTAATCACCTCGCCCATCCCATTCGGGCCCACGTGGGTTACGCTGCGCCCCATCGCATGCAGGACTGGCTCAGCTTGGGCGTAGGCTTCGGGCGTGCCCCCCACCATAATCGCCAGCTCACCGCGCCCAGCCCGCTCCGGCCCACCACTGATCGGCGCATCGAGCATGGCGATCCCGTGGGTGCTCAGGGCCGCTGCAATCTGGCGCGACTCGGTGGGGTTGATCGTGCTGCAATCCACAACGATCAAGCCGGGCTGTGCGCCGTGCACCAGCCCATGTTCCCCCAAACACACCTCACGCACTTGCGGTGCATCGGGCACGCATGTCACCACAATCTGGCTTGCGGCGGCGACAGCCTGCGGATCGGCAACCACCTGTGCGCCAGCGGCCTGCAAGCGTTCGACGGGGGCGCGGTTGTGATGCCCGCAGATCGTGAGCGGGAACCCTTTTGCCAGCAGGTTGGTGGCCATTGGTTCGCCAATCGTGCCTAGCCCAATAAATCCGACATGCATTGTCATGATAGGTTTGTCCTTTTGGTCTACTGTGGAGCGTGGGCAACAGCAATATTGCAGCTATCTGCTATGGAATATAACAAGATCACAAGGGGCTGTCAAGCTAAGCGTGAGCAGGCAAGGGCCTAACCAAGCGGCATCAGCTGCTCGACCGGCACAAGTTGTAGTGATCCGGTGGGGCAGGCCGAGATGCACGCCATATCGCCGTAGCCATGACAATAGTCGCATTTATCGGCGCGGTGGGTGGGGCGCACGGGCTGCAACGGGATGATCGGAGCGAGCCGTTGTTGGGCACTATCTATAAATTGGATAATGGGATGGGTCGTTTTCTTGGGGCGGAGGCGCACCGCGTCTACCGCATTGTAGGGGCAGGCGGTAATACAGGCTCCACAGCCAGTGCAGGCCTCGGTGATAATCAAGGCCCCCTGATCATTCCAGACAATCGCATCTTCAGGGCAGGCCGCGACACACTCGGCTCCGGTCTCGCATTGGCGGCAGACATCTACCACATCATACTGCTCGATCTGCACCCCGTTCAGGTGCAGGCGGGTGTTGCCGTGCCGCGTGTAGCAGGCCTGCTCGCAGATCGTGCAATCGGGCGGGCATCGCTCCGGCGTGCGAACGAGGGCGTAGCGTCCGCGCAGAATGCCGTGTTGGATGGTGGTGACCAGCTGGCGCGTGCGTTCCTCGTGATTAAGGCTGCGGCTGGTGCTCGCACGGCGCTGGGCCACCATCGCCTGCAAGCGGGACGCGAGATCGGGGCGTTGCTGGAGCAGGGCGTGAAAGGCAGGCGCAGGCAAAACCAGTATATCGGTGCTTGTTACGGCTCGCACGGTGGCATTGTGCGGCTGCTGCGTGAGCAGCGACATCTCGCCAAAGAAATCGCCTTGCCCTAGGGTGGCAATCACGATCCCATCGTGTTCAACAACCGTTTGCCCATTCTCGATCAGGTAGAAGGCATCGCCAGCTGTATCTTGGGTGATGATTGCCGTGTCGCGGGGGAAATGCCGCTGCTCCAGCAGGGCGGCAAGGCTCTCGCGTTCAGGCAGGTCTAGCTCACAGAATAACGGAACCCGTGCCAGTGTGGTCAGTGTTAGGCGACGCGCATGGATCGCCCGCAGGCGGGCATCAAGACGTGGCAGGGAGGGGAGCAGTTCACGCAGTTCGGTCAGTTCGAGTTGGAGTACGAGTGCGGGGGAGATGCTCTGCACCCCGATGCGCTGATACGCATCGCCAAACAGCACCCCCTCGCCGAAACAATCGCCGCGCTGCAACACATCTAGCAGCAGCGTATGCCCATCACGGGCGGTCGCCGTCAGATGGACCGTGCCGGTTAGCAACAAGAACAGCCACGTGCTGCGTTCACGTTCGCGTAGAAGCGGGGCGTGCGGCGGATAGGCCCGCAACACACAGAGGTTGATCAAGTGATCGAGTTCACTTTCGGGGATACCTTGCAATGCCGTGATCTGAGCCAGTTCGCGCAGGCGGTGCTGGCGTTGTTGGCGTTGCTGCTGGGCACGGGCGGCAGCGCGGTGTTGGGCACTTGGATCGGCGGGATGTGCACCCATTGGGACACTCCTTTCACGCGATGGAGGGGCGGGTTGCGGCGTGTGCTTCATTCCGCATTGCATTCACCAGCGTCTCCATCGTATCAAGGGTTTTATCGAGAAAGCGCGTGCCATCTGGGAGGGTGGCGTTAGCATCCAGATAGCCGTTGGGTCCATTGTGCCCGATGGGGCCTACGTCAATCATAGTGATGCGCCCCTCGCGCTGGGCAATGTTCCAGAACGATTTGCGGCTGATGCGCCAGCGCCCCGGAAACACGCGCTCGCCGAGCGTATGCACCTTGTCATTTGCACCATAGACATGGTAGAGCGCGTGGATATAGTTCAAGCCCGGATCGCTACTCAGCACGCCGCCCATCGAAATCACCCACACCGGCGCACGCACCGTCGGGGCGATGTAGCGGGCTGCACCGAGCGCAACTTGCCCACCGCCACTGTAGCCGAGCAGGATCACGGGCACGCCACTGCCAAGCTGGTAGCCCCGCCGCAGCATATAGCGCACAATGATCTCGGCAATGCCGTAGCTGTAGATCGCCCCGTAGCGGTGATCGGCAGAGACGAGCACCTGCATCAGGTTGCGGAGATTGATGATCTGCCCGAGCAGTGCTGTGCGCGAGTGTGAGCTTTTCTGTTCGTGCAGCCAGCTCCAGATGTGCCCTAGTGCTGTACTCTTTTCCAAGCCGCGCTTGGTTACCGAAAAAGCAAACACATCGCGGATAATCAACGTGGTGGGCAGGCGGGCTTGCAGCTGATCGAGGAACAGCACCTCGTTGGGGGCTTCGTAATCGCCCGACGTATCGCCAATCCCAGAGAGATAGATCAGCACGGCATCGGCGCGGCTCGGCACCAGCGCGTGCTGGAACTGCTCTACGCCCTGTACCTGCTGCGGAATCTGCGCGGCAGTTGCGCTCGTATCCTCATGCTGGCGCACCCACCAACGTATCGTCTCGAAGGGGGCAAGGAACAGCCCCACAAAGGCAACGAGCATGACGAGCAGGATCAACTGTAAGCCGAAATCGGCGGCGTACAGCAGGAGTTCGGCAGCTATCGCAAAGATGAGCTTGAGCAATTCTAGCAGGAACGGCACGATCTCAGGTGGCATGGGCGGACTCCTCACGCGGCTGTTGCTCAGCCGAAGCTAGTGTCAGCACTGGCGGCACCTGCTCGCGGCGCACGGGAAAGCCCGTCGTCATGTGCCAGAGCCACTGTTGCACCACTTGTATGGGCTGGCTCTGCCAACGTTCGAGCAGCCGCAGCAGCAGCCACCCCGCAAACACACCCACAATCGCTTGCCACGGGCCCAGATCAAATGCGATCCCGATCAGCAGCAGCGCAATAGCAAGACTAACGATGCCAGAGCCATACATCAGCAGGGGCCCCAGATAGGGCAGCAGGAACATGAAGCCGAAGAAGTAGGGCAGGTAGCTGATCGCCACAATCAGCACCACATCGGAGAAATCGGCCCGATGTCCGTAGATCATCTGCACCAAGCCCCAGATCGAAGCCGCCCAGAGCAGCTGCCCCAGCACGTGCACGCCCGCAAACACGGCCCAGTGATACACACTTCTGCGAAGCGGGACGCGGTTCAACATTAGTAAGGGTGTGCGCGTGCCAATGCTTTCCATAAAGCCACAGATAAACAAAACGGTGATGCTAAAGACAATGATGATAATGTCAACCCACATCAGCGCAATTGCTTTCGTGTAACTTCCTGCTAGTCGTGCTTTACAGCCTACGGAAGCTATTATACACGCTTTCGGGGCGGCGCGTGCCAGTGTTTCCCGCCACTTGTACAAGACACGTTCATCCCACGCCTGCCCTCCGTTCGCATATCCCGCGACAATGTGCTATATTTGAGCTAGGCATCCTGAGCTAGAGTTGAGGAACTGACCTGATGCGCGAACGTACCCGACTTGGACGAATTACCTGTGGATCATTTATCGAGGGGCTGACGGCCCGCCTCGAAGCCCGCACGAGCGTGGAAGACATGCGCGTGGGCAAGTTTGTGGTGGTGCAGGGCGACAAGCTCGATTTCTTCTCGATGGTCACCAATGTTGCTCTTGCCACCACCACCAACGCCCTGCTGAGTGACCCGCCCGATGGCGATGCGTTTGTGCAGGCGGTGTTAGCGGGCACGGCCACCTACGGCACGGTGGAGCTTGCGCCGCGCCTGATGCTGCCGCGCAATCTGACCGAGAACCTGCAACCGGTCAAGACGATCCCGCCACACTTCGCACCGATGTACGATGCCGATGAGGATGACTTCACGCGGGTCTTTGGGTCCGTCGGCGGGAGCCACTTCGAGATTGGCCGCCCGCTGGACATGGACGTGCCGGTCTGTCTCGACCTGCACCGCTTCGTGGAGCGTAGCAACGGCATCTTCGGTAAGAGCGGCACCGGCAAGAGCTTCCTCACCCGCCTGTTGCTGTGCGGCACGATTGCCGCCGATGTGTGCAGCTCGCTCGTTTTCGATATGCACAGCGAATACGGCTGGGATTCGCGGGCGGAAGGGGGGCACTTCATCAAGGGCTTGCGCCAGCTCTTTGGCGATCAGGTGCTGGTAGCCTCGCTGGATGCCAAGCCCAAGCACAGCGTAGATGGCACAATCATCATCGGCTTAAACCAGATCGAAGTAGACGATCTGCTGCCCCTGCAAGACGAACTCAACCTAAACAGCACCGCCGCCGAGTCAGCCTACATTCTGCAAGACCGCTTCAACGAGCAGTGGCTGAACCGCTTGCTGGGCATGGATGGCGATGCCTTGCGCGAATTCGCTGAGCAGAGCGGCGCAAATGTCAATTCGCTGAGTGCCCTGAAGCGCAAGCTCAGTGCGGTGGCGCGGCTGCCTTTTGTCCAAGCCCAAGCCGACTTCTCGGTGGTGGATCGGCTGATCGAGGCCCTTTCGGCTGGCCGCCACGTCGTGATTGAATTTGGCCAGTATGACAACATGCTCAACTATATGCTCGTGGCCAATATCATCACGCGGCGCATCTACAATCGCTGGACGCAGCAAACCGAAACCTATCGCCACACCAAGAACCCTGCCGATCAGCCGCGCCCATTGATGATTACGGTTGAGGAAGCCCACCGCTTCTTGACCCCGGCGATTGCGCGGCAGACGATCTTTGGCAAGATCGCCCGCGAGATGCGGAAGTACAGCGTCACCTTGCTTGTCGTAGATCAACGCCCCTCCTCGATAGATGCGGAGGTGATGAGCCAGCTCGGTACACGCATCACCGCACAGCTCAACGATGACCGCGACATAGATGCCGTCTTTGCGGGGGTGAGCGGGAGCGGCGGGCTAAAGACGGTGCTCGCCAGCCTCGATAGCAAGCAGCAAGCCCTTGTGCTTGGGCACGCCGTGCCGATGCCCGTTGTAGTGCGAACCCGCGCCTACGATGAGGCCTTCTACCGTGCGGTGGGCAGCAGCATGCCGCGGGTCTCACGCGAACAAGCCCAAGCTGAGGTGGATGAGCTATTCTCATAACGCCCCCGTGCAAATGAAAACTCAATGAGAACCCGCACCGCGCCTGATCTGGATCAAGGCGGTGTGGTATACTTCTGAAGGGTATGCTCTGGCGCACACGCCGATCCAACGGCTCAATTGAACAAGATCGTAGCCAGACCCCAGAATACGTATGACACTGCTTGCACCACTTGGCTTGCTCGCCCTGCTAGCCTTGCCAATCATCATGTTGCTGCACCTGCGCCGTGAACGTCTGCGCCGTGTAGTCATTCCATCGCTTCTGCTCTGGCAACAGATTCCGCAGATTACCGGCAAGCGGCGCAAGTTCCAGTTGCCGCTCTCGCTGCTGCTGCTCTTGCATCTCGCGGTAGCCGCCCTGCTTGGGCTGGCCCTCGCCCAACCGCAGTGGCTCGGTAGCCTCTTTGCCACTAGCCCAACGCGCCTAGCCATCATTCTAGATACGACCACGAGCATGCGGGCACAAGTGCAGATCGGCACGACCCGCATGGATTTGGCGCGGGCAGAAGCGCGGGAACTGATCAATGCGCTCGGCCCACGTGATCGCGCCGTGCTGGTTAGTCTCGGCCCTGCGCCATCGCTGTTGGCAAGTGGCACGGCAGGCAACCGCGCCCAGCTGCTGCTTGCGCTAGATCGTGTGCAGCCGAGTGGCACAGGCGCAAATCTGGCCGATGCGCTCACGTTGGCGCGGGCGGCACTCGATGGGCAAGGTGGGGACAGCCCACCGCGTATCGTCGTGATGAGCGATCTGCAACCACCCGCTCTTGCAGCCCTGTCTGCCAACCAGCTGGAGTGGGTGCAGGTAGGCCAAGGCGTGCCGAATGTAGCGGTCGTTGCCCTCACGGCCGAGCCGCGCGCAAGCACGGGCAGCTTCGATGTGTATGCCCGCATTGCCAACTATGCCGATCAACCGACAGCCGTCAGTGTGCTCCTCTTTGGTGATGACCAAGCCATAGACAGCCGCCCGCTACAACTGCCCGCCAATGGCGAATCGGAACTGACGTGGACTGTGGGCGCAGACATCACTGTGCTGCGAGCCGAAGTAGACCTGCGCGACGCACTCGCCGCCGATAATGTCGCCTACCTCAGCCTGACTGGAACGCGCCCCAACCAAATTCTGCTCGTCTCGGATACGCCCGCCCGCTTGCAACGTGCGCTGGCGGTGCTGCCCAATGTGCAGATCGAGGTCGTCAGCCCTAGCGCGTATACCAGTGCGCCACTGGCCCGCACCGCCGATCTGACGATCTTCCAAAATGCTATGCCGGCCGCTTTGCCATCAGGCGGCGTATTGATTATCAATCCGCCTCCAACCGGCAACGCACAGGCGGCGTTCACGGTCTTTGGGCCGACCGAACCCACCGCCGAGCAGCTTAGCTTGTTGCCGCGTGTTCCAGTTGGGGTGGCTGACAAGCTCGATGCCGTGAGCCTTGAGAGTATCGAATTTGGGCGGCTCGCCCAGATTGATGTGCCGCAGTGGTTGGAGCCGCGCCTCGTGCGCGGTGAGGAGCCGATCATCCTACGGGGCTACACGGGCACAAGCGAGGTGGCGGTGTGGACCTTCGACCTTGAGCGCAGCACCTTGCCCGGTAAGATCGCCTTTCCGGTGCTGCTCGCCTTGACGGTGCGTGACCTACTGCCCGCCGCCCCACCAACGACTGTTCCGCTGGGGCATGCGCTAGAGATGCGGGCTGCGCCGCGCACAACCACTGTTGAATTGATTGCCCCAGATGGGCGGCAACAACTGCTTACCGCTGCGCCTACCGTGCTGAGCGAGCCGTTGTTCACGACTGGCATCTACACCCTGCGGGAACTGGCGGGTACTCAGGTGGTATTTGAGGGGCAACTCGCAGTCAATGCTGGCTCGCCACTGGAATCAAATCTAGCGCAACGCCCCATGCCCATTGTCGAAACGCCCTACCTCGCTACGGTGCAGGGCACGGGCGCAGCTGGCGATGCCGCCACCGAGCCGCAGCCGTTCTGGTTTATCTTCGTCAGCATTGCGCTTGCGGTGCTGCTATTCGAGTGGCTGTATGTCCACTTCCGTACCTGATCTATGAACCTACTGCCAAATCTGATCACCTTTGAGAATCCGGTTGCGCTCCTGCTGCTGGCGTTCGTGCCCGTGCTGATCGCAGTGTGGCTGTGGCGCGGGCGGCGCATCATTCCGCCTGCGCTGGTGCTTCGCACGATCAGCCTGAGCTTGATTATTCTGGCTCTAGCCAACCCGATTCTGGGTGCGCCCCCAGCCCCAGCGGGGACACTGGTGCTACTGGTAGACCAATCGGATAGCCTGACCGAGGCGGGCAAGCAAACCCTACGTGAACAGGCGGCCCAGCTTGCGGCAACGCTGGAGGAGGCAGGGCAAGCCGATCAAACGACGCTGCTCTGGTTTGGCAAGCAAGCTGTTGCGCCCGGCGCAGTCCTCATCAGCGATCCGAATGCGCCTGTCCCGCCGGAGCTATTGGAGGCGATCAACCCGAACTACACCGATCTTGGTGCGGCACTTCGCACTGCCCGCGAACTGCTCACCGATGTAGTTGGCGATGCCGTTCCCGGCGCACGGATCATCCTGCTTTCGGATGGGCAGCAGACGAGTGGCGACGCGCTCGGCGAAGCCCGTCTGAGTGCTAGCCGCAATATTCCGGTAGATGTTGTGCCGTTTGCGGCTGTGCCTGCGGCCGATCTCCGCATCGTAGATGTCACTGCCCCCCAACGCCTGAATGTGGGCGAGGAGTTTACAGTGCAGATTGCAGTGGTGAACGATGCCGTCCCCAACCAAGTTCCGGCTCGCCTGCGCCTATGGGCAAATGAGCAGGTGCTGGGCAATGAGGAGGTGTTGCTCGATCCGGGGCTGAACGAATTTGAATTCCAGAGCCGTGCCAACGATGCCGGCGTGTTGCGCTTGCGGGCGGAAATTAGCGGTAGCCCCGACACGTTTGTGCAGAACAACCGCGCTGGGGCAGCGATTACGGTGCTGCCGCCACCACGGGTGCTGATCGTCGAGGGACGACCGGGTGCAGCCGCCGAGATTACGCCGGCCCTGTGGAATACGGGCATCGAGAGCGAAGTCATTCAGCCTGATCAGCTCTCATTTCGCATGGCTGACCTGCTGGGCTACGCTGGGATGATTCTGCTGGATGTGCCCAGCACTGCTTTGACGCTTGACCAAATGGCGACGGTGCGCGAATTCGTTCGCAGCGAGGGGCGCGGCTTGGTGGTGGCTGGGGGGCCCAACTCGTATGGCTTAGGCGCGTATGCCAACACGCCATTGGAACAGACCCTGCCCGTGAATATGGAAGCTCCACCGCGCCCGGAACGTGCAACGGTTGCGCTGCTCTTGATTGTAGACCGCTCGGCAAGCATGGATGCAGCTATCGGCATCTCAAAATTTGCGATGGCCAAAGAAGCGGCGATCCTTGCCACTGAGACGCTCCAGCCGAATGATAGCGTCGGGGTGCTTGCCTTCGATACGGGGCAGCAGTGGACGGTGCCGTTTCAGCCGGTGGGTGAAGGGGCAACCCGTCAAGCGATCAAGGATCGCATTGCGGCGATGCCGATTGGCGGTGGCACCGATATTTACGGGGCAATAGTGGTCGGCTTGCGTGATCTGGAGCAGCAGACCAACAGTGTGCGCCACGTGGTGCTGCTGAGTGACGGCCGTTCGTTTACGAATGACCAGAATGCCTATCGCCAAGCGGTAGATCGGGCCGTGCAGCAGAACATCTCGATCTCAACGATTGCGATTGGGCTTGACTCGGATATTGCTTTGATGGAAAATCTGGCCCAATGGGGCAATGGTCGCTACTACTTCGCCAACACGGCTGAGGACATTCCGCGCCTGACCCTACAAGAGAGCGAGATTGCCCGCGCTGATCCCAGCATCGAAGGCGCGTTCCAACCCGAACTAGTTGCGCCGCATCCGCTCATCCGCGACTTCGCCCCGGCGGCACTACCGCAACTCAATGGCTATGTGGCCACCACTGCTAAAGATACTGGCGAGATTGTGCTGCAATCACCCGATGGCGACCCCGTGTTGGCGGCATGGCAGTATGGCTTGGGGCGGGCGGTGGCGTGGACTCCCACTGTCGGTGCGCCGTGGTCGCGGGCGTGGGTTGACTGGGAAGATTACGGGCGGTATTGGGCCCAGATTGTGCGCTATACCCTACCCAAAGGCGAACAGACCCCGATTCAGATTCGGCTGACACCGCAGGATGGCGGTGTGCGCCTTAACGCACAGGTGGTGCAGGCGAATGGTGCGCCGCTCAACCTTGCCACCACACAGGCGCGAGTGGTGCTACCGGATGGCTCAGACCGCATCTTCACGCTGTTGCAAGATGGGCCCGGCAGCTACAGCCAAGATATTCTCCTGCCCGAAAGCGGAGCCTACGGAATTGATGTTGCCCTCGAACGCGACGGCGTACAGTATCGCACCACGACGGGCTATGTGCAGCCGGTGTCAGCCGAGTTTCTGCCGCCGCGTCCCGATGATATTCCGGGCGATGTGTTGTTGCAGGAGCTGGCCACGATCACGGCGGGGCAGGTGCTAGATGCGGCGCAGCTTGCCGCACTGCTAGCAGCGCAGCAGGAAAATGCCGCCGCCACGCCCAGCCCGCTTGCCCCTGTGTGGGTGTGGCTGGTGGTGGCGGCGTTACTGGTGTGGCTCCTCGAAATTGCGGTGCGGCGCGGGCTGTTTAGCCCAGAATGATGGCCAGCACTTCGTCGCGTTTGGCTTCCATCTCCTCGCGGGTGCGGGCTTCAAGGTTCAGACGCAGCAGTGGCTCGGTGTTCGAGGGGCGCACATTGCAGTGCCACGTCGGGTAGTTGATCGAGATGCCATCCAGCCGTTCAATCTCAGCATCGCTGTAGTGTGCAGCGAGAGCTTCGATTCGCCCTAGCGGATCGGCAACCCGCGAATTGATCTCGCCGGAGATGAAGTATTTGGCTTCCAGTGGCGCAAGCAGCGCGGACATGGGGGTCGCTTTGGTTGAGAGCAGTTCGAGCAGATAGAGCGCAGGGACGATGCCCGAATCGGCGTAGAAGAAATCGCGGAAGTAGTAGTGCCCAGTCACTTCGCCCGCAAAGAGCGCGTCTTCTTCAGCCATACGCCGCTTGATGAACGCATGCCCCACGCGCTCCATTAGGGGTGTGCCACCAAGCGAACTGATCACATCGGCCACCGCCCACGAGGCCCGCACATCGTGGATGATTTTCGAGCCGGGGAACTTCTCTAACAGGTAGCCGCCCATAATCGCGGTCAGGAAATCGCCGGAGATAAACTCGCCGCGATCATCAATCGCAAAGAAGCGATCCCCGTCGCCATCGAAGGCCAAGCCAATTGCCGCGCCTTCAGCCTTCACGCGCTGTTGCAACTCGGCGCGGTTCTCCGGCTTGAGCGGGTCTAGGCCGTGATTGGGCAGCGTGCCATCGGGATCGAGGTACATGCCGATCAGTTCGATGGGGAGATGTTGGAACACGGCCTGCAAGATTGGCCCCACTGTGCCGTTGCCGGTATCGGCGATCACCTTGAGCGGCTTCAGGGCGGATACGTCAATGAGTGAGAGGACTTTCTCGATAAACTCTTGCTGGAAATCTACCGTCTGCATGGTTCCCGTGCGGAGTGCGGGAGGGAAATCACCGGCTTCGACAAGGCGGCGCAAATCTTGGATGCCCTCATCGCCACTGAGTAGGTAGGGCATGCGCCGCACCATCTTGAAGCCGTTGTACTCTTTGGGGTTGTGCGACGCAGTGACCATCATGCCGGGCAAGCTGAGCTTGGCACACGCGAAGTAGTACTGATCGGTGCTGACCAAGCCAATCGAGATCACGTCTGCGCCCTGCTCCATAATGCCGCGTGTCACAGCCTCAAAGATGGCGGGACCAGATGTCCGCATATCGTGCCCAACAATCACCTGCTCGGCTTGCAAGAAGGTGACAAACGCCCGCCCGATCAGGTAGGCGACCTCCTCGTTCAGTTCAGTAGGATAGATTCCCCGAATATCATACGCTTTGAAAATGCCCGGATTCACGTCCATTGTTGTTACTCCTCTTGGCTACACTGCTTGAGTCGATTCATATCACTCACGATCAGCCTGCGTTGCTCGTAAAGCATGCCCTCAGGGATATTGTACACGCTCTGCGGCATGGAAAGATCCGCAGAGCGTGTAGGTGCGGCGATGAGCTAGCCACTCGGCGGTGCGGCGGGCGGCGCGGCGGGGGCCGCTGAGGTGGGTTCATCGCTGGGTGCGGCGGGCGGCGCGTCGGGTGCATCGCTTGGGGGCGGGGACGCTGCCAGATCACGTTGGGCTTTGGTGCGCCGATACCACATGTAGCCACCACCGCCGAATAAGAGCAGCACCGCTAGTACTCCAGCTCCAATCAGTCTCACCGGAATCGGGTCAGACACATTCGCCGCCATGTACGCAATCGCTTCAAGATCGGGAGTTTGCAAGCCACGCAGCACCAACTGCTGCTCTTCGCTGGTGAGGCTGATATTAGGGCGATTGCTGGGCGGGAGTTGCTCCCAACAATCGGGATCGGCAAGCATGCTGCGGCAGGGCTGCACCGACAGGGCGCGGAAGAGTTTTTGCTGCTCCAGCACCCGTTGACAATCAGGGGTGGCATCCACCGGGATGCGGACTTCCCACAGCCCGCCGCCATCTATCGTAAACATAGTGTAGTAATCGGAGCAGAGCTGAGCCGAAAACGGTTGCTCTTGCTCTTGCACGGGCATGTCAAATGTTGTGCGCTCATAGCGCACAATCACAGCCGTGCCCGATGTGCCGCGCAATGCTGCATCGCCGAGCGTGACCTGCTCAGCGGCAGCGTTCCACTCCGTTGGCACGGCCATTAGGCGACGGTTCCACGTTTCAACAGATAGCCCAGCTGGGCTTGCGCCAGTGCCCCGCCCCCACCAGTTGTAGTCGCCAACGAATGTCCCAGTACTCCGTTCGAGGGCCCGCTCGTAGCCGGTGATCTGGTTTAGGGCGGCCCGCAGATCGCCGCGATTCAGCACAAACACGCTGGCATTGTTCTCAATCACGTTCCCCAACGCCAATACCTGCCCACCTTGTATTCGCACGGCAGTCGTATTGTCGCGCAGGATGTTGCTGTTGAGTTCGGCATTGCTGAGCGTGCTGAAGATGCCATTCTCACGATGCCCAACAATAATGTTCGCTTCGCCTGCACCGCGCCCGCCGATCCGCACGCCGCTGGAGTCAATCAGGACAATGCCACTACGCCCATTGCTCAGGCTGGCACTCTCGTTGGAGTTGGTGCCGATGTAGTTGCCCTG
The DNA here is from genome assembly GCA_937967405.1 of uncultured Chloroflexales bacterium. Classification (GTDB taxonomy): domain Bacteria; phylum Chloroflexota; class Chloroflexia; order Chloroflexales; family Chloroflexaceae; genus JAAUTZ01. Next base: position 6,943 of record CALCJV010000116.1, on the reverse strand, counting down.
CACCGTGTTGCCGGGAGCCTGATCACCTTGAATAACAATACCGTGTCGTTGGTTGCCTGCGATCACGTTGCCTGCGTTTGGTTCCGTGCCGCCGATTACATTGCGCGGGGCATTAAAGAGCAACACGCCATCTTCGCCATTGCCCAAGATCTGCTGCCCAGTCTGATCGGTGCCGATGTAGTTGCCCTGCACAATATTGCTGGCGGCGGCTCCGGTGCGAATTCGCAGCCCAGTCGTGCGATTACCGGAAATGACATTGCGCTCACCTGCGCTTGTACCACCGATCAGGTTGTTCGAGGACTCGATCAATATGCCTGCATCGCTATTGCCGAGCGCAAGCTCGCCATCTCGGTCAAGCCCGATGTAGTTGCCTTGAATGACGTTGCGGGTGGCACTACTGCCTGTCAGGGCTAGCCCAATCCCGCCGTTGCCCGAGATCAGGTTGCGGGCTTCCGGTTCCGCCCCACCAATCACACAGTCGCGGACATCGCGCAGGCGCAGCCCGCCCTGCTGGTTGCCGAGGGCAATCGTGCCTGTGCGGTCAGTGCCGATCAGGTTGCCTGTAATGGTGATCCGGCTAGCGTTGTTTTCAGCGATGATGCCGAGCGCAACGTTGCCGGAGATTACGTTGCCCGCATTGGGATCAGTGCCGCCAATTAGCACGTCGTCCACGTTGTCGAGAATGATGCCGGTGCCCCCATTGGCGAGAGCTGCGCCGCCATCCTGATCGGTGCCGATCAAGTTGCCTTGCACCAGTGTGCCAGCCGTGCCATTGCGGAACAGGATGATGCCGGCTGTACCATTGCCACTGATGATATTGCCTGCACCGGCCGCTGTCCCGCCAATCTGAGTTGCAGGTGCATCATCGCTGTAGATACCGCCCTGTGCATTGCTCTGGCTGGAAACTACGCCAATGTTGGCTAGGGTACGGGCGATGCGGCGCGTGCCGATCCGGTTGCCAATGATCTGGGTTGCGCTTGTGCCGTTCCCCTGCAACCGAATGCCTGCGCCACGCTGGAAGGCAATTACGTTGCGTTGCTCTGGGGCAGTGCCACCAATCACGGTACGCGGGGCATTCTCAATCAGAATACCGTCGCCAAGATTGCCCGCAGGCTGGATGCCATCGGCAGCTAGCCCAATCTCGCAGCCTTGAATGATCGTATCGCCGCCCTGCACCACCAGCGCACTGCCCGGAAAGCCCGTGATCCGCAAGCCGCGCACACTGCTGCCTGAGGTCGCAAGCACCAATGCATGCTGGGTCGCTTCGCGGCGCGAGTTGCGGGTGATGTTGCTCCCATCCAATTCGATCACGGGCACGTCGGTGTAGCCCGGCTGAGTCGTGCCATCTATCAGCACCGGCTGCGTAATCAGGGGCAGGGTGCTGGTAAGGACAAGGCGGGTGGCAGTTGGCTCTAGATTAAACGCAATTGTGGCCATGCCGGTGGTGCGGTTGGCAGCGTTAATCGCATCACGTAGGCTGCACGCCACTGCGGTACAGCTGCCGTTGTCTTGATCTTCGGCGACATTGACGGTGAATGTACGAGCTGGGCGGCTCTGCTGCATGTGCGGCAAGCGGGTCTCCGGATCAAGCCAAACCAGATCACTCAGGGCATCGTGGTTGAGGTGGAGCGCGAGCGATGCGGGGCTGGCCGCAGGCAGGGCCATGCCCGTTGCAGCAAGAGCGGGGGTAGCCCGATTGGTTAGCAGCACCTCTGCTTGCTCAGGAGTGTGCAGCAGCAGCTCGTCGTGCGCCAAGCCCGATAGCCGTACCCGTTGCAGGGCTGTGATTGCAGCGGGTGTGGCATACACCTGCTGCTTCCCTGTGCGCGGATCAAGCAGGCGCAAGGTTTGGTCACTGCCAGCAATCGCCAGATCATAGCCGCCCGCGCTGAGAAAGCTCCCCACCGCGAGCGCGGTTGGCGTGGTGTGCAGGTAGAGCCGTTGCAGAGGGGCATCGAGCGCACGGAGCAGCAACAATTCGCGCCCAGCGGCAATCGCCAGATCGGTGTGCTGCGGGGCAGTAAATGCACCGGCCGCGAATGCCACCACTGGCGCGGGCAGCGCAAGCGTATGCGGCGGTGTGGCGAAGGCTCGCTGCGGATGGGCAAAGAGCAGCAGTTCGGCGTGCTGCCCAGCAGTATCGGCGATGCCCACAAACAGATCCCGGTTGCCGTCTGGCTTTTGCCAATCAGCACTATACAGGGCAGTTACGCCAGCCGCTAGGGGGACAACGTGGGTGGCCCCGAAGCCTGCTGCCGAGCCGGGTAGCCAGTGCAGTTCGGGGTGGTGCTGGGTTGCCAGTACCAAATCCAGCCAGCCGTCGTGGTTTACATCGGCAAGCGTCAAGAAATCGGGCACAGTCGAGAGTGGCAGCAGTTGGGTGGGGGCGATGAAATCGCCGGATGCCCGAGCGTGCCAGATGCCGAGTGCGCCACCCGTAGGAGTAGCATAGCCTGCGATCAATGCGGTGCGCCCAGTGTTGGTCAGATCGCCTGCGACAAGGCTACGCGGGGTTGCGTCTGCGAGGTGCAGGCTGCCGCCCGCAAGCGACACGTTGGCCGCCCGATGGATCGCCGCCGATGGTACTCGCGCCAGTTCCAGCGCGGGCGGGCTAGCCGTTGCTTGCACGGTGGCGGTTGCCCCGCCCCCCACCACCAACAGGATCGCTACGATACTGCCAAGTACCCAGCCCAGTACATTCTTCCCGTTCACACTAGTTCTCCTTTTCATCCGCACCATCCCTTAATCTACGTGCTCTATATGCGTAGCACAGACTTGGGCAATACCGCGCTGGTCAATCAATAAAGCCATATGCGCCACAACAATCGGGGTCAATACCGCCGCGAGTTGACCGTCGGTGACGCTGCGGTGCAGTGCACCCGCAATCCGCCGCGCAGACGCAAACACATCACCGTCTTTATGCAACAGCACGGGACAGATACACGCCAGCACGTCAGTGCGTTCTAGCAGCGCGGCGGCGTGCTGGGCAGTCGTCTGCTCCCACAGATTACGGATGCGCTCTTGCTCTGGAACGCTCAAGCGGCTTTGGGCAGCAAGGGCCATGCGTTCGGTTTGCCAGATCGGGTTATCTGGTTCGAGCTGAATCAGTTCATCAAGCATGTGCATATATTGCTCCACCCGCCCGTGTTGCTGCTGTTGATTGAGCTTGCCCAGCCAGCGGGCGAGCAGGAACAATCCACCCGATAGTATGAATACCGCAAAAACGCCACTACCTTGATTGATGAACATTTGCAAGACAGGAAACACACCAAACAACAATAAAAATGCAACCCCAACGAAGATAATCGGGCCAAGGCAAGCGAACTGGATGCCTTGCGCTCGCACCGCTGCGCCGGGTGCTTCGCGGCGCATGTGCAGGGGGCGCAGGATCGCTTCGACTTCGCTCTGGAAGGTGAGCAGATCGGTCTCTGGTACGGCTGTCATTTGGTGTTGGGTTGCCTCGTTGCCGGGTTAAGCTCCCGCGACCCAATCCTCCAGCCACGCCTGCCGCTTAACTGGATTGAACTCGATATAGCGATAGGTGGCGGCTTGGCGCAGCACATACGGATCATTGGCAAAGAAGGTGTGCAGAGCTTCCAGCGACTCGGCGCGGGCCACAATTATGCCGCCCGTGCGGGGCAGTTGCGGTCCCGCACAGAGCAGGATGCCCTGTTGCAAGCCCTGATCGAGAAAAGCTCGATGCTCGTCCGTCAGGCTGCCAAACTGCTCGGCTGGAATGGTGTAGGTTACCTCAATGATAAAATGTTTCATACGTCCCCCGTGTGGGCATGTGTTTCGTATCCTGCGTCAGTGTACCATATATCTTCGATCCGGCGGCAGGCATGCAACAGCGCGGCGGGGTTGGGTGAACTCACCTGCCCTTGACACTCACCACGTGCCTTGGTTACAATAGATACAACCAAGATATACCCACCCCCTATGGGTAGGGATAATGTTGCTAAGCCAACAGAAAGCAGCTCCTGTGGATAGTGAACACAAACAACAACTCATCGCCCGCCTGCGTACCATCGAGGGGCATATTCGCGGCGTGCAGCGCATGGTCGCTGAGGATGTCTACTGCATGGACATTCTTAAGCAGACGCGGGCCATCCAACGGGCGTTGCACCGGCTCGATAGCCTGATGCTGGAGGACCACCTGAATACGTGTGTCACAGCGGCTCTGCGGAGTGATGCTGATGCCGAACGGGAGCGCGTGCTGCACGAGCTGATGCAGGTGTTTGATGCGACGAAGCGCACCTAGTGGCGTAGGTGCGCGGGTGCGGGTGGCAGGGTGCGCGGCAAGCCCAACCAAAGGGGCACGCAGAACACGAACGAAACCAGCCCCCAGTGCAAGCCTAAGGCTACACTGGCACAGCGATGAGCGGGAGCAATCATTATGGCTGAGCAAGCCATTCAATTTAGCGTTACGGGCATGACCTGCGCCACCTGTTCGCGGCGGGTGGAGCAAGCCCTTACCAAGCTGCCGGGTGTGGCCACGGCACAGGTCAATCTTGCGAATGAGCAAGCTGCCGTGCAGTTCGATCCGGCGCAGGTCTCGTCAGAGCAGCTGCGTGAGACGATTGAGCAGGCCGGCTATGGCGTGATTACCGACCAGATCGAATTGGCGGTGACGGGCATGACCTGCGCGAGCTGTTCGCGGCGGGTGGAGCAAGCCCTTACGAAGGTGTCCGGTGTGCTCGACGCGAGGGTCAACCTTGCCAGCGAACGGGCAACCATCCGCTACACCCCCGCCACTACCGATGCCGCCGCACTTGCAGCGGCGATTGTGCAGGCCGGCTACGGTGTGATTACCCCTGAAGTGGACGGCTCTGGTGCGGATGCGGAAGCGACCGCACGCGAGCACGAGCTGCACCTGAAGCAGCGCAAGCTGCTTGTTGCGCTTGGGTTCAGTGTCCCCCTCTTCGGCCTCTCGATGGCCCGCGACTTCGGGCTGATCACGCCGATCCTGATCAGCGATGCTGCCGCGCACGCAGGCATGGGGCAGCACCTCCCGGCCAATGCCGATCTGCTCAATTGGCTGTTCCTGCTGCTGGCTACACCAGTGCAATTCTACTGCGGGCGCGATTTCTACGTGCATGCATGGAAAGCCTTGCAACATCGCACCGCCAATATGGATACGCTGATTGCGCTGGGATCATCCGCCGCCTACTTCTACAGCATTGCGCTGATGCTGGGCGGCTTGCCGGGCCACGTCTACTTTGAGACGGCGGCGGTCATTATCACGCTGATCCTTGTGGGCAAGTATCTTGAAGCCCGTGCGAAGAGCCAGACTGGGGCGGCGATTCGCGCCCTGATGGAGCTACAACCAGCCACAGCGTGGGTGATCCGAGCGGGCCAAGCGCAGGAGCTTCCGGTGGCACAGGTGCGGGTGGGTGATCTGCTGGTGGTGCGCCCCGGTGCGAAGGTTCCGGTAGATGGCGTGCTGATAAGTGGCCAATCGGCGATTGACGAGAGCATGCTTACGGGGGAGAGCCTGCCTGTTGTGAAGCAGCCGGGCGATAGCCTGCTAGGAGCCACGCTGAACACCACCGGCAGTTTCCAGATGCGGGCAACCCGCGTCGGCAATGATACGGCACTGGCCCAGATCATCCGCATGGTGCAGGCGGCGCAAGGGAGCCGTGCGCCTGTGCAACGCCTCGTGGATCAGGTGGCGAGTGTGTTTGTGCCAGTGGTGATTGGGATTGCGGTGCTGACCTTCTTCGGCTGGCTCATGATTGGGCAGGTGGGCTTCACCCAAGCCATGCTCTTTGCTGTCGCGGTGCTGGTGATTGCCTGCCCGTGTGCGCTCGGCTTGGCCACTCCGACGGCGATTATGGTGGGCACGGGCACGGGTGCGGTCCACGGCATCTTGATCAAGAATGCCGAGAGCCTTGAGCGGGCGGGCAACATTACGACGGTGGTGCTGGATAAAACCGGCACCCTCACAGTGGGCAAGCCGGTGGTCACGGATGTGGTTGCCTTAGGCGTGCCCGTTGCCAGTGCTACGCACGCTGCGGCGGCTGATGTGCTAACCTTCGTCAATGGCACAGGCGATGCCACCGCCGCCGAACACGAGCTACTCCGGCTTGCGGCGAGTGCTGAGCAGGGCAGCGAACACCCGCTTGGGGCGGCTATCGTGCAGGCAGCGCGTGAGCGCGGGCTGGTCCTGCGAGCCGCGCAGCAGTTTCAGGCGGTGGTGGGGCACGGCATCGTGGCGATGCTGGATGGGCAGCAGGTGTTGGTGGGCAGTGCCCGCCTGCTGGCAATGCATCAGGTCAGCGTGCCGGCTGCGGCTGTGGATACGGTGGCGCAGCTGCAAGGCGATGGCAAAACGGCGATGCTCGTCGCCAGCGATGGGGTGGTGATAGGGGTAATTGCTGTAGCTGATACGGTCAAGCCCACATCGGCGGCGGCGGTTGCGAGCTTGCAGCAGATGGGCCTTACGCCGGTGATGCTGACCGGCGACAATCAGCGCACGGCACAGGCGATTGCCGCGCAGGTCAACATTACGGCGGTGCGGGCTGAGGTGCTGCCGCAGGACAAGGCCGCTGAGGTGCGCCGCTTGCAGGGCGACGGGCACGTAGTGGCGATGGTGGGCGATGGGATCAACGATGCTCCCGCACTCGCGCAAGCCGATGTGGGTATGGCAATGGGTACGGGCACAGATGTGGCGATGGAGACCGCCGATATTACGCTGCTGCATGGCGATCTGCGGCGTGTGCCGCAGGCGATCCGCCTGAGCCAGCGCACCATCCAGACGATCCGCTGGAACTTGTTCTGGGCTTTTCTCTACAACGTCATCGGCATTCCTTTGGCGGCGGGGGTGTTCTACCCTTTGCTCGGCTGGCAACTCAGCCCGATCTATGCGGCAGGGGCAATGGCCTTCAGTTCAGTGTTGGTCGTCACCAATTCGCTGCGCCTGCGGAGGGTGCAGCTCGGCTAG
>CALCJV010000115.1 GCA_937967405.1 uncultured Chloroflexales bacterium | reverse complement strand
ACCCTGACGGCTGGGCAAGTCCCAACGAGCGGCATCGTTACCGCGACCCTGACGGCAGGTGGCAACCCCGTAGCTGGCACGACGGTGAACCTCACGGCCACAACGACCAAAGGTGCGGTATTGTCCCCGCTTGGTGGCACTACCGATGCTGCTGGTCAAGTTACCGCGACCCTAACTGCTGGTTATGATGCGGAAACCATTGTGGTGGCGGCTACAGCTACAACCGCAAGTGGCACATTGACCGCAACCAAGAGTGTCGAAGCCGTGACAGACCCCAACACTGGTGTCACTTCCACCCCGCTGGTGAGCGGCACTAACAACCTCACGGTCAACATTCCGGGCGTAGGCCCCCGTCCGTTCGCCCTCACCCTGTCAGGCAACATCACTCGGCCGACAGATCTGATTCTGAGCATTAGAGGGTTGCCAATCACAGGTGTAGTCACGCCCAGCGCACCGATCACGCCAACCGAACCGACTACGCCCACCACACCGACTACGTTGACGCATAACCTGTTCTTGGCGCAGGTGGATGTTGCCAGCGTGCCAGCTCAGACCAGCAGCGGCGAGATCACGATGTACGGCTTCAATGTCGAAATCTATCGAGAAGGTAATAGCACGCCGATCACCAACACCGAACTGACAGCGTTCCTAGAGGCAGTTAGCGGCACGATCACGCTCAGTACCACCTATCAAGCAAGTGACCTGATCAAGCCGACTGGCAACGCGACTGAAACCGTCACCATCGTCCCAACGACAATTGGTCTGTTCCAGTTGGATCAGCGACCGGATGTCTTCTCGCGGATGCTCGGTAGCACATCCAACCCAACCTCACGCGAAGCATTCGCAACCGTCACGCAAACGGGTGTCCATATCCTAGCCGGGCGCGACCGCCAGAACTCATTCCTGCCCATCGTCATCCGCCAGCCCATCGACATCCGCCAGTAAGTTGCGTCCTGTGCTGATATAACCCATCAGCACACCCATTGGACAAGCACCTCCCAATTTAGGGAGGTGCTTTGTTCTGTGGCATTTCACACGGTAGGGCACGGCACGCGATGGTATAATACCCCCGATGGTATACGGCTAGCGGCGCAAGCCAGAGAAGGGATACGATGATAACTGCTCCACCGCTTAATGCTGACCTCGTGCAGCGCAGTGTGAATACGATTCGCGGCTTGGCAATGGATGCCGTGCAAGCCGCCAACAGTGGTCACCCCGGCATGCCGATGGGCATGGCTGATGCGGCCTATGTGCTGTGGACTCGCTACCTGAAACACAATCCCGCTGATCCCGCATGGCCCAATCGGGATCGGTTCATCCTTTCGGCGGGACATGGCTCCATGCTGCTCTACAGCCTGCTGCACCTCAGCGGCTACGATCTGCCCCTCAGCGAGCTACGCCACTTCCGCCAGTGGGGCAGCAAAACACCCGGTCATCCCGAATATGGGCACACCCCCGGCGTAGAGACCACCACCGGCCCACTGGGGCAAGGCCTCGCCAATGCGGTTGGCTTTGCCCTAGCAGAGGCCCACCTTGCGGCTGTCTTCAATCGCCCGAACTACCCCATCGTGGATCACTACACCTATGTGATCGCTAGCGACGGCGATATGATGGAAGGCATCGCGCACGAAGCCGCCAGCCTCGCTGGACATCTCAAGCTGCACAAGCTCATCGTGCTCTACGACAGCAACCGCATCTCGATTGACGGCTCCACCGACCTCACCTTTACCGAAGATGTGGGCATGCGCTTCCAAGCGTATGGCTGGCACGTCCAGCACGTAGACGGGCATGATCGGGATGCAGTTGCCGCTGCATTGGATGCCGCCCGCGCCCAAACCAGCCAGCCCGCGCTCATTATCGCCCGTACCTCGATTGGTTACGGTAGCCCCAACAAACAGGATAGTGCCAAAGCGCACGGCGCACCGCTCGGTGCAGACGAAGTACGCCTGACCAAAGCTGCACTCGGCATTCCGCTTGAGCCAGCATTTCATATCGCCGCCGATGTTGCCGCGCACATGCGCGAGGCGGTGGTTCGCGGGCAAGCCCAGCAGGCTGCGTGGGCCCAGCTGTTTGTAGACTATCGCACCGCCTACCCCGATCTGGCGCAGCAGTGGAACCAGCAGTGGCACAAGCATATGCCCGATTGGAATGCAATTCTGCCCAGCTACCCCAGTGACAAGCCCATCGCTACACGGGTAGCGTCACATTCTGCCCTGAATGCGATTGCCGCGCAGATGCCCGCCCTGATCAGCGGCTCGGCTGATCTGCACGCCTCAAACAATACCCTGATTACCAGCTCTGCGCCGCTGCAAGCCGGAGCCTACGCCAACCGCAACATTTACTACGGCGTGCGTGAACATGGCATGGCTGCGGCAATGGTGGGCATGGCCTTGCATGGCGGCATCATCCCCTATGGGGGTACATTCCTGATCTTCAGCGACTACATGCGGAATACAATCCGCCTCTCGGCCCTAAGCAAGGTGCAGGTGATCTATATCTTTACCCACGATAGCATCGGGCTGGGCGAAGATGGCCCTACCCACCAACCGATTGAGCAGATTCCCTCGCTGCGTGCGATCCCCGATCTGGTGGTGTTGCGCCCCGCCGATGCCACCGAAACCGCACAGGCATGGCGGATTGCTATCGAGCGCACACAGGGCCCAACTGCACTACTGCTCACTCGCCAGAATGTGCGCGTATTGCTACCCCGCCACACTACGCCATCAGCCGGCGAATTTGCCGCTGTGGATGGAGTCCGACGCGGTGCATACATCCTAACGAGCTATGAGCGGGCCGGAGCATTGCCGGATGTCCTGCTGCTGGCCACCGGCTCAGAGGTGGAGCTGGCACTGGATGCCGCCGCCCAGTTGCACCAGCGCGGGATTGCGGCACGGGTGGTGAGCATGCCCTCGTGGGAACTGTTTGAGCAGCAGGAGCAACACTACCGCGACAGCGTCCTGCCCCCGGAAGTGACGGCGCGGGTTAGCATTGAAGCCGCCGCAACCTTCGGCTGGTCGCGCTACGTCGGCTCGCACGGCGTAGCAATGGGGCTGGATCATTTCGGGGCATCGGCTCCAGCGGATCGCTTGTACGCCGAATTCGGCTTAACAGCCGCACGGGTTGCCGAAGTCGCCGCAAGTCTGGTACAATAGTGCGGAGGAGATCAGGTGCTTGGCAAACCACGCTCGTAAACCCTAACTCGGTGTAAGGCAAGGAATTCATCTATGACAACACTGCCCCCCACAATCCCATTAGCCATGCCCGCCACGCCAGAGCGGATCGGCGAAATCATCGAAGCCTCAACGACCCAGTTCATCGCTGGCTCATATGAGCTGCTCGAAACGCCACCCTTCGGCAGCATGGTGCGGGCCCAAGCCCGCAATCCCCAGATCGGTGTGTATGGCTTGATCTACCAGATCAGCACCGGCAGCCGCGAACCGGGTGGGCGAGCGATTGTGCGCGGGCGCACCTACACTGGGCGCGAGCTGTACGATGAACAGATTTACGCGGCCCATCCCGATCTGGCCGAAGTCTTGCAGACTGAGTTTGCGGCCATCACCGTCGGCTTCTGCGAAGCGGGGCAAATCTACCACTACCTGCCCGCCCACCCGCCGCCCGTACATTACAGCGTCTACCCGTGCAGCATCGCCGAGCAGATCGCCTTTAGCAATCAGTTCGACTTCCTGCGCGGCATCCTCTTTGCACCAAACCTGCCCAGCGATGAACTGACCGCCGCCGCAATCCGCATCTTTGCCCACGTGCGCCAAGCGCAGTGCGGCGATTGCGAGGGCTACCTGCTTGAGGTTGGGCGCGAACTTGCCCGCCTGCTCAAGGATGACTATGATCGCCTGAGTGCGCTGCTGCGGCGCATCCGCCCCGCTGGACCGTAGGGGACATCGCCCCATGCCCCTCTTCGACGATCTCGACCTCTCGCCCAACCAGCTCGAACTCGTGCGCCAGCGTGTCGCGGCAAGCACTGGCTACATTGACCTGACCAGCAGCAACCCCACCACACAGGGCTTGCTGTTCCCGCCCGACATCCTTGCCGCCGCCACCTACTGGCCCACCCGCCGTTACACGCCCGATCCGCGTGGCCATCCGGCGGCCCGCGCCGCTATCGTCCACTTCTACACCACCCGCACCCCACCACTGCTCCTCGATCTCGACGACATCTTCATCACGGCGAGCACCAGCGAAGCCTACAGCCTGCTGTTTGGGCTGCTGTGCGAAGCAGGCGATAATCTGCTCGTGCCGGCTATCGCCTATCCCCTCTTTGAATATCTCGCCGCCGTGCAGCGCATCGAGCTACGCAGCTACGCCCTCGATCCGCAGCGCGGCTGGCAACTGGACCCGCTGAGCCTGTTGGCTGCAATTGATGCCCGCACCCGTGCCATCCTGATCGTTTCGCCACACAACCCTACCGGCATGGTCATCCAGCAAACTCAGCCTGTGCTGGTGCAGGCCGGCTTGCCGATCATCTGCGATGAGGTCTTTGCCACGCTGCCCTACGGTGTGCCCAGCGTGCCACCGCTCGCTGCCCTGCACCCGACCCTGCCGATCTTCACCCTGAATGGCATCTCCAAGCTGTTTGCCTTGCCCGATCTGAAACTCGGCTGGATTGCCCTGAATGCCCCTGCCCGCGCTGCCTATGCCGCTCAACTGGAACTGCTCAACGATACCTACCTCAGTTGCAGTAGCCTGATCCAGCACATGCTGCCGACCATCTTTGCACAAGGCATGCCCTTTGTACAACATATGGCTGCTACAGTACGTTCAAATCTGGATTGGGCCCGCGCATACCTCGCAACGTGCCCCGCCCTGCCACACATCCCCACCCCTGATGGCGGCTACTACCTCTTTGTGCCGGTGCCGCACGCCCGCGATGAAGAAGCCCTCGTGATACGTCTGCTAGAGCAAGGTGTCCTCGTCCATCCCGGCTACTTCTATGGCGAACCGCCCGATAGCTACATTATGCTCTCTGCATTGACTGCTCGCCCGCAACTAGAGCAGGGCGTGCGCCGCCTGTGTGCGCTGCTGTAGCAGGCAAGAGTCAAGCGCATTCCCCTCAGCCCCCCTTGCCTATCTGCGGTATAATAGCGTTGAGTGTCCCAGCCCACTACATGCTAGCCCTGTCTGAGTGCCTAACCGCTCTAATCATAGTAAGGATCAATTCTGTGCAACCTACCGATGCTAGCCCAAGCTTCACCAACCGCCTGATCCACGCCACTAGCCCCTACCTCCTACAACACGCCCACAATCCCGTAGATTGGTATGAGTGGGGCGACGAAGCCTTTGCTAAAGCCCGCGCCGAAGATAAGCCGATTCTGCTCAGTATTGGCTATTCGAGCTGCCATTGGTGTCACGTGATGGCCCACGAGAGCTTTGAAGACCCCGATGTCGCTGCCGTGATGAATGAGCATTTCATCAATATCAAAGTAGACCGCGAAGAACGCCCCGATATTGACTCAATCTATATGGCGGCGGTGGTTGCCATGACGCGCCGCGGCGGTTGGCCGCTCACGGCCTTTCTATTTGCCGATGGCACACCATTCTATGGCGGCACCTACTTCCCGCCCGATGCCACCGCTCAACGCTACGGGACGACGGGTTTCAAATCGCTACTGTTGGCTATTCACGATGCCTACCGCAATCGGCGCGAGGAGCTGAAGCAAAACGCGACCCAGCTGCTCGGTGTGTTGCAGCAGGAGCATCAGCACAAGCTCGCCGCACGCTCACTAACACCGGCACTGCTTGATAACCTGTTCTTCACCTTGATCGGCGACTTCGATTACGAGCATGGTGGCTTTGGCGGCGCACCCAAATTTCCCCAGCCAACCACGCTTGAACTGTTGCTGCACCTGTATGCCCGCAACGGCAGCAGCGAGGTGCTGCGGATGCTCGAACTGACCCTGACCAAGATGGCTCACGGCGGCATATACGATCAACTCGGCGGCGGCTTTCACCGCTACAGCGTAGACGAACGCTGGCTTGTGCCGCACTTCGAGAAGATGCTCTACGACAATGGCTTGCTCACAGCGATCTATACCCAAGCGTGGCAGATCACGCGCAACCCGCTCTATCGGCGCATTGTCAAAGAGACCCTAGCCTACATCGAACGCGAGATGACTAGTCCTGAAGGTGGCTTCTACAGTGCCCAAGATGCCGATAGCGAAGGCGAGGAGGGCAAGTTCTTTGTGTGGCGAGCCAACGAGGTGCGCGAGCTGCTCGGCGAAGATGCGGTGCTGTTCAGCCAGATATACGATGTCACCGCTCGCGGCAACTTCGAGGGGCAGACTGTGCTGAATATGCCCCGTCCACTCGCCGAGATTGCCCGCGTCACGGGCATACCATTGGAGCGGCTTGAGCAGGTGCAGCAGCGCGGGCGGGCCAAGCTGTGGCAGGCTCGTGAGCAGCGCGTGAAGCCGGGCCGCGACGAAAAGATTCTGACTGCGTGGAACGCCATGATGCTGCGCGGTTACGCGCTTGCCGCTGTCGTCTTTGACAAACCTGCCTACCTACGTGCAGCCCAGCGCAACGCCGACTTCCTGCTCACCAACTTGCGCCGCGCCGATGGTCGCTTGATGCGAAGCTGGAAGGATGGGCGCACGATGATCCCGGCCTTCCTTGAAGATTACGCTCTCCTCAGTGAGGCCTTGCTCACCCTGCACGGCGTAGACGGCGATGCACGCTGGCTCAATGCGAGCCTTGCCCTCACCGAAGATATGCTGCGCCTATTCTGGGATGACACGCTCGGCGGCTTCTACGATACCGCTACCGATCAGGAGCAGCTCATCATCCGCCCGCGTGATGTGAGCGACAATGCCACCCCATCGGGCACATCAACGGCGGTGTATGTGCTGCTCAAGCTGGCCACCATCACGGGCAATCACGATTACCGCCAACGGGCGGTGGGCATTCTTGAAACGCTGGTTGAGCCGATGCAGCGGGTTCCGAATGGCTTTGGGCGGGCCCTGAGTGCGGTAGCCTTCCACCTTGCCCGCGTGCGCGAGATTGTGCTGGTCGGCGATCCGAACCAAGCCGATATGAGTGCTATGCAGCAAACGGTGTTTCAAGCCTATCGCCCATTCAGTGTGGTGGTCTGCCGCACGCCCAGCACAGCGGCCATCGGCGGCGCAACCGCGCAGCTGGAGCTGCTGGCGCAGCGCGAGTTGGTGGAGGGCACTGCCACTGCGTATGTGTGCGAGGGCTTCACCTGCCAGCTGCCCGCCACCGATGCGGTAATGTTGCAAGCCCAGCTCGACGCATGATCGCAAGGTGACAGGTACTAGGTATTAGGTGTCAGGTGACAGCTACTAGGTAAAACGCTACTTCTTCCGTCAGTTTGCTTTACCGCTCCCCACTGTTACCCGCCACCTGACACCCGACACCTGTCACCTAGCACCTGATCCCTAATACTACCTTATGCATATTCTGCATGCAGTCCAAATTTATTACCCAGCCCCAAGCGGCGCGGCCCGCTACTTCGTCGAGATCGGCGAGCGGCTCGTGCAAGAGCAGCACCGCGTCACGGTGCTAAGCACCGATGCCTTCGATCTGGAGCATTTTTGGGCCGCAGGCAAACGCTGCTTTGCCCAACTGCACGATGCCCACAACGGCGTACAGGTGCAACGGTTTGCGGTGCAACGCCCGCCCGCACCCACGCCCGCACTGGCCTATCCCGTGCTGCGCCGCCTGATGCTGGAGTATAGCCGCCTGCCCCAGCCCCACGCGATCAAGCTGGCTGGGCTGCGCCGCATGGCCACCCTCACCCCGCGCCTGCCCCAGCTCCAGCCCTACCTCGATCAGCACCCCGCCCTACACGATGTAGCTCTGCTTCACACCACCAATATCACGCTCGATTTTATGCTCATCCCCTTGATCGCATGGGCTGCACGGCGCGGCATCCCCCATATCTGCACGCCGTTTGTGCATCTGGGTGAGCCAGATAACGACACCGTGCGCCGCTACTACAGCATGCCGCACCAGCTTGATCTGCTGCGTCGCAGTGCGGCGGTGATTGTCCAGACCCCGCGTGAACGCGCATTCTTGCAGCAGCAGGGCATCCCCGATCACCTACTGCACACAATTGGCGTAGGCGTAACCCCTAGCGAGCTTACCGGCGGCGACGCGCACCGCTTCCGCCAGCAGCACCAGATCGCCGCCGCCGCGCCGGTGGTGCTGACGATAGGCACTGCCGCCTACGACAAAGGCACGCCGCATGTCCTCGCCGCCATGCAATGCCTGTGGGAGCAGGGTATTCCGGCGGTGTGGGTGCAGTGTGGCGCACAGATGCAGCACTTCACTAATCTGGTGGCCCACCTTGCCCCCGCCGATCAGGAGCGGGTACGCTTGCTCGGCTATGTGGATGACCAGACCCGCCGCGATGCCCTTGCGGCCGCGCAGGTGTTTGCCCTGCCCTCGCGCACCGATAGCTTTGGCATTGTCTACCTTGAGGCGTGGTGCTACGGCGTGCCCGTCATTGGTGCATTGGCGGGCGGTGTACCGGATGTGATTACGCACGGCAGCGATGGCTTGCTGGTGCACTTCGGCGATGTGGCTGCACTGGCTCACGCCCTCACCTTCTTGATCACCCACCCGCAACGGGCCCGAGCGATGGGCGCAGCCGGCTGGCGCAAGGTGCAGCAAGGGCTAACGTGGGAGCATAAGTACCGGCAGGTACGAGCAGTATACGCCCACTGGCTCTAGTCCCATTTCCTCCTACTCCCGCGTGTGCACTAGTCCTATGCCAAGCATAGGACTAAAGGAATATTGACACAGTTTGTAAACATTGGTAAGATATAAAGATATACGACAACCATAATCTAAGCAATAGCTCTGCCTTTGATCTTGGGGCAGAAACTGTGCAAGAGCTATCCTTCGCTCTCATTTTGATGTGCCATTCGATCTCGATAGAATGGGCAGTTTAATATGCACTATGTCAATGCCGACAAGAAAGGAACAAGTATACTGATGAAATCATCTCAATCTGATGAACCAACTGCTTATACAAATGGGAATAACCTCACTGCTGCACCTGTTGCTGAGCTACAGCAGCAGCTGTTTTTCTATGCCCAAATAGTTGAGCAGCTCTCTGATGGGGTGTATATCTTTCACCTCGAAGATCGCCGCGATGACCATAGCTTCCGTATCCTCGCCGCGAATGCTGCCACACAAACCTTAACCAACGTTGCCCCCCAGCAGATCATCGGACACCTGCTAGATGAGCAGTTCCCCAACTTGCGCCAGCACGGGCTACCCCAAGCCTACGCCGAAGTCGTGCGAACGGGCCAACCCTTTAAGACGGAGCTGGTCTATGGCGATGAGCATGTGCCTGAGAGTGCCTTTGCCATCAACGCCTTTGCCCTGTCAGATGAACACGTTGCTGTCGTATTCCACAACATCACCCAACAGAAACAAGCCGAACAGCAGCGTCAAGCTGAAACCGACCAAGCCATCCTTGTGCTGGAAGCAACCGGCTATGGCGTATGGGATGTGGACATCCCCAATAATCGCACCACTTACAACACCAGCTATGCGGCCATGCTTGGCTACGAAACCACCACGTTTGCCCAAACGGTTGAGGAGTGGTATCAACTGGTGCATCCCGATGATCTGCCCC
>CALCJV010000114.1 GCA_937967405.1 uncultured Chloroflexales bacterium | reverse complement strand
CTGCGTTCGGCACCTCCCCGATGGGCGGCCCGTGGTGTTGCTATGCTCCTCGTCGCAACCCGTGCTGCACCGGATCGCACCTCCTGCCCGCGCTGCTAGGCAATGGTGTAACATCGCCCTGTGCCATTTTATCTGTAGTTCAACACGGGCACGTCTGTCTATGCAGAATGCGCTGCATGAGGTTTGCACATCGCTTGCTAATAAGGTATAGTGTACACGTCATTGGCTGGCTGCAAATACTATATTGGCAAGGTACAATAGGCCCAGAAAGCTGAGTATGCCCAATGCTGCCATCGAACCAATTCTTCTCGTTGCGTACCCGCATTCTGCTCTTTATCATCGTGCTGTTGCTGCTCCTTGTGGCGGTATTGCTGCTGTTCAGCAATGCGATCATTGCACAAGGCTTCGCGCAAGTTGAGCAGCAAGCAGTCACTGTGCGGGTGGAGCAGGTGGTCAATGCGCTCGACAATAGCCGCAGTAGCCTGTTGCGCGTGACCCGCGACTATGCCATCTGGGATGATAGCTATGCCTTTGTACAGGATGGCAACCCAGACTACATTGAAACCCATTTTAGCGACATGCGGGCCCTGATTGATTATAACTTGGCTTATGTCGGCTTTGTCAATCGGGCTGGCGAGGTTGTTTATGCCGTCGCTTACGATCACGCAACCGAAAGCGCAATCGCGCCCCCCGCCGCCCTCACCAGCTTTACCGGCGACTACGCTCGCTTGCTTCAGCACGATCATGCGGATGAGGGGCTATCCGGCGTGGTGCTGCTGGATGAGCTGCCGATGCTGATTGCCGCGCACCCGATTCTGCCCAGCCTTCAGCAGGGCGAGCCAGCTGGCACACTCGTGATGGGGCGGGCACTGGATGAGACCGAAGTGGCGCGGCTGGCCGAGATTACACGCCTGCCGTTTACGCTGACGCGCCTCGATACGCCCGCGCTGGAGCCGTTGAGCGCACAGCTTAGCACGGCCATCGCTGCGGCACACGCTACCGCCCCAAACTCCCAGCACCTGCCGATTGTTACGCATGCCTTGAATGACCAAACTATTGCAGGGGCAACGATCCTGCCCGATCTGCTAGATCGGCGCGGGCTGTTGCTCACGCTGGAACTGCCGCGAGAGGTGTTCCTGCTCGCGCAAAGCACCACCCGCAACTACACATTTGTGTTGCTGGGGGCTGGGCTATTGTTTGGTGTCCTCGTGTGGTACACGCTCGAACGAGTGGTGCTGACGCGCCTACTCCTCCTTGACCGCCAAGTGCAACAGATTGATGCCGAACATCCTGATGTACAACTGCATGTGCGTGGGCACGACGAAATTAGCCAGCTTGCGCTGGCGATCAATCAGATGCTCAGCCGCCTTGCGCTGGCCCAATTGCAGATTACCAACAATGCCCAACGCTACCGCCAATTGATTGAGCTTTCGCCGGATGCGATTGTGGTGCATGATGGGCAGCAGATCCGCTACATCAATGCAGCTGGGGCGCGGCTGCTGGCTGATAGCGAACCGTCTGCACTAATTGGGCAGCAGCTTGACCCGCTGCTCAGGGCCGTCAGGGCCAAAGCCGATGGGAGACCGGTGATGACCGATCAGCTATTCACTCGCGCCGATGGCACGCAGATCGAGCTAGAGCTGGTTGTCCTGCCGTTCCCTGATCACGAACTCGATGCGACCCAAGTGATTATGCGAAACATCACCGAGCGCAAGCAGGTGGAGAAAGAGCTACGCTTGGCAAAGACGGCAGCCGATGCGGCCAATCGGGCCAAGAGCCAATTCATCTCGACCATGAGCCACGAGCTACGCACCCCGCTCACGGCCATCATTGGCTATGCCGATCTGCTCAAATATACCCTGAGCGATGCGGGCAACGCCGAAGCCCTGCACGATCTCAGTCATATCCGCAATGCGGGCACGCATCTACTGGCGATCATCAACGATGTGCTAGATTTGTCGAAGATCGAAGCGGGGCAGATGCAAGTCCATGTTGAGCAGGTGCACGTTGATTTCCTCGTCCTCAGTGTAACCGATGCCGTGCGCCCTCTCGCTGAGCGCAATGGCAATCAGATTGTTGTGCGTGGGGCTGATGCGGTTGGCGTATTGCAGACTGATGAGGTGCGCCTACGCCAAGTCCTGCTCAACCTGCTCAGCAATGCCTGCAAATTCACCCACAACGGCACGATCACGCTGGAAGTGACGGCAATTCCCGCTGCGGGCACGGACAACGATCTGGTGCGCTTTGCCGTCCACGATACCGGCATCGGCATTCGCCCCGATGATCTGGCCCGGCTGTTTCAGGATTTCGTGCAGGTCGACTCATCTACCACGCGCAAATATGGCGGCACTGGGCTAGGTTTGGCTCTCAGCCGCCGCCTCGCACAGTTGCTCGGCGGCGAAATCACCTGCACCAGCGAGGTTGGTGTTGGCTCCATCTTTACCCTGACCGTGCCGCGCACTCTCACCGTCGAGTCGCTTGATCAAACTGCCCTTGCCACGTCCAGCACCGCCATGTCGGCCGAGCCGCTTTCATCGCCGTTGGAACCAGACTATGTTGAGAGCCAGATTGTGCTCGTGATCGATGACGATCCGGCGATCCTCGATCTGCTGCCGCGCATGCTTACCCAGCCCAATTTGCACTTTGAGACAGCATCCGATGGCCGTGAGGGCTTGGAACTGGCAACTGCCTTGCTCCCCGATCTGATCATCCTTGATGTGCTGTTGCCTGAACTGGATGGCTGGAGTGTGCTGCATGCGCTGAAGCAGAATCCTGAAACCCAAACTATTCCTGTGCTGATGCTGACCATCTCGCCGGATGCCCAGCATGGCTTGATCTTAGGGGCGGCGGGAATCCTCAGCAAACCAGTAGACATTGAGCGGGTGGCCCACGAGATTGCCGCTATCCTGCACAGTGCTCCAGCCGCCCACGACCTGCTGCTGGTTGAGGATGACCCCGATCTGCGCGGCTACTTCCGGCGCATGCTCGAACGCGACGGCTGGCAGGTGCGCGAAGCTGAGGATGGCCCAACTGCACTCGCCTTGCTCGAACAGCAACGCCCCGCGCTTGCTATCATTGATCTGATGCTGCCCAGTATGGATGGCATTACCCTGATTGGTGCAATCCGCACGCTGCCCGGCGGTGATACGCTGCCGATTCTGGTGGTGACAGCCAAGGATTTGAGTCCGGCAGAACAAGTGCAGCTGAATGCGTCGGTTGAGCAAGTGCTCCGCAAGGGCAGCTTTCACAGTGATGCACTGCTCCGCAGTGCCCAAGCACTCGTGCATTGGCGTAATCAGGTTGCCACAAAGGAGCAGTAGCGATGCCGTGTGTCCTAGTTGTTGAGGACGATCCAGAGATTCGTGAGCTGGTAATGACCTACCTGATGCAGGCTGATTTCGAGGTGGTGACTGCCGTTGATGGGATCGAAGCCCTGCGTGTGGTGCGGAGCGTTCAGCCGGCCGTGATCTTGATGGATATGGGTTTGCCCAAGCTGAATGGCTGGCAGACGACGCAACGCCTGCGGGCCCGCCCCGATACGGCGCACATCCCCATTATTGCCCTAACGGCCTATGTGCTCGAAGATGAGCGCAAACGGGCGATTGAGATTGGCTGCGATGCCTTTGAAGCCAAGCCGATCAACTTTGAGAGCCTGCTCAGCAAAATCCGCACCCTGATCGCTAGTCCTGCTCCCCGCTAGCTTACGTCCACACGTTGCCCCACGCTGTCGCCTGAGTGGTGCTTGCTGCACTAGCTGTGTGTCTGTGCTACTTGCATTCCCGTGCGGCGCATGTGCCTGCCCGCGCTTGGCGGCCAATCTTTGTACATTTCGCACAAAAAATTAACCTGAAATTTGTTGATTGTATCTGCATAATCTGTTACGATAGCTACAAGTGAAGAATACAGAAAAACACTGTTCGTAAATAAAAAATATACGATACAGTAAGCATATTGCCTATACGGATGGATTGACACACAATGACGTGGCGTATCATCAAGGAGGAACACATGGAAGCACTATCGAATGCACCGGGGATTTTCATTGGGTTGATTGGTTGGGCAGCGACGACCCTGCTGCTGCTCGAAGTGCGCGGCGTGAACTTCTGGCAGCGGCGGTTCTTGATTGTATCAGCATGGATGCTGTGGATGATTCCGGCATTTGATGCGGTGGTGTATCAAGGCTTGCTGACCGCAGATTTGGCTATGCAGTATGGGGCTATAATGACCGGCTTGGTCCTGTTTGTGGTATCGCTGTCAGCATTTACGCACGGTACACGGAGCAAATAGGCGTAACTAAACCGGTTGTGTGACACAATCGCAGCAGAGCCTACCCAACCCACAACCGCCATTGGTTGTGGGTTTTGACATGTCTACTCATCACGCGAGCGGCGATTGGGCGGGCGATTGCTTGGGCGGCGTGTTCCGGTGCGGTTGATGGGGCTACGTGCGCCTTGTGGGGGCTTATTCGAGGGGCGGCGCGGGGATTTGCCGCTGCCCCCGTGCCCACCCGCTGGACGTGCGGGGCGTGCGCTGGAGCCTTGATTATCGCGGTTGTCGCGGGGGTCACGGCTGTCGCGGCGGGGCGGGCGGTCGTTGAAGCCGGTCTCGCTGCGGCTGTCACGGCTATCACGGCGGGGCGGGCGGTCGCTGAAGCCAGTCTCGCTGCGGGGGTCACGGCTGTCGCGGCGGGGCGGGCGGTCGTTGAAACCGGTCTCGCTGCGGCTGTCGCGGCTGTCACGGCTATCACGGCGGGGCGGGCGGTCATCCTGTTGGTCACTGCGCTCGCGTTGACGCGCAGCCGCAATCCCAGCTGCGCCAGCTGCCGCACCCATTGCCCCAAGCCCCCGCAAATCGGAGCGGGCGGCCATTCGGTCACCGCGACTGCGAGGTTCTGGCGGGGTGGGCGTGTGCGTGCGGAGATCATGCACCTCATCAGGGGTAAGTTCGCGCCATGCCCCCTCGGCCAGATCACCGAGCAGCAGAGGGCCTTCGCGCACCCGAATCAGGCGCAGCACACTGTAGCCGAGCAGCTTGGCCACTTCACGGATTTGGCGTTTGCGCCCTTCCCGCAGCACCACGCGCACCCACACGCCGTCGGCGGTTTGCTCCTGCACATCCACCCACGCCGGAGCAGTGCGTTCGCCCTCCAGTAGGACTCCCCGCCGCCACTCGCGCAAGGCTTCTGAGTCGGGGGCTTCGTTGAGCAGGACGCGGTACTCCTTCTCCACCTCAAAGCTAGGGTGAGTCAGGTTGTGGGCCAGTTCACCATCGTTGGTAAGGAGCAGCAAGCCAGAGCTATTCGCATCGAGGCGACCGACCGGAAATAGGCGCACCGCATCAGGAACCATGTCTACCACTGTCGGGCGACCTTGCGGATCATCCGCAGTCGAGACAACCCCGACGGGCTTGTGCAGCATAATGTACACCCGCTGATCTACTCGTTGCAGGGGCTGCCCATCCACTAGCACGGTGTCGGTATCGAGATCAACACGGCTACCTAGCTCACGCACAATGCGTCCATTGACGCTAATCCGTCCGGCGGCAATCATCTCATCACAGTCGCGGCGCGAGGCTAACCCAGCGGCGGCGAGGGCTTTATTCAATCGTTCGGGACTCACAGGCGTATTCCTTGCGTTTGTGGGAAATTAGGGGTAGGCTGCGATTGGTACGCTACCCATCTCAGTATACCACGAGTCACCAACGCGCTACTCCCGAATACCTGCACCGAGTTCGGTTTCCAGCAGGCGTACAATTTTGCCGCGCACGTTGGCAAGGGCTTCGTCGGTCAAGGTGCGTTCGTGGGAGCGGAAGCTGAGGCGATAGGCGAGGCTACGTTTACCCGCACCGATCTGAGGGCCTGTGTAGACATCGAAGAGGGTCAGGCGTTCGAGCAGATCGCCTGCACCGCGTCGGATCAGCGCGGTCACTTGGGCGGCGGGCGTAGCCGCATCTACAATCACCGCAAGGTCTTGGAGACTCGCGGGATAGCGCGAGATGGGGCGATAGTGCTGGGGCGCGGTAAGGCGCAGTAGGGCATCCAGTTCCAGCTCAGCAACAGCGGCACGGGTTGCCTGAATGTTACACCGCTCGATCACATCGGGGTGCAGCTCGCCCAATATACCAAGTGGGGGCGCATCGGGCGCATCGGCGAGCACCAGCTGCGCGGCGCGGCCCGGATGCAAGCGCGGGTCGGTGGTGAGCGGGATGTAGCGCACCCGTGTCGCCAAGCCGATGCTCGCCAGCAGCACCTCGATCACACCCTTCAAATCAAAGAAATCAAGTTCGGCGGAATTGGCCTCGTGCCAGCGGAGCGGTGTACGGCTGCCGGCCAGTGCTAGCCCTAGCCGTTGCGGTTCATCTGGCAGCCAGCTTGCGGCATCATCAGGATTGGCAACAGGACGTGGAAGAAAGACGCGCCCGATCTCGAAGATGAGGGTGCGATCCCGGGCCTGCATATTCAGGGCAAGCGCATCGAGCAAGGTTGGCAAGAGGCTGCGGCGCAGGTATTCGCGTTCGGGCGACATGGCATTGGCAAGGCGCATGTGGGTGGTGGCGACCGCATCTGCCGGATTGACCCGCGCTACTGCTGCCATATCGAGCAGAGCATAGGTAATCACCTCACTCAGCCCCGCGCCGGTGAGTACATCGCGGAGCCGCTGAGTGAGATCGAGTGCCGTATGGGCTTGCGGATAGGGCAGCGTGTCGCGCATCATGGTGGGTGGAATCTGTTCATAGCCATGCACGCGGGCAATATCCTCGCACAAGTCGGCTAGCCCGTGTACGTCGAGTCGGAACGACGGCACAGCCACGCGCACCGTGAGCGGATCGAGCGCACCGCCGTAGATGCCAGCGACATCGCCAATGCCCATTGCTCCGATCACCTCAGTGTGGTAGCCGAGCCGCGCAAGGTAATCGGCGATCTGGTGGGCTGAGAGCTGGATGCCAAGGAGCCGCCGCACTTCGCCCGGCGGCAGATCAAGGACAAACGGGCGGCGCGGCACGGGGTATACATCTATGATGCCCTGCGCCACTGTGCCTCCCGCAAGGTTTCGCATCAGCTCCAGACACCGCCGTTGGGCAATCAAGGGCAGCTCAATATCCACGCCGCGTTCGAAGCGACGCGAGGCTTCGCTCGGCAGCTTGAAGTGCTGCGCGGTGCGCCGAATCTGGGCGGGTTCCCACGTCGCGGCCTCAAACAGAATGCGTGTGGTCGTCTCGCGGACTTCGCTGCTTGCCCCGCCCATAATGCCGGCCAAGCCGAGCGGGCCGTTGCTATCAGCAATCAAGAGGGGCCCCGGCTTGTGCGCGTGGTAGGGGGTCAAGTCACGCTCTTTGTCATCAAGGGTGACGACTGTTTCACCTGCCTCAGCGAGGCGCACAATAATATGCTGATCTGCAACCTGATCGGCATCGAAGGCGTGGGTCGGCTGGCCCCACTCGAACATCACGTAGTTGGAAATATCTACGATTACGTTGATCGGGCGCATGCCAATCGCCCGTAGGCGGCGTTGCAGCCACTGTGGCGAAGGCCCCACCGTCACCCCTTCGATCAAGCTGAGTGTGAAGCGCGGGCACAGCTCCGGCTCCTGTAGCGTGACGTTAGCCCGTCCCGCAATTGGCGTACCCTCCATTACGACCTGCGGGTCAGGGAGGCGGAGCGGCACATCAGTCAATCCGGCGATCTCACGCGCAATCCCAATCACCGAAAGACATCGCGCAAGGTTGGGGGTGAGGTCAATTGTAAAGATCACATCGCCGAGCAGATCGGCGGCGGGCAGGCCCTGCGGTGCATCCGGCTCTAGCAGGATGATGCCCTCGTGTTCCTCGCTGATGCCCAACTCCTTCTCACTACACAGCATGGCATTACTCATGATGCCACGCACGGGCCGCCCCTTTAGGGTCGTGATCACGTTGCCCGCTTTGTGCCCGTCATACAGGCGCACGCCCTCGTGGGCCAGCACGCCCTTGAGCGGCTGGGCCAGCCGCCCCTGATCGCGGTAGGGGAATAGGTTGGGCGCACCAGTCACGACGGTATGCAGGCGGGTTTCGCCGTAGCCGTAATCTACTTCGGCTAGCACCAGCCGATCTGCATTGGGGTGGGGCTTGACTTCGAGGATGCTGGCAATGACAATCTTCTCCCGATCCCATACCAACGCTGCGCCCTCGATGCCGATGTAGGTCAACTCAGTGACTTCTAGCCCAGCCATAGTGAGCAGGTGCGCCAGTTCGGGGGGGGTGAGCGTAATCTCAACAAATTCGCGCAGCCAACTTAGGGGTACTTTCATCCCGTGCAAACCTTTCCAGAGCAGTATCTAATTGGTGTTCACTTCTGTTGCCGTTGCCGTCGGTGTGCGCGTTGAGTTAGGCGTTGGGGTAATGGTTGCCGTGGCGATGGGCGTTGCCGGGCCCATTGGGGTGGATGTTGCATCCGGTGCGGCAGGGGCGGCAGGGCGGCGCATGCCTTGCAAATCTAGCACAGTTTCATCGGTAATATCACTCAGCCGATCTATAAAGCGGTTCACCCGCTCGGTGCGGCGGGCAAGTTCATCCACTTGGGCGGCCCGTTCGGCTTGGGCTGTGGCAAACACCGAGATGGTGATAATCCCTGCCTCAACCTGTGCCTGCAAGGTAGCGACGGTTTTGGCTCCGGCGCGGAGTTCATCAGCCAGCTCTTGCATGGCTTGCACATCGGCTTGCAGCGTGGCGACTTCGCTCTGGGCCGCACCGAGCAACTCGCTATTGCTGCTCTGGTTGCGGTTCAGTTCGGCCAGCTGGGTCTGTTGCACGGCTTGGGCGGCTTGCACGGTGGCGAGTTCCTGCTGGGTGCGTTGCACATCTACGGGCAGCTGCTGGGTAAAGCCGAAGTAGTAGGCAAGGGCAGCCCCACCAGCCACACTGAGCGGCACGAGCAGCAGCACTACGAGGAGCGCAGTAAACAGCCGCCCCACGAATGCACCACAGCCGCCTCTTTGCTTGGCGGAGGTGGGCGGCAATGGCTCGATCACATCTGGCTGGGCCTCAGGACTCATCGGGTCGCTCATTGGGCTACATCCTTTGCGTTGCACAAACACACGCGCCCCATCGGGACGTTGGCATGCTATCTGTTCTGCATTGTACCGAGAATAGGGGATGCGTCAAGCGCGGCCGGTGGGAAGGGGCTAGGTGATAGGTGCTAGGGGTCAGGTGCTAGGGGTCAGGGGTCAGGGGGTCAGGGAAGACAGACCACGAAGGACGCGAAGGGCACGAAGAACGCGAAGGGGGAGCAGGTGTCAGGTGCTAGGTGCTAGGTGCTAGGGGTCAGGGAAGGCAGACCACGAAGGACGCGAAGGGCACGAAGAACACGAAGGGGGAGCAGGGGACGGGGGTCAGGTGACAGGTGTT
>CALCJV010000113.1 GCA_937967405.1 uncultured Chloroflexales bacterium | reverse complement strand
GCCATTCACAAACACGACATCGGCTTGGGCAATTGCAGCGATGTCACGCGGGGTTGCCGCGAAGGTATGCGGGTCGGCACCGACTGGGATCAGCGTAGTCAGGTCAATCGCATCGCCGCCAATATTGGCTACCACATCGCCCACAATGTTGGTGGTGGCAACCACCTTCAGCGTTGCGCCATCGGCAATCGGCGTGAGCATAGCAATCTTGGCGGCAATCTCTTCCGCCGCGCCGCCCGCGTGGTCATGATTGTGCTCATCGGCTTTGGCAGCCTCGCCCGCGTGGTCATGATCGTGCTCATCGGCTTTGGCAGCCTCGCCCGCGTGGTCATGATCGTGCTCATCGGCTTTGGCAGCCTCGCCCGCGTGGTCATGATCGTGATCGTCTGCTTCAGCACTGGTCTGGTCAGTGACGGGTGCGGCAGGCGCGGCAGGCGCGGCAGGCGCAGGCTGGCTAGCGCATGCCCCTAGCGCAACAATGAGCACCAGCATACTGGCAAGGCGCAATAGCAGCATCCTGATTGGGTTGTGGTGAATCTGCATTGGGGGTTACTCCTCATCCTAGTTTGAGTTCGATAGCATAACGCTGCTGTGTTGATCTAATGATACAGCGTCTCACTTATTGACACGATGTATCATAAAGGAGTGCAGCGTGTTTGTCAACCCTAGCCGCAGGCTCTGCTATAATGTGTACAAGGGAGATAGCGCAGCATGGTGCGCTCGTTGGCTTGCTTCATGGGAGTGCCTGCAATGCAGCTCGAATTCCAAAACTACCGCACACGACGCATTAAGCAGTGGCTACGGGCCACCTTCGGCGATAGGGCCGTAACATGGCTACACGCTGTCCGGTTTTGTTGGCTCCACATCACCAGCACGCCCGACGAACCCGAATTGGGGCTGATCAACCAGCTGCTCCAGCCGGGCGAGGTCGCAGTGGATGTAGGAGCCAATGGAGCCAACTGGACTATCCCCCTAGCGCGGCGTGTTGGCAAGCAAGGGCACGTCTTCGCGTTTGAAGCGCACCCCTACTACGCCGATGTGACTGCTAAAATGGTCCGCCTGCTGCAAGCCCACAATGTCACCTTCTTTGGGGTCGGGCTATCCGATACACAGACACAAGCCCAATTTCTGGTAGAGACCGCCGACGAGGGTCAGCTTACGTGTACGGGACGGGTGGTGCAGGAGCCAAGCCCGACAGGTAGCACACTTACGATTGAGCTGCGCCGCCTAGATGACCTCGCCCGTGAGTACCCGCGCCTGTATCAAACCCGCCTGCTCAAGTGTGATGTGGAAGGCTTTGAGCTACCGGTGCTACGCGGCGCAGCCGGTATCATTGCCCGTGCCCGCCCAATTGTCATTACCGAGATTGCCCACAGCAGCCTGCATGGCTACCGCGATGCTGATCTGTTTGCCTTCTTTCAGGAGCGGCAGTATCAGAGCTTTGTGGTTGCCCACGACGAACGCCACCTGCTCCCTTCGACAACGGCAGGCGATCTGAATGGGGCGCAGCGGGCCAATCGGATTATGATCCCGATTGAACAGCTCACCCGCTATGCAGACCTGATCCAGCCCACCTAGCCCGCTCAGGATTGGATTGTGGCGATTGGGGTGGAGCTAGGGCCGATTGGGCCAACTTCGCGCAATGGTTCGGGTTCGGCAAGCGGAGGGTGTTCGGCGAGTTCCTGCTGCATAGCAGCATGCAGAGTCAGTTCCAACGCGAGGAATACAGGCACAATCTGCGGATCGAGCTGCGTGCCCGCTGCCTCACAGAGACGGCGGCGGGCTTCCTCTCGTGGTAATGCACGGCGATAGGGGCGATCACTGGTCATGGCATCCCACATATCCACCACCGCAAAAATCCGCGCCGCAAGCGGAATATCCGTGCCCCGCAAGCCACGCGGGTAGCCGCTGCCATCCCAGCGTTCGTGATGGCAATAGGGAATATCGAGCGCAGGTTGCAAAAAGTCAATCTGGGACAGCCATGCGTAAGCATACACCGGATGCTGGCGCATTACCTGCCACTCCTGTTCGGTGAGCGCACCGGGCTTGAGCAGGATCGCATCAGGCACACCGAGCTTGCCAATATCGTGCAGCAAGGCCCCCCGCCGGATCGCCACCAATTCGGCTTCGGGTACGCCCAGCGCACGCGCCAGCGCAACCGTCATCGCAGTCACCCGTTGGCAGTGTCCGGCAGTTTCTTTATCGCGCAGATCGAGAGCTTGGGCCCAGCCGGTAATCGTATCATCGTAGGCCACAGCCAGAGTTGCCGCGAGTTGGGCTTGCTGCTCCAATGCATGGGCACGGCGGGCATCGCGCATGGTGCGCTGCATAATCAGAATTGCAACCCCTGCCGTCCACAGCATCCCCGTAAAGAAGGGCCGCATGAGAGCGATCTGCTGGCGCACATCGGATAGAAACAGGTCATAGTTGGGAAAAATCAGCAACACGGTAAAGGCGTGGATCACGTTGCCGATACTCTCAATAACAAGGGCGATAGCGGTAAATGCTGCCGCCGGAAACAGATCGGCGGGGGCCGCAGACCACAGCTGCCACGCACCATACGCAACCACAAGCCCAACCGCAAATTGGATCGTGAAGGAGCGAACCACGATGATATTCTCGACGTAGGTGAAGTACAGGAAGATGATCAGGACTAGCCCTAAGAGCAGGTCATTCCAACGTTTGGGAAGAGGGTGCGGTGCATCGAGAAACTGTTCGATACCGCGCACAATCAACATCACCCCACCCAGAATCGCCAGATTGGCGACAATCACCGAGAGCCAAAGCGGTGAGGTGTCCCGCATCAGGATCAACAAGAAACCTATCGCAATGCACAGGCTCCCCAATAGCCAATGCCGCACCCCAGCATACTTCGTGGCAATCCGGTAGAAGCCAAACATGATCATGACGTGCAGAACATACGATGCTGCTACGAAAAACAGAACGGTGTGAATGTCAAGTGTTAGCAGGCTCATCCGCGCACTTCTGCATAGGGTATCGGTTAGTATATGGAAAACATTAAAATTAGTGTATACGCGCTACGCCTGAGTAGTCCTGTGTGCTGTAGTTAGTATACACGATTTTATGATTTGCGTGGACAACTGTCCCCAGCGCGGATTAGCCCGCCGTCACCGCCCCCATGCCAGCCATGTCCGCAACGCCCACTGCACCGGCTTGGTGAGCTTGGTGCGGCGATGCCGATCAGCTACCTTGCGGATCGCATCGGCTTGAGTGGGGTAGGGATGAATTACACTCGTGATCTTGCCCAAGCCGAGCTTGTGGACCATAGCTAGCGTGATCTCGCTAATCATATCGCCTGCATTGCGAGCCACAATCGTCGCACCGATGATCTCATCCGTGCCCCTGCGGAGATGCACCCGTACAAAGCCACCATCGCCTTCGGCCCGGGCGCGGTCATTCTCACGCAGATCGAATGTCACCGTCTCCACGGCGATACCGCGCTGTGCGGCTGAGGCGGCATATCGCTCGACATGGGCGATCTCTGGATCGGTGTAGGTGACCCACGGAACCACCAGATCACTGAGCCGATCTTTGCCGCCGAACAGGGCATTGCGTACCACGATGCGGGCGGCGGCATCGGCAACGTGCGTGAATTTGTAGGGCAACGCCACATCGCCCACCGCATAGATGCGCGGATTGGTGGTGGCGAGGTGGTCATCTACCTGCACCCCCGTGCGCTGATCATACGCCACGCCAACGGCTTCGAGGTTCAGCCCAGCCGTATTCGGTGTGCGCCCCGTCGCCACCAGAATCGCATCTACGGCGGTGTGCCCGTGCCCATTGGCGCGTTCGTAGTGGATCAGCGTCTCACCCATCCGCGTGGTCACTTCCACCACCCGTGCGTTGAGCAGAAGGCACACGCCATCGTGCAGCAAGCTGGCTTGCACCAGTGCGGCGGCATCGGCATCTTCGCGGGGCAGGATGTGGGCGGTCGTGTGAAACAGCACCACCTTGCTGCCCAAGCGTTGGAAGGCCTGTGCTAGCTCCACCCCAATTGGCCCACCGCCAATCACGGCGAGGCGGGGCGGCAGTTCAGTCAGGTTGAACACCGTCTCATTCGTCAGGTAGCCCGCTTCAGCCAAGCCCGCAATCGGTGGGATGCTGGGGCGTGCGCCAGTCGCAATCACAGCTTTGGCAAAGCGTAACGTCTGCCCATTCACGGCTACGGTATCGGCTCCGGTGAAGCGGGCACTGCCCAGAAACACATCCGCACCGAGCTGGGTAAAGCGTTCGACGGAGTCAACGTAGCTAATCTCGGCTCGCACTTGGCGCACGCGCTGCATCACAGCGGCAAAATCAGCGTGGCTCCCCTCCGGCACATGGATGCCAAACTGGGCCGCACGGCGCAGCTCGGCCAGCAAGTGGGCCGAGCGGATCAGCGTTTTCGAGGGCACACAGCCAACATTCAGGCAATCGCCGCCCATCAAGCCCCGCTCGATCAAGGCCACCTTGCCCCCTAACACCGCCGTTGCCGCCGCCGTCACTAGCCCGCCCGTGCCCGCCCCAATCACCACCAGATTGTAGCGCGGCTGCGGCGTAGGGTTGGTATAGGTGGCTGGATGGGCGTGGCGCAGCAATTGCTGATTGTATGGATCGAGTGGATGTAGTTCAAAGCTCATCAGAATATATACTCCTTATCACTATGCCAGATCGTGGGGCAGATATACCCTTCCGCTCTCCCCTCAGCCACCTAGCCCGCCCGCTTGGCCGTTTCGCGCTGTTTCAGCCAGCGCGAGAAGGCAAGGCTCGCCACAAACAGCACGACCGAAATCCCGAACGTGAGTGGATCAAGGCTGGGCGATACGCCCTCTTCGAGCCGCTCGATCTGGATCGAAGCTCCAAACAGCACGATGGATACGGTCCCCGGCAATGAGCCGATGATCGTAGCGAGGATAAACCCGGGATAGCCGATCCGGAGAAAGCCGGCCAAATAGTTGACCAGATCGTAGGGCAGGAACAGGAAGCGCATGATCAACACCGTGTCGAAGGCATTCGCCCGCATGCGCTCCGCCCATGTCGCCACAAAGCCTGATGCCGTGCTGTTCGGGTCGGCTTGGAACAGATCACCGCCAAACCACCGCCCTAGCCCATAGGCAACCGTGGCCGAGAGGTTGCTGCCAATCACGGTGAGGATGATGCCCCACCACACGCCGAAGATTGAGCCGCCCGCAATCGTGAGCAGGGTGGCGGGAAAGAAGATCAGCGGGCGCAGGGTGTAGAGCAGGATGTACAGCAGCCCACCAAACGGCGAACGTAGGGCATCTACCAATTGCTGCACGGCTTGCAGCGGGGTCAGATTATTGCTGCTCGCATAGGCGACCACCGCGCCAATCAGGATCAGCCAAAATGTGAGCACGGCGAGCTTCTGCCCGTGCTTCTGCCAAAAGGTGGGTGCGGCAGGTACCGGCGTAACCGATTGCATATCATTGTTCATACTAGCTCCATGTGTCTAGCAGTCATTACATTGTGTCCCAAACATCAAGCCCTTACCCCTCCTGCTGCCTATTATCGGGGCGAGGTGGGCGGGCTACTGTGGCATTGCTTACACAACCATGCCCGTTCATGCTATCATGAATACCATGTTATATCTCTTGACGGGTACAGATGAATTTGAGATCACGCAACGGCTTGCCCACCTACAAGCGGTGCTTCCGGATGATCTGCGTGATCTGAATCGGGTGCGCCTCGATGGCCGCAAGCTCAAGCTCGATGAGTTGGCGCGAGCATGCGAGGCGATGCCGTTTCTGGCAGATCGGCGTATCGTGATTGTAGACGAAGCCCTGAAGCACAGCAAAGCGGGCAAAGAGCGTGATACCCTGAAAGATTATCTGGGGCGTGTACCTGCCGCGTGCGATCTGATTTTTGTTGAGCCGGGCGAGATAGATAAGCGCAATGCGGTGTACACCTACCTCCGCAAGCATGCCGAAGTAATTGAGTGCCAGCCCCGTCAGGGCGCAGAGTTGCTCCGTTGGGTGCAGGCCTATGCCCACGCCCAGCAGGCTAGCTTTGCCCCCAATGCCGCACAGCAGTTGATCGAACTGGCGGGCAACGATAGCCGCACTCTTGCCACCGAAATCACCCGCCTTGCCACCTACACTGGACGCGGCGGGCAGATCACAGCCGCGATGATTATGGCAACCGTTGCCGACGCGCACGAGCAGAGCCTCTTCACCTTTCTAGATAACCTGAGCCTACGGCGCACCGATGCGGCCCTGCGCGGCTTGCGGGCATTGCTTCAAGAGGGGCAAGCTGCCCCCTACATCCTGTTTATGCTGATGCGGCAGGTACGCATCCTGCTGCTGGTGAGCGAACTCCAACAGCAGCGCATGCGCCCCGATCAAATGGCCAGCGAGCTACGCTTGCAGCCCTTTGTAGTCAAGAAGGCCGTGGAGCAGATACGCGGCTTTACCCCAGCTGAACTGGTGCGCCTGCACGATCAACTGGTGCAGCTTGACCACGCCACCAAAACGGGGCGGGCGCAGGCCGAGGTAGGGCTAGAGCTGTTGGTGCTAGAGATATGCGGGGTAGGCAAGTGAGGGATCAGCGGGACGTGCCCGCGATCCTGCGTGCGATAGGCGATACGATATGCGCTTAGGCCTGCGCCGCAGCCTGCTGTGCGAGGCGCAACTTCTTCGCAAGGCGCGACTTGCGGCGGGCAGCATTGTTGCGGTGCAGAATGCCCTTGTTCACCGCCTTGTCGAGGGTTCGCATCGCCTCGCGCACGGCGGCTTCATCCGGTTTGCCACTATAAATGCTCATCTCTGCCTTCTTCACCATCGTCTTGGCGCGTGAGCGATACATCACATTGCGCTGCCGCTTCTTTTCGTTCGTCCGAATCCGTTTGCGTGCCGAGCGGGTATTTGCCACAGTCTGTTGTTCTCCCAAGCGATACGCCCCAGATTGGGGCGCATGTCATTGTAAGCAGGATACGTCTTGCTGTTGAACAGCACTAATCTTGGATTATAGCAGAACATAGGAGGGGATGCAAGCGGTGCCTTGCCCACTGAGCAGCGGCGGCAGCTAGGCAATACCCACAACGCACCGTACCAATCGCTACAGGGATCAACAAGCCTGAAACTGGGATAGAATAGTGTATACTATACACACTGAGTAAGTGCCAACATGGATAAGTTTTGGATGGGGAAAGACAATGGGAAACACGCTTGCAGCAACGATTCTGCTCGTTGAAGATGATCCTGCGGCACGCATTGTCACCAAAGATATTCTGCAGCGGGCAGGCTACACGGTGCATGACGCAGCCGATGGTGAAACTGCTCTGCGCCTACTCCAAAACCACGTCTTTGATATTGTAGTAACCGACATTCGCATGCGTGTGGTAGACGGCTTGCAGGTGCTTGAGAGCGCACGCCAGATGCCCTATCTACCCGAAGTAATCCTGCTCACCGGCTACGGCTCGATGGAAACCGCCATTGCCGCCCTGCGGCGCGGAGCCTACGATTACCTGATGAAGCCCTGCCCACCGCACCAACTCATTGAGTGTGTGGCGCGTGCGGTGCAGCACCACCGTGAGCAGCAACGCCAAGCTGGTGCGCTACAAGCAATCCTTGACATTGCAAGCCGGGCCCGCGATCAAGAAACCCCCGCGATTACGCCTGTCCTCACTAACCTCACGGCTAGTCCAGCCGGGCAAGTGATCTCACCCCCCGCGAACGATCCAGCTGCAACCGAAGCCCAGCGTTATCTGCGGGTGGGCAACCTCACGCTAGATGTCTATCGCCATCGTGTACTCCTCAATGATGAGCCGCTACGGGTAACGCAGATCGAGTACGAGCTACTGCACTGCCTTGCCCTCGCTCAAGGGCGCGTGCTGACCTACCGCGAGATTGCTCGCCACACCCACCACCAAGAGATGGATGAGAGCGAGGCCCGCATGCTCTTGAAACAACACGTCCGCAATCTCCGCAACAAGATCGGCAGTGATTACGTGATTAATATTCGTGGCACGGGCTACATGCTTGTAGACCCGCACGACCCCGCGAACCAGCGATCTGCGGAGTAACTGTTCCGTAACTCTACGGCGTAGGATCAACCCTTGAAGTTCTTCCGTGTCTATGCTACGCTACGGTGGGCGTGATCAGCACGGTGGTTGGGCATTGTTGCCACTTCCGGCGCGAGACATTGCTGTGCGCTGTATCGCTAGCGACCTAGCACCACCCGATGCTGTGGTGGCATTCCCGTCCTGACTAACCCGGCTGATTGCACGGCAGAAAGGAACCAGATATGTCACTCGTTGAACATGACGCTCAAGCACAATTTCGGCGGGCCCGTCGGCTCGCATTCTTTGCACGACTCTTGGCGTGGGTGCGTGGAACCTCCGATGATCTCTTGCCGCTCGCTGAAGTACGCTCACGCATCCGCATTGTGGGGCAACACTATCGCGGCTTGCAGACTGTCCCTATGCAGCAGATTGCTGGCAGTGAAGGGCGTTACCACGACTTCAACCGGCAGTTCTTGCCACGCCATATGGGGCTAAAGGAGCGTTGGCTGAGCATCAATCGGGCCCATCTTAGCGAAGTCCCCCTGCCGCCTGTGGAACTCTACCAGATAGACGAAATCTATTTTGTGAAGGATGGCAACCACCGCATCTCGGTTGCTCGCCTGCTTGGGCAAGCGTATGTGGATGCGCTGGTGACGCAGCTTGATGTAGATGTCCCGCTCACCCCAAATATGACGCTGCACGATCTGCTCCTCAAAGCGGAGTACAGCGACTTCCTCGAATGGACCGAGCTAGCCCGCCTGCGCCCCGATCAACAGATCGAGTTCAGCGAATTAGGCGGCTACCTCGCGCTCATGGGGCATATCAATACCCACCGCTACTTCATGGGGCTGGAGCAGAATCGCCCTATCGAGAACGCAGAAGCCATCTGCGATTGGTACGATACGATCTACATGCCAATGGTGCAGGAAATTCGTGAGCAGAATCTGCTGGCCGATTTCCCCAAGCGCACCGAAGCTGATCTGTATCGCTGGATTATGGATCATCGCTGGTATCTCCGTGAGCAGCAGGGCGACGATCCGGGCACACACGATGCCGCCCTTGATTTCCGCCATCGCTTCAAACGCGGGCGCGGCTGGCTACGTCTGCTGCGTAGCCCGTTTCAGTTCTTGCGCCAGATGCAGCCGCAGCCCTTGCCCGCCTAGCGCATCCCGCCATAGTTGGCAGATAGGGAGGAGTCCAATTGCCTGTGCTAACGCCCGCCACGTGGAAAGCTATCCTGATCTGGCTGTTACTCTGTGCATTGACGGTACTCATTACCTTTGGTGATGCTGGACGCGACGGCATGCCCATCGTTGAAGCCGGACGGCTGTTGCAGGCCGGCATTCAGCCCTTCTCTGAAGCCGGACAGGATGCGATCAAAGCTCGCTTCGACGCGCCCGGCCGCACGCGCTGCGATCAGTGTGCCCTCGTTGGGCTGGTCTATCCCGGCACAGCCATTGTGGTTGCGCTCCCGCTTTCGCTGCTACCTAGCCCCTTCGGTGAGTACCTGCTCGCTTTTTTGGGGCTTGGTGCAGTGGTCCTTGCGCTCCATCTCTATCAGATCAACCTCTTCTATGCGCTCGTCTATCTCCCGCTTTTCAGTGCGGCCTTGGTCAACAACCCAATCCTACTTGCGAGTGGGATGCTCATGCTGGGCGTGTGGCTTATCGAGCAGCGGCGTTGGGGCTGGCTCGCCCCGTGTCTAGTGGTGGCCCTTGCCCTCAAGCCCCATAGCGTCATCTTGATTGTCGGATGGCTCGGCTGGCTCGCCTTGCGGCGCGGGCGACTGGTGGGTGTATTGCCGACAGTGGTGCTAGGGGTGGCGGTGCTGCTCCTTAGCCTATTGCTGATGCCCAACTGGATTGCTGATTGGAGTGCCCAAGCCCGCTTCTATCGAGATTTTATTTGGAACGAAATTGGGGGGATGGCGTTCTTCTGGTTTATGTTGCCCTTTGCGGGTCTCCTGCTGATCCTGCGCCAACCGCTCGCGGGTGTAGTTTTAGCCCAAGCAAGCCTGCCGGGCTTCGCTATGGCCTATACCTATTCGCCCCTCATCATTGGGTTACTCCCCTATCCCCGGCGCTGGCTGGCCATCTGGGCTTCGCGCCTGATGGCACTTGGGGGTGGAACGATCATGTTACTTGGACACAAAAAAGCAGTATTTATCCTTGTCTGCATCATTATTCCTTACATACTGGTTGTCTTCAATCCAATCTTGGAACGGTGGTATGCGCGTGTGAAGGCACAGCCTGTCCCAGAGCAGCAGCAATCACTTCCATAAGATAAGAGCGGATTGATCTCATGGGCACAACCAAAACAACCAATGCTACAACTAGCACACCGCGCAAGAAAGGGCAACTGCCCACCAAAATCTGCGCGACGTGCGGGCGAGCGTTCGAGTGGCGCAAGAAGTGGGCTAAGAATTGGGCGCAGGTGCGTTACTGCTCTGAGCGGTGCCGACGGAGCGGTAGCAGTGGCGGCGGGGACGAGCGCACATAACCAAGCGGGGGTGGCGTGCCTGGAACCCACACCACCCCCCCATCGTGCACGTCAGGTTAATCTACTTGGGTGCGGGCCGAGAACCCACCGCCACAATCGTGATCCTTGTAGACCTTCTTCAGCGTCTCGCTGGTCAAGCCGCGCTGATCTACCGTCCACTTCTGGTTCGTTGCATGGTCAATCGCATACAGCGAAGGCGCACCAGTTGCCCCAATTTCAATCGTCGTCATAGGCACAGTCAGAGCCGATTGCTCCGTCTGCGGCGCAAAACCAATGAAGGCCGCCAATGCACCACCCGTCAGCAAGGTGAATGCGAGCAGTGAAGCCACAATGATTTTCATAGGTGTCCTTTCCGTGAGGGTTATTCGCCGTTAAAAACAGTAAAAACTGTTGATACTATGAGTATAGCATGAAACGCTCCTACTTGGCAGCTGAGAAAAATGAATGTCGCGTGAGATGCCCAACAATTGGCTCAGCTAGATGTGGCCCCCTAGCCCCTGACCCACCGCGACCTGACACCGCAGACCTAACATCACCTGCGCCAATCTGTGGTATCATTCTCAGTCAGAAGTGTTCTTATCTAAGAGTGATCCCTGATGAGCCGAATACCTGCAACCTTCGCCCGCCTACGGGCTACCAACCGAACCGCCCTGATGCCATATCTGATGATCGGCTTTCCCCAGCGCGAGAGTGTGCTTGAGCTAGTGCCCGCGCTTGAAGCCGCCGGAGCCGATTTGTTTGAGCTGGGCATGCCCTTCTCCGATCCGCTTGCCGATGGCGCAACGATCCAACGCGCCGCCCAAGTTGCACTAGAAAACGGGGTGCGCCTGCCCTACTGCCTCGAGACCGTCGCCGCCCTACGCCAGCGCGGCGTGCAGGCCCCGCTGCTGCTAATGGGCTACTACAATCCGGTGCTGCAATATGGCTTGGAGCGGGCCTGCGCCGAACTTGCCGCAGCTGGCGGCGATGGCTGGATCATTCCCGATGTGCCCCCCGAAGAAGCCCAGCAGCTTAGCCAGCTGGCCCACCAGTACGGGCTAGACGTGATTATGTTTGTGGCTCCCACCACCCCTGATCGGCGCATCCAGCACCTCGTCAGCGTGGCCAGTGGCTTCCTCTACTGCGTCTCAATCACTGGCGTAACTGGCCAACGCGATCAGCTGTGGGACGGCTTACCCGCCTTTCTGGAGCGCGTGCGTCGCTACACCGAACTGCCGCTCGTCGTCGGCTTCGGCATCAGCACACCCGCGCACGTCGCACATGTGGGCCAATTCGCCGATGGCGCGATTGTTGGCAGTGCCCTGATCAATCGGCTAGACCAGCTCCACGCACTCCCTGCGCCGCAACAGGCAACCCAGCTTGCGGCATTCGTGCAACACCTCAAACATGGTGACAATGCTGTAACTCGCTGATATATAATCAATATCGAATGTGTATGTCTCCGGTGCGTACACACCATTCAATGAAGAGAAAGGACATGTAAGACAATGACTATTTCGGAAACCCCCACCGTCGAAGCTGCCCGCGCCGCGCCGCGCAAGGAAGGCATGGAAGGCATCATTGCCGCCCGCACTGCAATCAGCAAGATTGATGGACTGAATGGCCGCCTAATCTATCGCGGAATTGACATCAACGAGCTTGCCGAGCGATCCACTTTTGAGGAAACGACTGCACTGCTCTGGTATGGCGATCTGCCCACGATCGCGCAACTGAAGAATTTCAACGACAAATTTGTCAAAAACCGCCTGATCCCCAATCAGGTACTCTCGTTCCTCTTGGCCCTGCCGCGCCGCACCTCCGCCATGGGCGCACTCCGCACCGCTGTTTCCGCCGCTGCTGCCTTCGATCCCGACGAGGGCGACAACTCCCTCGAAGCTAACGTCAACAAGTCCATCCGCCTGACCTCGTCTATGCCCACGATTGTTGCTGCATGGCATCGCATTCGGCAAGGCTTGTGGCCAATCAACCCCCGTGACGATCTGAGCCACGCGGCCAACTTCCTCTACATGCTCACTGGTAAGGAGCCATCCGAGAAGGTGGCTCGGGCCCTTGATGTGGCCCTCATCCTGCACGCCGATCACGGCTTGAATGCGAGCACCTTCGCGGCCCGCATCACCGCAAGCACCCTTTCCAACTTGCACAGCTCGATTGTCTCCGCCATCGGCACACTTAAGGGGCCTTTGCATGGCGGCGCGAATGAGCAGGTTATGCGAACCCTACTCCAAATCGGCGATGTAGCCAACGTCGAGCCGTGGCTGATGAATGCCTTCGAAGAGAAACGCAAGGTGATGGGCTTCGGCCACCGCGTCTACAAAGCGGATGACCCACGCGCTACGTGGCTGCGGAAGCTGGCCCACGAGATGGCTGCTGAGATTGGCGACACGCGCTGGATTGATATGAGTGAAAAGATGCGCGAAGTGGTGCAGGCCAACAAGAGCCTGCCGGTCAATGTAGACTTCTATTCGGCTTCGCTCTACTACATGATGGATATTCCGATTGACCTGTTTACGCCGCTCTTTGCGATCAGCCGCGTGTCTGGCTGGACGGCGCACGTCTATGAGCAATACAGCAACAACCGCCTGATCCGCCCCGAATCGGAATACATTGGGCCAGAAAATGTGCCCTACGTGCCGATTGCCGAACGCGATTAGCGGCTCTGGCGTGCGGCGGCTCTGGCGCAGGTGTGCCGGAGTCGCCGCTTTTGTGTGTGATCGTAATCGTCAATCAGTTCTAGAAGGTGAACCCCTATGGCACACGCTGGATATGATGCAATCATTGTTGGGGCCGGACATAATGGCTTGACCTGCGCGGGCTACCTCGCCAAAGCGGGGTTGAAGGTGCTTGTGCTGGAACGCTACTGCATGGTGGGGGGAGCCGTGTGCACCGAAGAGGTGATCCCCGGCTACAAGATTGATATTGGCTCATCCGCGCATATTATGATCCACCTCACCCCGATTGTCCGCGATCTGGAACTCGAACAGCACGGGCTAGCGTATATTGACATGGACCCCTTCGCCTTCTATCCCTTGCCCGACGGCAGTGGCTCCATCTCGTTCTACCGCGATTTAGAAAAGACCTGCGCGAGCATTGCCCGTGTCAGCCCCAAAGATGCCGAAGCCTACCGCCAATTTATGGCCTTCTGGAAGCCGATTAACGAGGCCGTGTTTGATGCCTTTCTCAATCCGCCCTCA
Source organism: uncultured Chloroflexales bacterium (assembly GCA_937967405.1). Taxonomy (GTDB): domain Bacteria; phylum Chloroflexota; class Chloroflexia; order Chloroflexales; family Chloroflexaceae; genus JAAUTZ01. The sequence goes on along the minus strand of CALCJV010000113.1, from coordinate 40,600 downwards.
GTGACGCGCCTCTTCGCCAGTGTGGCCGCCAGTGTGCCCCACCTGCCCGCCGACTCGCGCAACCCGCTCGAAGTCACCCGCCGCCTGATGACGAGCTACGCCCAGCTGATCAACGAGACCTTCGAGAGTGCGGCAATGCGAGCAGCGATGACGTGGCTGGCCGCCCAGAGCGGGCCACCACCCGACGAACTGGCCTCGGGCGACTTCTTCGGCTGGCACGCCATGCTGCACACAAGCGGCGCAAAGCACCCACGGGCGGGCAGCGGCATGCTCACCCAAGCAATGGCCCGCTCGCTGGAACACATGGGCGGCGAAATCAAGGTGAATGCCCCCGTCAAGCGCATCATTGTTGAGCACGGCAAGGTCCGCGGCGTTGAGCTAGAAAGTGGGGATCGCTTTGCTGCGCCGTTGGTCATCTCGAATGCCCACGTCCTCACTACGCTGCTGCATATGGTTGGCCCCGACCACCTGCCCAACCGGATGATCGAACGCCTGAAAAACATCCGCATCGGCAATGGCTTTGGCATGACGGTGCGCTGCGCCGCCAATGCCCTGCCCGATTACATCGCCGCCCCAAGCGGCGGCCTGCCCCACGAGAGCCATCACGGGCTACAACTGCTTGCACCCTCCATGCAGTACGTGCGCCAAGCCTATGATGACTACCTGCACGGCATGCCCTCACGTGATCCCGCCGTGATTGCCATGACCTTCAGTGCCATAGACCCCGACGTGGCCCCGCCGGGCAAACACACTGTCTTTCTCTGGGCCCAATATTTCCCCTACACGCTCGCCAATGGACAGCAGTGGAGCGACATCCGCGAGCAGGTGGCGGATAGCATCCAAGCCGTGCTCTACCGCTACGCCCCGAATATGCGCGGGGCCATCATTGATCGCTATATCCAAACTCCGTATGATCTGGAGCAGCGCATCGGGCTAATCAATGGCAATGTGATGCACGTCGAGATGAGCTTTGACCAGATGTTTTTCTTCCGCCCACTGCCTGAATTAGCAAACTACCGCACCCCAATCAAGGGGCTATACTTGACTGGCGCAAGCACCCATCCAGGCGGCGGTGTATTCGGCGCAAGCGGCTACAATACGGCGCGGACGGTGCTGGATGATGCGTGGCGCAACGAGTGGCTGCCCAAGCTGGCCGTAGGCGCGGGCTTGCTCGCAGCCGGTGCGGGGCTATGGGCCTCGGCCAATCGCCCGCACTGAGCCTATTGCGCCAAGCCATTGGACATTACGGTAAGCCCAAAGCCGCGTCCTTGACGCGGCTCTACGCCTACTTTCATTCGTATTCTGTGTGTTCTGCTGTCCCTGCCACCTAACCCCCGAAGCCTATCACCCCACCTACACCGACACCCGATCCTGCACCTCGCGCCCCGCATACCAGATCGTCGCTAGCACCAGCACGCCGAGCAGCAACAGAGCCAGCAACTTGGCAGTGGGAGTCATCACGTCGAGCAAGGCAATCGCCCCAAACATCGTGCTGAGCAAGTAATACAGCGCAACCACTTGGCGTTGGGAGAAGCCCAGCGCAATCAGGCGGTGGTGCAGGTGATCGCGTCCGGCGTGGGCCGCCGAGCGGCCGTGGCGCACACGGGTGATAATCAGCCACGCCATATCAATGATCGGCACACCCAGCACGAGCAGCGCAGTGGCCAGCTTTGCCCCGCCAATAATCGCACTCACGGCAAGGATATAGCCCAGCGACATTGCGCCAACATCGCCCATAAAGATGCGGGCAGGGTGGATATTGTAGGGCAGAAAGCCAAAACACGCCCCTGCTAGTGCCAGTGGCAACAGCGCAACGGTCCACTGCCCTAGCTCCAGCGCGTGCAACGCCAGCACCACCGCGGCAATGCAGGTGACCCCCGCCGCCAAACCATCCAGCCCATCCAGCCAGTTGAGCATATTCTGCATGCCCACAATCCAGAACACCGTTGCGCCAATGGCGAGGTAGGGGCTGAGGTTGTGCAGATGAACCTGCTCCACAAACGGGAAGTTGAAAGCGGTGAGGATAATCCCGCGGGCTTCGGTTGCCGCACCGCTCAGATCAAGATAGAGCGTGTGATCCCACAGGTACGGCCCCACGGCCACGAGCGCAGCGAGGATATGCACCCCAAGCCGTGGCAGCACGGGCAAATTGTAGATGTCATCGGCGAGACTAATGCCCGCCACCAACAGCACCCCGATCAGCAGCAACAGCAGGCGCAGGCTCTCATACGGGGTTCGCACAAACATCGGATCGAAGCGGGCAAACAGGGCCGATACCCCCAACGCAACAAAGAAGCCTGCGAGGATCGCCACGCCGCCCAGCGTCGGGATCGGCGCGGTGTGCATACTGCGGGCGTTGGGCTGCGCCAGCCAGCCATACTGCCAGCACATGCGCCGCACCAGCGGCACAAGCGCGGCAGTGAGCGCAGCGGCAAGGGCAAAGGTGAGCATGGCCTCGAGCAGGATTGTCACGGTCTACCTCCGCCCGCTGTCAGGGGTCAGGTGTCGGGTATCAGGTGCTAGGGAGCAGCTACGATAGGGATTGGGGTAAACAATTGTACGTGTCAGTGCAATCGGAGTCGCCCTATGCCAAGACCCGACACCTGATACCTAACATCCCTGCCGCGCTGTCAGGCAGTGCCAAATTGGCGATCTCCCGCATCACCCAAGCCGGGCACAATATAGCCGACCTCATTCAGATGGCTGTCAATCGCGGCAAGGTGGATCGGCACATCTGGATGCACACTCGACAAAGCCCGCACGCCTTCCGGTGCCGCCAGCAAGCCCAAAAACTTGATCCGGCGGATGCCATAGCCCTTGAGCATATCTACCGCCGCAATTGCCGAGCCGCCTGTAGCTAGCATCGGGTCAAGCACAATCGCAATATCAACGTTGGTATGGTCATTCATTTTGTTGTAATAAGTGACCGGCTGCAGCGTCTCATGATCGCGGTAAATGCCAATGTGCCAGACTTGACTCACGGGCAACATTTCGAGGATCGCGTGGGTCATGCCCAAGCCCGCCCGCAAGATCGGCATCAAGCCAATCGTTTCGACTAGTTCATGCCCAGCTGCGCTCCCCAGTGGGGTTTCAACATTGAGCGGCGCAAGTTCCAGATCGAGGGTGGCTTCGTAAAATAGGAGCAACGAAATTTCGCGGACAAGTTCGCGGAACTTCTTCGGCTCAGTCATTTTGCTGCGTAACAGGGCGAGTTTGTGCAGCACAAGGGGATGCTGCGAGACATACACATGATGCTCAGACACCTCACACCTCCGCGTCGGCTAGCCACCTTCAGCATACCGCCACAAACCGGTACGGTCAGGCGGTGGCGATCTCTCGGCTTTACTGCTCGGCAAACTTGTAGCCCACCCCACGCACGGTGATGATCAGCGTAGGCCGGGATGGTTCCGCTTCAACTTTCTCACGCAGGCGGCGCACACACACATCTACGAGATTGGTTTCACCAACGTGATCGTAGCCCCACACTTCGCGGTAGAGCGTCTCCCGATCAAAAACTTGCCCCACATTTGCTGCGAGAAAGTAGAGCAACTCAAACTCCATCGGGGTCAGGTAAACTTCCGTGCCACGCACCAACACGCGGTGGCGGGGCATATCAATGTGCAATTCGCCCAACTCGACAATCGGTGGAGCCCGCCGATGTTGGTAGCCCGCCACACGCCGCAAGATTGCTTCCATGCGGGCAATGAGTTCAGCCGTCTTAAAGGGCTTAGGGATATAATCATCGGCTCCCAACTCAAAGCCGTGAACAACATCTTCGGTGCCGCTGCGGGCAGTCAAGATCAAGATCGGCACATCGCTACGTTCGCGGATGTGACGACAAACCTGAAAGCCATCGGCAAACGGCATCATTACATCGAGGATCACCGCATCAAAGCTATTCGCCTCGAATGCGGCAATCGCCTCTAGCCCATTGCTGGCCGTCACTAACTCATAGCGCGGATTGTCCAGCGTCGTTACAATCAAGGTGACAATCGCCGGATCATCATCCGCCACCAGAATACGGCGTGGTGGCAGCTCCTCGCGCCCCCCACGATCAGACACATGGCGCAGAACACCCATCGCAGTCCTATGTTGCTAGCCAGCTTCATCCAAGCGGCGGCGATACTCGCCGCGTTCGGTGCGCGGCACAAGCACTGGATGCCCGCGCCCGTGTACCACTTCGGCATTGATGATACACCGCCCGATATGCTCTTGCGATGGCACTTCATACATTACGTCAAGCAGCACATCCTCGACAATTGAGCGCAAGGCCCGCGCCCCAGTGCGGGTTGCCATTGCTCGCTCGACAATCGCTTCGAGCGCATCGCGGGTCACTTCCAGCTCGACCCGATCTAGGGCAAGCATCTTCTCATACTGCTTAATCAACGCATTGCGCGGCTCGGTAAGAATTTGCAACATCGCGGGCTTATCGAGCTTGTCGAGCGTCGTCACCACTGGCAAGCGGCCAATGAATTCGGGAATAAAACCATACCGCAGCAGATCATCGGGGGTGACGTGACGCATCACGCTTTCAGGTTCGATGGCTGGCTCAGCTTGGTTGAAGCCAATCCGCCGATGATTGCCAATCCGCCGCTCGACAATCGCCTCTAGTCCCTCGAATGCACCCCCACAGATGAACAGTACATTGGTTGTGTCGAAGGGGATATATTCCTGCTGCGGGTGCTTGCGGCCCGGCAGCGGCGGCACATGCGCCACGCCACCTTCGAGGATTTTCAGCAAGGCCTGCTGCACACCTTCGCCCGACACATCGCGGGTGATTGAGGGGTTATCCGATTTGCGTGCAATCTTGTCAATCTCATCAATGTAGATGATCCCCGTCTGGGCCCGTTCAATATCACCATCGGCGGCTTGGATCAGGCGCAAGAGGATGTTCTCCACATCTTCACCGACGTAACCTGCTTCGGTCAGGGCGGTGGCATCAGCAATTGCAAAAGGCACATCAATGATGCGGGCGAGTGTCTGCGCGAGCAGCGTTTTACCGCTACCAGTGGGCCCGATGACGAGGATGTTGCTCTTGCCAATCTCCACATCATCAATGCGTGAATTGGCCCGCACGCGCTTGTAGTGATTGTAGACGGCAACCGAGAGGCTAATCTTAGCGCGTTCCTGCCCAATCACATACTGATCGAGCTTTTCGCGGATGCGACGCGGTGGCGGCAGGCGGGTCGGTTTGGGATTGGCGGGGCGGCGCGGTACGGCCACTTGCTGCTCAATCTCTTCCGCAATGATCGCACTGCACAAGGCCACGCACTCATCGCAGATAAAGATCGTGCCGGGCCCAGCAATCAAGCGGCGCACTTCATCTTGGCCGCGCCCACAGAAGGAACACATATAAGAACCGCGATTGTTGGTATTGCGCGAACGGGTCATTTTTAACCTCCCGATGCAATCAGGCTCTACTCCGCAAGGACGCTAAGAACTGCATGGAGCAAGGCACAATCTTATGTTAACCCTGTTGATAGTACCCGTGCACTAGAGCCAAAGAGCAATAGTCATTGTGTATGTGCCAAGTTGTTCCGATTCTGATTGACGGGTGGCAAGCTGGGTCACCGGTGACTCAGCCTACTGCCCGCGCAGCCCCTACAGTGCATGATGATTGCGCCCCGTACTCACGAGGTCATCCCCATTGAGAATCTCATCAATAATCCCGTACTCACGGGCTTGCACCGGGTCCATAAACAAGTCGCGGTCAAAGTCCTTGCCAATCCGCTCCAGCGGTTGCCCTGTATCGCGGGCGAGGAGTTCGCGGGTGATCTGCTGCATCCGCAGCAACTCGCGGGCCATAATCTCGACATCTGGGGCGTAGCCGCGTGCGCCACCGCCCGCCGGGTGCATGTGGATCGTCGAGTGCGGCAGGCTGTAGCGTTTGCCCCGCTCGCCACCCGCCAGCAAAATCGTGGCCATGCTGCCGGCCATGCCGACACAGTAGGTAGCAACAGGGGCACGGATCGCCCGCATCGTATCATAGATCGCTAGCCCAGCGGTGACAGAACCACCGGGGCTGTTAATGTACATGTTAATATCGCGTTCGGGATCATCGTGTTCGAGGAAGAGCAGCTGCGCGACGATCAGGTTGGCAATCTGGTCTTCTATCGGCGTACCAAGCAAGATGATTCGCTCCTTGAGCAGGCGCGAATAAATATCGAAGGCACGTTCGCCGCGATTGGTGCTTTCCACTACCATCGGGACGAGTGCCTCTGGGCGAGGCGAACTCCAGTCTATTGGTTCTGGCGACATCCAATTCATAGGGTCTTTCCTCATCTATTCTAGGCGTTAGGCCGGATCATGTTCATCTGTCTTCAGTATACTCTGATTCTGTTCCGCTTCAACCTGTTCTTCTGGGGAGGCTGCTGCTTCAGCAGCTCCCACAATGGGAGGACTGCCATCAGTGGGATCAGCCTCCGGGGCAGGCACAGCACTATCGCTGTGATCATGCGCGGCGTGGTCACTGCTCGGCTCTGGGGCTTCACCTGCGGCAATGGCCAGCAAGCGGGCACGGAGCTTGGTATCGAGCACTGAATGAGCCACATTGTACAGAAACTGCTCGCGCGTCTGCGGATTGCTGAGAGCCTGCATCGCCGTCGGCAACTCTTCTTGGGTGTAGCTTTCTAGGATTGCTTGGGCAGCCGATTGGACTTCGTCCCGATCAAGCATAAGCATCTCGCGCTTAAGCATCTGCCCCAGCGCAAGACGGGTCTTCAAGCGTTGCTCTGCCTCGCCCATAAACTCGGCACGAGCATCCTCACGGGTCTGATTGCGGAACTGAAGCATCTGATCAAGCGAGACACCGTAGCGAGCAAACTGTGCGCCTTGTTCATTCAGCAACTCATCCGCAATTTCCGTGATCATTACATCGGGCAGATCGTACTCGGTCTGCGCGATCACCTGCGCGATAAAGCGGTTGAGCACATCCTGCTCAGCACGGTGCTTGGCCCGCTGCTCCAGATCGGTGCGGGTATGCTCGCGGAACTGCTCCAGCGTCCCCTCAAACTCTTCGAGGGTAGGCAGTTCATCCCATTCGGGCAGCAGGCGTTCTTGGATCGCAGTGACCTGCACCTTGAACACAACATCTTTATCGCGCACGCGCTCATCCTCGTGATCGGCGGGAATGTGCGCGGGGATTTCACGAGTCTCTTCGAGTTGTGCGCCAAGCAAGCCTTGATAGAGTGGCTCAATCACATAATCCGGATCGAGTACCAGCGTTGTTTCAGGAACCTCATCGGCTTCCTCAAACTCCTCCACCCGCACACCATCCACTAGCGTTTCGAGCCGCACCGTAAGTTGATCGCCCTGCTGCGCGGGGCGTGGTTCTTCCAACTCACGCAGGACAACATGGCGATCCCGCGCACGATTGAGAGCCAGCTCAACCATCTCATCGGTAATGGTATCTACCTTCAGCGGGATGCGAATAGCACGATAATCGGGGAGCTTAATTGTCGGATAGACAGGCACGGTGATGCGGAAGCGAAAGCCCTCGTTGACATCAATCGCCTCAATCTGCCCTTGCCCGACAGGTTCAATCTTCTCCTGTTCCAGTGCGGCGCGGTAGGCTTTGTTTATCAAGTCCTCAGTGGCTTCTTCGAGCAGGGCTTCGCGCCCAAAGTATTTTTCAACAATAAAGCGGGGGGCTTTGCCTTTGCGAAAGCCGGGAATATTGTGTTTCGCAGAGATGCGCCGGGCAGCCCGATCCAAGCCCTTTTCAACTTGGGCTGGTTCAAGCTCTACATCCAGTGCAATCAAGCTCTTGGGCAAGCGTTCTGTGGTAATCTTCACCCGTTCCTTACTCCATTTCCAATCGGTAGCCCAGTGCTACATTGCGGCGCGGGGCGTGATTGGCGGGCGGCAACGCAACTTGGCTTCGCAACGCGGGAATAGCTCTGGACCCTTGCCCCGAACTCCGCACGTTAGCGCAGGTTACCGCATAGCCATGTTCAGAACCCCGCGATGAATATATTCTGGGTTATTGTACCACATTTCTAAAGGAGATTAGGGCTGTGCTGGGGGCGTGCGCCAACGCACCAAGCGGCGCAGCCAGTGGGCCATCTGGCGCACTGCACCGCGCAGGCCGCGCCGTTCACGGGCAGCACTCGTATCTGCGGCGGGGGTGGGGCTAGCCGCCTCTGGCAGCACAGGCGATGGCTCTACACGTGGGGCCGCAAGCTCCGATGCAATCGAACCACCCAGTGCATCTAGCGGGGCGGTAGCTAGCGGCGCAGGGGGCGGCAATTCCGGTGATGCCGGCAACGGGCGCGATACACGCTGGCGCGGTGGCTCCACCGGCGAGCGCACACCGCGCTCAGTGATGATAGCACGGCGCACCCTCGCCGGCGCGGGCGGCGGCACAGCAGGAACCGGTTCCCGCGGCGGAACCAGCACCGGCGGAACAGCACGCGGCTTGGCTCCCGGCAGGGCGTGGTCGAGGAAGAAATCGAGCAGCAACGCACTCGTGTTCGGGCCATGCGGATCCGTGTAGGTTCCTTCGGGCGAGCCACCCGGCCAGCAGTGCCCTAGCCCACGGATCAGATACTGCTTGATCAGCAAGGTTCCATCGGACGCAGTGTATTCAGTGACATCACAATACCGCCCCCCCGCAAATTCGATGTAGCTCTCAACGTGAAACCCATCCGCATCCGTCGCCCGCCACAGCGGAGTTGGCTGCTGCACCAGCTGCGCTACCGCCCGCCATTGGGCAACGGCATGCTGGGCATTGATGGGCGCAACAACATCATCACTCGTGCCGTGCAAGATCAGCGCAGGCATGCGGTGTTGGTAGCTAGCGGCGGCCATAATCGCAGTACGGCTGCGGGTCAAGGCATTGCTGCTGCCCTGCCGCATCAAATTGAGCGCACTCGCAGGCGATGCGGCAACCCGAAACGGCACGCCCGCCACCATGCCCACGCCCGCAATCTGATCAGGATATGCCGCCGCCACCACTGCCGCCATCGCTGCCCCCGCCGATAAGCCCGCAATGTAGACCCGCGCAAGGTCAACGCTATATTCGTTGTCAATCTGGGCAACGATGCCCATGATCTCAGCTGGCTCACCGCGATTGCGCTGCTGGTGGTGCAGCACAAACCAGTTCCAGCAGCGATGCCGATTACTTCGGCGCGGCTGTTCGGGGTAGGCCACCAGCACCGTCTGCTGTTCGGCATACGCATTCATGCGCGTGCCCAGCGCAAAATCTTGGGCGTGCTGGGTGCAGCCATGCAGCATTACAATCAAGGGGGCCGGGGTATGAGCGCGGTAGCCACTGGGCACATACAGCCAATAGGCGCGTTCGCCAAGCGTAGACGCAAAAAACTGCCCTACTGAGCGTGGTGGCAGGGTGCTTAGTTGGGCTACAGAATCGCTCATGGGTTGGCGAAGGGTACACCTGACGCGCTTGGTTCGTGCGACCCCACACCCCCGGCGGGAGCTGCCGAAGCATCAAAGACGAGTGGTGCAGGGCGGTAGTCGGGTAGCACTGGACATTCAGGCGATAGGTACGGCGACTCAACCCCAAAGTAGGCTTGCAGCAGTTGCGTGACGGCCGGAGCCGCCAGCGATGCCGAGCCATCAAACACATCGCCGGCTCCCTCTAGCACCACCACCGCCGCAATCTGGGGGTCTTCGTAGGGCGCAAAGCCAACGAACCATGCATGGCTCTGGCGCGTCAGTTTCCCATCGGTGCCAACGTACAACGGGCCATACTCAGCCGTGCCCGTTTTGCCAGCAATGCTCAAGCCAGAACACTCATTCCGTGCTGCTATACTGAAGCCATCGGTGATCGAGCGGCGCATTGCCACCCGCACCTGATCGAGATGGGCCGCACTGACGGGAATACGGGCCAATTCCTCTGGCGCATAGGTCCAGATCGGCGTATTGCTGCTATCAGTAATCGTCTGCACCAGTTGTGGACGGTAAAGCGTGCCCCCATTCGCAATAGCAGCCATCGCCGTGACGAGTTGCAAGGGGGTAGCTTCAAAGTAGCCCTGCCCAATCGCGGTGTTATAGGTATCGCCAGTCGTCCACGGCTGGCGCAATGCCTGCGCCTTCCACGCTGGCGAGGGGACCCGCCCCTTCGATTCGCCGAGCAGCTGAATCGTGGTGGGCTTTCCAAAGCCAAACCAATCCAGCCCTTGCGCTAGCCCCCCAATCCGTAGCCCATTCACCGTGCGAAACTGCTCCTCGATGTTCATCGCATCCAGATTGCCCCCTGCAATCGTCGCAAAGTAGACGTTGGAAGAGACCCGCATCGCCTCATACAGATTGATCAGACCATTGTCTGTAGGCAACGAATTGGGCAATTCCAGATACTCGCCCTCGCGCTCACGCAGCACCAGCCGACCCGGATCGCGGATCGGCGTATCGGCCTGCACAACTCCCGCTTCCAGTGCCATCGCTGCCACAAACGGCTTCAGCGTCGAACCAATCGGGTAGCGGCCGGCAATCGCCCGGTTCGTCAGCGGGGCTGCCCGTTGCAGTGCGGCTTGGGCTTGCACATCAGCCGGATTGAGTAAGGCTTGCAGTTCTGCACTGCGGGCCCGATCCACCCACACATTGTTGTCGTAGGCTGGCAGGCTTACCATAGCGAGCACGCGCCCATCGCGGACATCCAACACCACCGCGACTCCGTGCTCAACTGGCTCATACTGCTCGATATGGCCCAGTATGCTCTGGCGCCGTTCTTCAGCAATCCGAATCCAATTCCGCAGGATTGTCTCCGCATACGCCTGATAGGTCAGATCAAGGGTCAGGATCAAGTTATGGCCATCCACCACCGGATGCAGCGTGCGAGCCGTGCCGAGCGGACGCTGCAACACATCCACCGTCAGCATCTCCACCCCCACCTGACCGCGCAGGTCATCCTCGAACGCGCCCTCTAAACCATCTTTGCCAAGCCGATCATCGTTGGCATAGCGGGCAATGCCGGTTGTGTTAATCGCCAAATCTTTGGTGATAATCCCGCATTGGGGGCTACTCCCGATCACATCGTGGAGACTCAGCACCCAATGCGCGGCCGGATTACGCTGCACCAACTCGCATGGGCCAATACGCCCCATGTAGCCAAGCAGGTGCGAGAGGCTCGGCACGCGGCCACTCTGCGGGTAGATACGCTGGAAATCCTCTTCGACGACCACGCCCGGCAGGTAGGCACTATTCTCGCTGATCGTGAGAGCTACGTCACGCGGCACTAGCTCCTTGACCACCACCGTTTCGTAGCCGGGCACACGCGCCTGTTGCAAGCGGGTATCGAGCGGATTGTCGAGCGTGAGCAGATCGCTGTAGACCCACGCGAGGCGCATAGTGGCCAGCACCGCTTCCGCAGCAATTGGCACACTGATCGGGCGTGTGGCCGCGTATGGAATGTTGTGCAGGGCGAGGGCCTCTCGCAATTTGGCAGCGCGGCGCAGATCGAGTGCAGGCGAAATGGTCAGCGTCGCCGAGACATCCGCAAGCTGGGCCAAACGCGCCAACACTTCCGCCCGTTGTTGCGTACCAACTGGCGGTAGGCTGCCGGGACGCACCGCAATACGAAACGAGGGCGTACTCTGAGCGAGCAGGGTGGTGCCATCAGCAGCATAAATCTGCCCCCGCCGCGGGGTCACAATGCTGTAGCGGATCGTGGTATTGGTGAGCATACTATAGCGTTCCGCAGGATTGTTCTGCATCTGCAACTGATACAGCCGCCCAATCAATGCCAGCGTTGCCAGCACAACAATCATACGGAGGATGATCATTCGCCATTGCATCAGCGTTAGCTCCGTAGCCGCCAGCGCATCATGAGATATAACGGCATGCCTACCAGCACCGCCAGTGCAATCGCAGGGGCAAGCACCGCAACCGCATACGGCTGCCATTCCAGCGCAATGGTGGTACTGTGGTAGATGAGGGCTAAGCCGACTGCATACACCAATACCGCCCCAGCAAGGGCAGGAATCGCTAGCACCAGCAGCTCCACTCGCAACTGACCACACAGCAGGGCCGCCAGCACAATCGCCGACATCAACGCCAGTGCGTGGCTCCCCAGTCGCATCGCCGTCAAGAAATCGAGGGCCACACCCCCATAAAAGGCGAGCCGCAAAACTAGCGCAGTGCGGGCCAGCGTGCCATGCATCTCGATCTGTACCAATAACCAGCATAGCAGCCACAGTAACACGAGCGGCACTGGCACGCCCCCAAGCATCGGCATGAGCGTCACCTGCACTAGGGCTAGCACAATCATCCCCGCGATGCGGGCCAGCTCAATAATGATGCGAACTTCTACTCGTCGCGGCTGAGGATCACCCATACGTAGCGCACCTGATCCGGATCAGCATAGGGGCGGACATCCGCATAGCGATCATTGCCATCGTTTGCAGCGGCATCAATCACCCCAATCGGGATACCTTCGGGCACTGACGCAAGCGGCAAGTCGAAGGCGAGTTTCCCCGTCAAGCCCGCCGATACGACAATCGCCCCTTTTTGGAGCAAGCTACTCTGTTCAGCCTGTTCGAGCCGCAGGCGTGAGCCGCGTTGCCACTGCCCCTGCATCAAGGCTAGTGTGCTTTCGCCTTGATGCACCACACGCACACTCAGCCGATTGCCAAAGTCGGTCGTCAGCAAGACGCTGGCGGTGCGCTGATTCACCGTCTCCACCACCCCAATCAAGGCAACCGGGCCAGTGCCCGTCTGCCCAACAACAGCCATGCCCGCCACCAGCCCATCAGCTGCGCCGCGTGAGATCGTGATCACCCGCCGCGCCACATCAGGAGTCCGCACCGTCACCTCCGCCCCGATCAGGCTCCATGGACGTTGCTCTTGAATGGCCAGCTGTTCGCGCAGGCGAGCATTCTCCACTACCGCCTGTTCGCGCAGTACCAGCTCGGCTTGCAGCTGGCTAATCTGTTGGCGCAGGGCGATATTCTCCTGCTGCACCTGTTGCCACGCAAACAGCCCTTGCCACGCATCCCGTGTGGCATCATGCAAGTGGGTGAGGCGCATGGTACTCGGAGCCAGCAACTGCTCAACGAGGCTGTGGGCGGGCTGCAACCAACCGCGTAGATCGGCAACGAACAACGCGAGCGCAACACTGAACAGCACGGCCGCGTGCCATCTCAGCCGCCGTCCACTCAGCTCATTGCTGCTCGTTGTGCGAAGCTGCGGAGCGTTGTCTATGAAGTCGCGCACGCATTTCTCCGCTAGGAGTGGGTCAGCCCTCGGCGAAGCGAGCGAACTTACGCCCGCCGAATACGCTTCGCGCTTTGGGTTTGGGTCAGAATATTCCGATAGATCGGATTATCTACATTCTCAACCATTTTGCCTGCGCCGCGAGCCACACACGAGAGCGGGTCTTCGGCAATGTAGACAGGCATCTTGGTTTGCGCGGCAATACGCCGATCTAGCCCATGCAGCAGTGAGCCGCCACCCGCGAGGGTAATCCCATGCTCCATGACATCGGCAACCAGTTCAGGCGGGGTTTCTTCAAGAGCCGCCCGCACTTCGGCCACAATCGTATTAACGGGACCCGCGATGCCTTCGCGCAACTCGACGCTACTCACCTCTACCGCTTTGGGCAGGCCCGTGAGCATATCCCGCCCACGCAGCACCACCTTAATCTCCTCATCCAATGGGAAGGCACTGCCGGCCGCAATCTTGGCCCGCTCAGCCATCCGCTCACCAATCAAGATATTGTATTCGCGCCGCGCAAATTGCACCACCGCTTCATCAATCTCATCACCCGCAGTGCGGATCGAGTGGTTGATCACAATCCCACCGAGCGAGATCACCGCAACTTCGGTCGTGCCACCCCCTATATCCACGATCATGCTGCCAATCGGCTCCTCAACCGGCAAGCCGGCCCCGATAGCCGCCGCCATCGGCTCCTCGACCACGTAGGCTTCACGGGCATTGGCGTTGAGCGTGGCATCGCGGGCCGCCCGCTTCTCGACCTCCGTCACCCCCGACGGCACGCCCACCACCACTCGCGGGCGCGGCGGAACCATGCCAAAAGTACGTTCGTGGGCCTTGCGAATGAAGTAGACCAGCATCTTCTCAACCACATCGAAATCCGCAATCACGCCATCCTTCAAAGGGCGCACCGCCACAATCGAAGCGGGGGTTTTGCCGATCATGGCTTTCGCCTCAGCCCCTACTGCATGCACACGCTTAGTACGCACATCTATAGCGACTACAGAAGGTTCATTGATGACAATGCCTTTGCCGCGTACATGCACCAGCGTATTCGCAGTGCCGAGATCAATCCCGAGATCGCGGCTGAAAGCACCAAACATACGGTTAAACGGATTGAATCCTGCCAACGGGGTTGCTCCACTCATTGTTGATCAATGATTCTCAGCGACTATTTCAGTGGATCAATTATAGCATAGCTCACCCGCCACCAAGATTGGCCTTGGCCTGCACCTAACAAGTATTTGACTCATTGGGTAGTTTATGCGAAAATGGCAATGGAAGAAACCACCTTGGAACAGACTCGGACGTTGTGCGGTGGACTTGGTATCACGTCGTGTAGCAACAGATTACGGCAACAGATTTATCTACCTCTGAACCTGAGTTAGGTACAGAGGGCTTTTCATGTTATGTCGGTAAAACGCCCAGTATACCCGTTTAGTGCAATCGTTGGTCAGGAACGCCTTAAGTTGGCCCTGCTCCTCAATGCGGTAAATCCGCGTATCGGCGGCGTACTGATTCGGGGTGAAAAAGGCACAGCAAAATCTACGGCAGTGCGTGCGCTCACGCGCCTGCTACCGCAGATTACCGTAGTTGTGAATTGCCCCTACAGTTGCCCCCCCGATCATCCGGCGGGCATGTGCGCCACGTGCCTGAGCCAGCGCGAGAACGGCACGCTGCCCACGATGCTCCGCCCGACGCGCTTAGTCGAGCTGCCAGTGTCCGCTTCTGAAGATCGGGTGGTCGGCTCGCTGGACCTCGAACATGCCATCACCGAAGGCGAACGCCGCTTCGAGCCGGGCTTGCTCGCGCAAGTCAATCGGGGCTTGCTGTATGTGGATGAGGTCAATCTCCTTGACGATCATCTTGTGGATGTGTTGCTTGATGCAGCGGCGATGGGCGTGAATACCGTTGAGCGCGAAGGCATTAGCGTGTCCCATCCCGCCCGCTTCATTCTTGTTGGCACCATGAACCCCGAAGAAGGTGAACTCCGCCCGCAACTGCTCGACCGGTTTGGCTTGGCGGTAGATATTAGCGGATTGACTAGTCTAGCGGATCGGATGGCCGTCATTCAGCGACGGCTCGCCTATGAAGAAAACCCAACCGCTTTTGCCGAGCATTGGCACGCTGCCGATCAGCAGCTCGCTGAGCGCATTCTCGACGCACAGCAGTTGCTGCCGCACGTCCAGCTCCAAACTGACGATATGGCCATCGTGGCGGGCTTAGCTCTCGACATGAAGGTGGATGGGCACCGCGCCGATTTGACGATCCTCGAGACGGCCCGCACGCACGCCGCATGGCTGGGGCGCACCTTCATCACGACCGATGACATTCGCCTCGCGGCGCAACTCGCGCTGCCGCACCGGATGCGCCGCCAGCCCTTCGCTGAGGTGCAGGTAGATGATACCAAGATTAGCGAGGCAGTTGAACGCAGTGCCAAGCTCGTCAGGGAAACCTCGCCCCCAGTGGGCGAGCAAAAAAAAAATCACCTGAGCGATAACCCTCAAGACTCAGCCGAAGCTATGCCTAGCCCACAACCAAGGACCCCTACAACCAGCTCTACCAGCGCAAGTGCCAGTCGTACCGACACCCCGCGCAAGCCCGACGGACAAGTTCAGCCTGCCGCGGATCCATTTCCGACCCGCCGCATCGAGGGGCAACGTGATCAGCAGAAGCGGCGGGCTGGAGGGCGCAGAAGCCGCACCCGCACCACACGCAAATCGGGGCGGTATGTCGGCAACGAGGTGGTAACACGGGTCACCGATCTGGCTCTGGATGCGACGATGCGTGTGGCAGCACCCTACCAACGCCACCGCCGCGCACACGGCACAGCAAGCGGGATGCCAGTCACCCGCCGCATGCTCTTGCAGCGCAGCGATCTGCGCCAAAAGATTCGCGTGCGGCGCACCCGCAATGCGGTGTGTTTTGTCGTGGATGCCAGTTGGAGCATGGCGGCAGAAGAGCGCATGCAGGCCACCAAAGCGGCTATCCTTGCGCTACTGCGCGAAGCTTACCAACGCCGCGATAGTGTCGGTTTGGTGTGTTTCCAACGCACCTATGCCAGCGTGTTGCTCCCGCTTACAAATAGTGTAGAATTAGCGCAGCATTGTTTGCGGCACATGCCCACTGGCGGGAAAACGCCACTGGCCCATGGCATGCTCACCGGCTATGAAATGCTGGAACGAGCGCGGCGCAACAACCCAGAGGTCATTCCGCTGATGGTGCTGATTACAGATGGACAGGCAAATGTTGCGATGGGGCTATTGCCGCCGCAGCAAGAAGCTTACCGTATTGCGGCCTACATTGCCGCACAGCGAGTGTATGCGATTGCAATTGATACCGAGCAACCGAATTTTGATCGCGGCCTCACACGCCAGCTTGCACACTTTTTGGAAGGTGAGTATTATCACCTGAATGATTTGCATGAGGATCGTTTAGCGCGGGTGGTTCGGAGCCAACTCCAACGCCTGCGCTAGGTAGTGGGTTTCATAACACGGGGACACTTGCATCACAAGATACAAGCGCAAAAACAGGGAGGAACGTTGGGCATGACCGAGCAGAATCGTACCGGGGCAATGGTTGTGGATGCACCAGATGAACTGGAGCAAGAGCCAAACGCCCAAGTGCAGCCCGCCGATCACGACGGCACTACGAATGGCACGGAAACGCCGCCAGTTGCAGTGGTTGCCGGACAATCAGCAGCGCACGAGCCAGCCGCTACCATGCATGGCGCAGATGAGCAGCCTGCGCCCGCAGATGACCCCATCGCACAGCCTGCTGCGGTAAGCGCATCTGCTGGAGTGGATACCACCAGTGCGCCAGAAACGGCACAGGATGCACAAGATAGCACCGTCGAGCATTCACTGACGTTCCATGCTGAGACTGAGGCTGTCGCAGATACCGTCGCCCTTGCCAACACGATGACCACTGCCGACATCGCCCCTGCTGCCACCGATGCGGCTGCCACCGATACCGCCAATGCCGCTGATGCCGCTGCCGCTGATGCCACCGCCAACACCGCCGACACCGCCCCTGCTGCCACTGATACGGCTGCTGATGCGGCCATCGCTGCCGCCGATACCGCCAATGCCGCCGCTGCCGCCGATACCGCCAATGCCGTCGCTGCTGCCACTACGACTGAGCAGGCAAGTGCGGCGATTGCCAGTGTGACCGATGCTGTACCGGCAGAAGCCACAGTCGCAGGAGCGAGCTTCACCCCTGTCGAAGAAACGAAGGATCGCCCGCGTCGCCTGAAAGACCTCACTGTCGGGATGGAGCTAACGGGCAAAATTACTTCGATTGCGCTGTATGGTGTATTCGTGGATATTGGCGTAGGACGTGATGGCTTGCTCCACATCTCAGAGATGAGCGAGGGTCGCGTTACGTCGCCGTCTGAGCTGGTTCAGATCGGGGAGGCGGTGCAGGTGCGGGTCAAGAGTATTGATCTGGAAGCACGGCGGATAGGCTTGACGATGCGCCCTGAACGCCCCCCCGAAGAACGTCGGCGCGGCAAGCCGCGTGCCGAAGTCAATCGTGAAGCTCTTGCCACCCTGAAGGTTCACGATACGATTGAAGGCACAATCACAGGCCTGTCGAGCTTTGGAGCCTTCGTAGATATTGGCGTGGGCAAAGACGGCTTAGTTCACGTCTCGGAGCTATCCGAATCACGGGTGGAGAAGCCTGAAGATGTGGTGCAAGTGGGGCAGAAATATCTGTTCAAGCTGCTCGAAATTGATCCCGATGGCTCACGGATCAGCCTGAGTCTCCGCAAGGCGCAGCGAGCCCAGAAAATGCGCGAACTGGAGCCGGGCCAAACCTTCGAGGGCGTGGTAAGTGGGATTGCCCCGTTCGGAGCCTTCATAGATATTGGCGTGGGCCGCGACGGTTTAGTTCATATCTCGCAGATTGCGGAGGAGCGCGTCAACCGCGTTGAGGACAAGCTCAAGGTGGGCGATAAAGTTTCGGTGCGGGTGCTCGAAGTAGACCCGCAGAGCAAGCGCATCAGCCTGACGATGCGCCCCGAACGCACGCCAGAAGAGCAGGCTGAGATCGAGACCCGCCTCAACCCACCGGCTGAACCTCCGGCTCCCCCACCGAATCGGTTCACGCTGTCGCAGGAGCAGCGCGAAGAAGCCCGCCAACGCGAACAGCAAAGCCGTCGGCGCACCCAGCAGCGCACGCCGCGGGTTAGCGATCCGCCCCCCGCTCCGAGCCAGACGGATGTTGTCTATGCTACGCCGGATGATCCCGAGGAGGGCTTCGAAGGCAATGCCACACTTGATGATCTGCTCAGCAAATTCGGCGGCGCAAACCGACGGGATCGGCGGCGCCCTGAGCCAGATGAGGACGGCGATGAGGATGAGACGGGACATGAGCAACGCCAACGCCAACGCCAACGCGAGGCCATCCGGCGCACGCTTCAGCAAGATGACGAGCGGTAGCTGCGGAGGGGCAGCTACCTGTGCGTAGCTGGTGCGCCCCAATCGCGGAGCAACCGCCGAGCACCTCGCCCTAGCTAAAACGGGCTTGGCGTTCGGCAGTTGTGTCCCATAATTGACATGAACAGCCTCTGGCCCGTATAATATGAGCTTGTCTATCTACAGATCGATCTGCAAAGCCAAGCCTAGCGGTTATGGACAAGCTCAATCCGTTTTCCCGTAAAAATAGGGCCATCGCCCAATGTGAAGTGATAGCTGTGAGGAGTTGAACAATTATGCCCAAACGAACATGGCAACCCAAACGCATTCCGCGCCGCCGCAAGCACGGCTTCCTGTCGCGCATGCAAACCGCGAGCGGGCGGGCAGTCATTCAGCGACGGCGGGCACGCGGGCGATGGCGGCTCTCGGTGAGCAACGAACGGCGCGGCGTACAACGCGGGCATCGCTAGGGCAAGCATCTGTGTCGGCCGTGAGCCTGCTGTGAAACGGGCCCACCGTCTCCGTCGTCCAGCTCAGTTTCAGCGGGTGCGGCGCACTGGGCGCGTTGTGCAGCATCCGCTTATGCGGCTCACACTCGCTCCCAATCGGCGGCGGCAGACGCGCTGCGGGATTGTTGCGAGCAAGCAGCTTGGCAAAGCTGTCCAGCGCAATCGGGCACGGCGGCGAGTACGTGAGGCCCTGCGTCTTGATCTGGCACAGGTGCAGCCCGGCTACGACCTAGTTGTTGTCCTACGCTCGCCCATCCTGCTCAGTATACCCTTTGCCGAACTACGCGCAGCCCTGCGCCAAGTCTTATGCGAAGCAGGTATCTGGCGCGAACTACCGCCCGTACCTACGCTACAAGCCACAGCTGCGATGAGGCCCCAAGCCCCATCGGAACGGAACGAACTATCAACATAGAGGACTCTTATGCCAATCTGGTCATCATTTGTCGGTTTTCTTGAAGAAGCTCTGCTCTGGTTCTCCATGCTGACAGGCAGTATGGGCTTGGGGATCATCCTCTTTACCATTGTGGCCCGCCTTACAATTCTGCCCCTGACCCTCAGCTCAATCCGCTCAAGCCGCCGCATGCAAGAGCTGCAACCGAAGTTCAAGGAGTTGCAACGGCACTACGGCAAAGACCCGCAACGCCTCAACGAAGAGACGATGAAACTCTACAAAGAGCACAAGGTCAACCCCATTGGCGGATGTCTGCCCATGCTGTTCCAATTGCCGATCTTTTTTGGGGTATATCAAGCAGTGTTCCACCTGATGGTTCCAGAGCAGCGCGGGTCTCTGGGTGAGGCCATGTATGCCGCCGTTGAGCAGGGCGATGTCAGCCTGCTGCTAGGGCAACCGGTGCTCGGCAGTCTGTGGCGCATGGTCGGGCTGAGCGAAGCCACCCAGATCACCACGCTCCTGAATATGCCCTTTCTGGGGCTTGATCTGGGCTTGGCCGCCTTCCCTAATAACTTCGGGAGCTTTAGTGGCTTCGAGTACTTGATCCTGCCGGTGCTATCCGTTGTGCTCCAGTTGATTCAGCAGCTCATGGCTATGCCGCGCATCCAAGACCCTCAGCAGAAAATGATGACCCAGATCATGCTGATGATGCCGATAATGTTCGGCTACATTGCGCTGATCTTCCCAGTTGGCGCAGTGCTGTACTGGGTCACAAGTAGCGTGATCGGCATCATCCAACAGTTTGTGATTTCGGGCTTAGGCTCACTGCCCAACTACCTGCCGTTCTTGCCTGTGATCGAACGCTGGACCCCACCTACAGCCGAGGCGGAGCTTGCCGCTGTGGACGCAGGCGGAGCCGCCGCCCTCGCCACACCACGGCAAGGCTTCTGGGATGTGATGCGCCCGCTGACGGAAGGGACCGTGCCTACCTCGACCACAGGCAACAGTGCCAGCGATGCGCACGAACTCACTGGCGACACCGCTAGCAGCAATCAGCAGCAGGCAGAAGAAGCCGCTGTGGCCGCCGTCCGCAAGCAGCAACGTCAGGCTGCGGCCCGCCGCGCACGACGACGGCGTTGAGCAATATATACGAGGGGAGTCTGGCAACATGAAAAGTATTGAGATTCGGGCACGAAGTGTTGCTGATGCGGTTGAGCTAGCCCTTTCCCAATTGGGCAAAGACCGCGATGATGTTATGATTGCGGTGCTGGATGCGGGCGAGTCCGGCGATGAAGCACTGGTGCGGGTGACAGTCGTAGATGATGAGGATGACGCGGCAACCTCTGTCACTGCCCCCGCCACCCCGATCAACGCACCTACCTTCCCCGCAGCATCCACCACCGCCCAAGCAAGTACCGAAAACACCAATGATGTTGCGGTGATTGCCCGCACAATCCTTGAAACAATGCTCCATCATATGGACATTCACGGCTATGTGTCGGCGGTGCGCGGGCATGAACCAGCCGAAGATGGCACGCTAGAGGAGACGATTACGCTGCATATTGAGGGAGCCGATGAGCAAGCGATGGGCTTGCTGATTGGGCGACGTGGCGAGACGCTCGCATCGCTGCAATTCCTGCTCAACCTTATGGTCAGCCGGAAAGTCAAGCACTGGCCGCAAATGATCGTAGATGTCGGCAACTACCGCCAACGCCGCCGCGAGTCCCTCGAAGGGCTAGCTCGCCGCACTGCCGACCGCGTGCGCCAAACAGGACGTTCGGTCAGCCTCGAACCGATGTCCCCCTACGAACGCCGCCTCGTGCATCTTGCGTTGCGCGGCGATACCAGCGTCTACACGCAGAGTACGGGCGAGGGTGAAGGGCGCAAGATCACCATCCATCCAACGAAACAACGCGCCTAGTCAGCCACGCTCTTGCCCCGTCTTGTTAGATTGCTCGCATTGTAGTGCACACGCACCTAGAATTGTGGTATAACAGAGGAGCGAAAGGATGTCGGGGAACACTATCAACGCGGCAAACAGGGTGAGGATGGAGGTCTAATGATGAACATATTGCCTCTTTTGGTGCAACTGTTATTGTTCAAACACCCCATTGACATTAACTGGGCTGAGTATTGGGTTGGGGTTGCAATTGGTTGGCTTCTCTTGATTGGCGTATTTGCCTACGTGATCGTCATCGTGCACCAAGAGAAAAAGTAGCCCTTACCGTGAAGCACCCACTCGCAGTGGTACACTGCAAGTGGGTGTGCTGAGGTTGTGTTCTCGCAGAGCTTTGGTTAGGCAACCAGCTCAGCATCCTGTACTTCGGCTTCGAACCCCACGCTTGCTGGAAGCGGCTGCGTGTGGGTTGCGTGGCGGCGCATGAAGTAGGCCACCTTGGCCAACATCTCGTCCGTCGAGGCCGACACAGCGGCAGCAGCGTGGGTCAGCGGATGGCGGACAGCAGTGCCCATGCGCTCACCGCGAAAAACTTCCCGTGCTTCAGCATTTTGTGCAGCAACAGCTTGGGCATTCCACAGTTCTGGTTTCATGTTCTTCATCATATACCTCCTTACATTCAGTGTGTATCCAATCTTGCAGCCATCATCGTCAATCCAAACGTGTCTATGTGCTGGCTGCCCGTATGTGCAGCAGAAGAGCAGCCAGCCCCACGTATCCCTTTCACAGTTGCTTAGGCAACCAATTCCGCATCACGGACGATCCCTCCAGCCCCTTCGCGCACAGCAGTGGGCTGCGGATGCGCCGCATTGCGACGCATCCGGTAGGCGATTACTGCCATTATTTCATCCAACGAAGATGAGGTGGCTGCCGTTGCGTGAGCTAATGTCTGGCGTGTCGTTGCACTGATCCGCTTTGCCGCGAAGGTTTCGCGTGCACCCGGAACGGCATTGGCAGCTTCCTGTACATTCCACGTTTCTGGTTTTCGGTTTTGCATGATAGGTCTCCTCATTTGAACTTCAGTGTCTGCCCACAACATTGGTTGAGTGATCCGGCTGGGCTTGCTGATTGCACCGTTGCAATCCTTATGGCTGTATGGTAGCACTGCATCTAGTGAAATTCAACAAAAAGCGTTTCCTTTCATATGTACAAAATGTACAAACTACGCCATGTTGCTCCTCTCCGGCAGAATCCCACATTAAGCGCATCTCGCCTCACGGCATCGCCCCTTGACAGATCAGGTAGACTAAGAGTATGACGATCACACCTGATCAGCAGCAACGCATTGATGAACTGTTACTCCTTCTCACTCGGGCAACAACCCCGCCGGATGTCACCAACCAATACGCCGCCGATGCCACCGAACCGACCACGCTTGCCGCGAATGCCCAACGGCGCACCAACTTACACCGCGCCCTCACGCTCGCCGTAGCTGAGCCACCAGAACTGCTCCTAATTGCTGAAGCTCCCGGTTATCGCGGAGCGCGGCGCACCGGCGTTCCCTTCACCAGCGACGATCTCCTTGTGCGCGGGGTTGCCCCACTTAATATGTTTGGCACACAGCACGGCTTTGCCCTCGCTGAACACGACGGCAAGCTGCTGCGCGAACAGACCGCCACGATTGTTTGGCGTACCCTCGCCCAGCTGAAGGTACGCGCAGCAGGCTGGAATGCCTACCCCTTCCATCCCCACCGCGCCAACCAACCACACAGCAACCGCCCCCCGCGCAGCAGCGAGTTACGCGACGGACAGAGCTTCCTGCTCCAGTTTCGGGCGCTGTTCCCGACCCTGCCCGTGCTCGCCATGGGCAACAGTGCCCACCGCGCCTTGACGTGGCTGAATATCCCCCACCACAAAATCCGCCACCCAGCTCAAGGCGGGGCACAGCTCTTTGCACGCGGGTTGCAAGCATTTGTCGCCACATTGCCCCACCCCACACCCTGAACTCGCCCAACGCACCTGTCGCCCGCTGATCACGCGCTTGCCCTACACTCAACTTTTTGCTACACTATAGTTGGTTTAGATGCAATATAGTATTGATCCACTGCGGTAGCATACCCATGCACACACGCGGGGCGCAGGCACACTATGCACGACTGGTACACACTCCTTATCCGCAACACCGGCTTGCTGGTTGCCTATCGCTGGCTGGCGTGGGCTGGTGCAGTTAGCACACTTAGCATCGGAGCTGCCCCCCCCACCCTGACCAACCTTATCCTGCTCAGCCTCATCGCATTGCTCAATTTGGGGCTGACCTTCGCCCGCACTAGCTACACGCCGCTGATCCGCGCTCAGCCACTCTACCTGCTCGGCGATGGCCTCCTTGCCTTGCTCATCGTATTCTTCAGTGGCAGCGAGCTGCTGCCGTTCTATCCATATGCCTTAGCTGCCCTCATCACCCCTGCGTTGCTATTCGGTTGGCGCACCGCCATTCTTGCCACAGGCATCTTCGTGAGTGTTGATCTGCTGCTCATTTGGGCCAGTACCCTCCTCAGTGGAGCGGACTTCCCCCCCCTCATTCCGCGCATCCAGTTGCCTATCGCCTTTAGTGCGTTGTGGGTGCTTGTGCAACACTACCTGCTCAGCCCCCCCAATCCATATGCGCCGTTGCCCAAACCTAACGTAGCCAGCTTCACCAGCCTGCCCCGCCCACCGGTAGTCGCGCCCCCGATTGAACGCCGCAAACGCTGGGGCGAACCGCTTGCACCAACACTCCTCGAAAAGCCGCGCTTGCAGCCTGCAATCCAGACCGAATCGGAAGCTGCATGCCCAGCACTGCTCCCATCACGTCCAGAGATGAGCGACCTTCGCCAAACCATGCACGCCAGCATCGCCACTGAGACCTGCTTTGATACCGCTTTGCACCGCCTGATGGAACACTTCAATCGGCACACCACCGTCACGCTCACCCTCAACCATATCGGCCCAGCCCAGCCACTGCGCCCCGTGCAACAGCGCACGCTCCTGCGCCTTGCTACGGAGGCTCTGGTTAATATTGACCAACACGCCAATGCCCATGCCGCGATCCTAACGTTGAGCTTTGTCGGCGATGCTGTGACAGTCACTATTGAGGATGATGGTGTCGGTCTCCTCGATGGGACATACATGCGCCCCGGTATGCACGCCCTGCGGGCCCTTGATTACTGCTTTGCCGAGCTTGATGGCACACTCTCAGTCAGCGAGAAGACCCACGGTGGGGTGGTGGTGCATGCTCGGCTCCCACTTACTCCCGCTGAACCACCACCAACCCTACCACTGCACACGGCATAGGCACACCCATTGGCGACAACAGTAAAGACAAATTCGGTTACAATAGAGGAGTATCGCGGCCGACCCGCAGGTACCATCCGCTACGCTTGCCC
This sequence comes from uncultured Chloroflexales bacterium, assembly GCA_937967405.1. GTDB lineage: Bacteria > Chloroflexota > Chloroflexia > Chloroflexales > Chloroflexaceae > JAAUTZ01. The sequence goes on along the minus strand of CALCJV010000113.1, from coordinate 15,794 downwards.
GCCGAGAGAAGCGCAATGCAAACACACCAGCTAGAACCGACACCATGCGACTACTCATACGAATTAGCGTAAGTCTCTGTGCCGTCGGCTTACTTGGCTACGGTATGCTCCAACCTGAAGAAGCCTACACACGCTGGCTGCTCTGCTTGTGGACAGCAACACTGCTTTTAGCCGTGGCCGTATGGGGTGGGCAGCAGCCGTTACCACGTGGCACTGGGCGCAGCCTCTACAATCTAGGAACTGTGCTAGCTCTCGGCTTCACGATGATCAGTATGCAGTTGTTGCGCCAGCAAGTGGTGCATGCCGATACGATCTACAACTTTACCTTCATTGACCCTGAGACAGGCCAAGTCACCACCAATATTCGCCCCGTGCTCGCCGCGCAGCGCATCATTCGCGGGCGCATCGCTGATCGCAACAACCGCCTGCTGGTCTCCCGCGAGGTACTGCCGAGTGGCTTCGTGCAGCGCACCTACCCAATCCTCGACGAGGGCTATGATCCCGGCGCATTTGCCAATATCACCGGCTTCTTTAGCACGCGCTACGGGCAAAGTGGCCTCGAAGCCACCTATAGCGAATTCCTCACCGGCAATCGCGGGCAGGGGATGCAACTGATCGAGAATAATCTCCTCAATCGCCCGCAAGAAGGCAACGACTTGACCTTAACCCTGAATGCAGATCTGCAAGCCCGCGCCTACGCCCTGCTTACCAGTCGCGGGCGTGGCTCAGTAGTGGTGCTTCAGCCACGCACGGGCGAGGTGCTCGCTATGGCAACTGCGCCCTCGTTCGATCCGCGCGGGCTGAGCTTTAACTATAGCACGCCCGATTGGAACCTCGAAAACGAGCGCATGAGTGCGTATTGGGCCATGCTCAATAGCGATGGCGCAGGCCAACCCCTGCTCAATCGCCCGACGCAGGGGCAATACCCACCCGGCTCCACCTTCAAAACTTTCACGGCAGTCGCGGCTCTAGAGCATCCGCAGCAAGCAGACCCCGACAACATTCGCTGTCTTGAGCAACTGCCCACTGAAGTGGGTGCACCACCAGTGGTGAATGCCGTCGCTGGCTTGGCCTCCCTCACCGGCGATCCATCCAATCTGGAGCGAGTATTTGCCTATTCGTGCAACACGGCCTTTGCCCAGTATGCGTTGCGGCTGGGGCCAGAGACCTTTGAGCGGCAAGCGGCACTGCTCGATTTCTTCCGCCCGCAAGATGCCCCACCACGCTACGCCCGCTTTACCGATCTGGCTACTGCCCCCAGTCGCCTGTATGTGCAAGAGAACTTCCTCGCTCGTCCCGCCGCGCTGGCTGATACGGGCTACGGGCAGGGACAGTTGCTTGTCACCCCTCTACAAATGGCCATGCTCGCAGCCACGATTGCCAACGATGGGGTAATGATGCAGCCCTATCTGGTGCAGCACGTGGTGCGCCCTGATGGGGTGCTGATCAAGCAGCAAAGCCCCACCGTGATTCGGCGGGCGATGTCATCCGCCACCGCCACGCGCATGATGGGCAACTTCAAAGCCGTTGCTGATTATGGCTTCGGCAGTATCATTCGCGAGTATCTGCCCGGCATCCCCGTTGGCGGCAAATCGGGCACCGGCGAGCATGTGCCCGGTGCCGTGCCACATGCGTGGTTTATTGCGGTTGCGCCGCTTGACAATCCACGTTATGCTGTGGCAGTAATGATCGAGAGTGGCGGCGAAGGCAGTAGTGTCGGTGCGGCATTAGCCGGCGAAGTCCTTGCCGCTGCCTTTGCGCTTGAATAACGCAGACAGGAACTACCAACCATGCGTGTCGTGCAAATCTGGTTTTGCATCCTCTGTGTGGCCCCGCTCTGGTTGAGCGGATGCGGCTCCTCGCTTGCAGCTGTGGCTATGAGCGATGCGGCTGCACCTGCTGTGTTCCCCACGCACTATTCACCTACCCTACACCTAGCCCCTAGCCCTACCCACAGCCCCACGGCCCGTGCCACCCCTCCGCCACCGTTGCCGAGCCCAACCCCGCGCCCAGCCCACACCCAGCCGAACGTTGCCGAGCATGCGCCCAGTCAGCCGCCGCTCACGCTGAATGAACGCCACACCATGTTCCGTGACGTGTGGCAGACCATCAATCAACACTATATCTATGCCGACTTTGGCGGGCTAGACTGGCCCGCCATCTGGAGCGAATACCTGCCCCGCATCACCGCCGCCAGCTCCGATCAAGAGTTCTACGACCTGATGGGCGCGATGGTGCAACGCCTCAACGATCAGCACTCGCGCTTCCTACCGCCAGATGCTGCCGTTGCCGAGACACTCCTACGGAGTGGACGCACCGAGCAGGTTGGGATCGGGGTAATTACCCGCCCCACCCGCGATGGGGTGATGATCCAGCATGTGATCGAAGGCAGCCCCGCCCAACAAGCTGGATTGCAACGCCGTGACCGGATCGTAGCGATAGATGGCATTCCCATGGTTGCGGGGGGCGAGATCAACGGGCAAGCAGGAACCCCCGTGCGGCTCACAGTGGTGCGCTCTAAAGGCACTGACCAAAGCATTGAGCAGCGCGAGGTGGTGCTAATCCGCCAGCCCGTACAAGGACGCATCACGCCCTACGCCCAACGCCTGCCGCACGATGTCGGCTACCTCAGCGTCCCCACGCTCTGGATCAACGATATGCATGAACAGATCACCGGGGTTCTCAATGATCTCGTCGTCGAACGCCCACTGCGGGGCTTGGTGATTGACCTGCGCGGCAATCCGGGTGGCTGGCGCGATGTGCTACAGGGCGTGCTAGCGCATTTTGTGCAAGGCAATGCAGGCTTCTTCTTTGATCGCAACGGCATCCGTGCGATGACCATCCGCGATCTGCGCCGCCCCGATCTGCGCGACGTGCCGCTCGTCGTGCTCGTAGATCGGGAGACGGCTTCGTATGCCGAAGTGCTGGCGGCTATTCTCCAAGCCGAAGCCGGAGCCTACGTGATCGGCGTGCCGACGGCGGGCAACACCGAAACCATCTATGCCTACGAATTCCAACACGGGACGCGCTTGTGGGTCGCCCAAGAAGGCTTCCGGCTTCGCAACGGAACCGAGCTAGAGGGCCGCGGTGTGCAGCCCGATGAACTGCTGGATGTAGACTGGACGCTGTATGGCGATCTGAATGACCCGCAGATTCTCGCCGCCCTGCGCCATCTGGGGGTAGCACTGGATGATGATTGAAGCTGAAGGAGGACTCAGCTGTGGAGATACGTGAAGCGATTCGCCATGTGAGTGCCGGCCAGCATCTTGATCGGGATGCCGCCGCCGCCGTGATGGAGACGATCATGAGTGGCGCAGCAACGCCCGCCCAGATTGCCGCCCTGCTGATGGCTCTGCACCTGAAGGGCGAACAGGATACTGAGATTGCGGGCATGGCGCAGGTGATGCGGGCCAAAGTCACCCCTGTAGAGGTGAATCTGCCCGGCTTGGTGGATACGTGCGGCACGGGCGGCGATGGCACTGGGACCTTTAACATCAGTACCACAGCCGCGTTTGTTGTGGCTGGCGCAGGCGTACCAGTAGCCAAGCACGGCAATCGCGCCATGTCGAGTACCAGCGGAAGTGCCGACCTGCTCGAAGCTCTCGGCGCAGCCATTGATCTCGACGCAGCCGGCGTGGCTGAGACCCTGCACGCCACCGGCATCGGCTTTATGTTTGCGCCGCGCTTCCATCCCGCCATGCGCTACGTCGCCCCAGTGCGCCGCGAGATCGGCATCCGCACGGTATTTAATATCTTAGGCCCCCTCACCAATCCCGCCGGCGCACGCCATCAAGTGTTGGGCGTGGCCACGCCCGCGTTGGCAGAGACTCTGGCCCATGCCCTGAGCTACCTCGATACGATCCACGCCCTAGTTGTGCATGGGCACGGCGGCATGGATGAACTCAACCTGAGCGGGACGGCCCTAGTGTATGAGGTTCGGGCGGGCATCGCTCCGCGCCGGATCGAACTTGATCCAAGCACGCTCGGCTTACCCACCGCCGCCAACAGCCACTTACGTGGGGGCGATGCGGCCACCAACGCCACCATTACTCGGGCCATCTTGGATGGACACGACCATAGCCCCCGCCGCGACGTGGTGCTGCTCAATGCGGCAGCAGCACTAGTCGCGGCCGATGCCGTAACCGATTTTGCGGAAGGGCTAGACCGTGCGCGTCAAAGCCTCGATCAGGGGCACGCCGCGGCCTGCCTCGAACAGTTCATACAGATCAGCCGTAGCGCAGCAGCTGCGGCCCCCTGACTAAGGTGAGCACCCGCTTTGCAATCAATCATGCAACCGCAAGTTCGGTTATTTCGTATGGTACGTGAGAACCACACAATCATACCCACTTCACGGAGGATGTCTAGATGCAAACCAATAGCTCACCGACAACGCGCCCTTTAATTGACACCGCGCCCAAAGCTACTACCCTTGAACGCCTACAAGCCGAACGGGCCCAACTCTCGCGGCGACGCTGGCTGCAAGCCCAATGGTACGATCTCCGTCAACTCGTCAAAGAATCACGGGTGCCCCTGATTGGCTTGCTGGCTCTGCTGTTGATAGGGAGCTTATACTTCAGCATCTGGTATGATCGAGACCCATCAACCCCAAATGTGAAAGAAACTTTCGGCCCCGTCGAGAGCTTTTTTAACACTTTCATGACCATGTTGGGGGAGGTTCCGGTAGATTTTCCCGCTGATGATCCGCTTGGGAAAATCTTGTTCTTTATGCTCCCCTTGCTTGGACTGATCTTCGTAGTCCAAAGTGCTTTTGATTTTGGGCGGCGATTGCTTGACAAGAATGATCGCATTGCTGACTGGCAGATTGCCCTCGCTAGTACGATCAAAAATCATGTCATCATTTGTGGGTTGGGGCGCGTCTCCTATCGCGTCGTGTTGCAGCTCCTCGATGCGGGTGAAGATGTGGTCGTGATTGAGATGGACTCCACCAACGACCTTATCCCGATTTTGCACTCGCTGAATGTGCCGGTGATTCATGGTGATGCGCGTGCCACCAAAACCCTCAATCACGCTGGGATAGAACGCGCTCGCGGCTTGATTTCCGCCGTCAATAACGACCTGCTCAATATTGAGATTGGCTTAGCGGCCCGCCGGTTGCGCCCTGACTTGCGGGTTGTGATGCGGATTTTTGACGAACGCCTCGACCGCCGCATTGAAGCGAGCAACTTTGGGCCCAACTCCGCCTTCAGCTCATCCTCAATCTCAGCCCCAACGCTGGCTGCCGCCGCTGTCTCCAAAGGAGTCCGCACGGTCCTGCCTCTCAAGGAGGGCCTAATTGGTATTGCCGAGCTGGAAGTGATCGCCGGAAGACGGCTCGAAACCCTCGTCTACCGCATTGAGCAGGACTTTAATGTGCAATTGATCGGCTACTTGTCCCGCAATGGCACATGGAATATGCGCCCGACGGGTACGATGGGGCTGTATTCGGGCGACCGCATCTTGCTCATGGGCACGCTCCCACGTCTTGCTGAGGCGTGGCGGCATAGCCGTTCGCGCAGCCAGATTTGGGCCACGCTCGGCTTGGATACGCCGCAGATCATTACCCCCGCTTACAACCGTGTGATTGTATGTGGGGTAGGGCGCGTCGGCTACCGCTTGGTGCGGGTGCTGAGCCAAATGAACCCGTGCCCAGACGTTGTAGTGATTGCCGAACAACCGACTGACTTTGTCCGTGAGATCGAGTCGAACGGCATCCCAATCATCTACGGGAGTGCAGCTGAAGAGGATGTGTTGCAAGCTGCGGGGATCGAACAGGCTTACTCGGTAGTAGCTGTCACATCCGATCACTTGACCAACCTCAAGATTGGGCTAGAGGTGCGGCGCATCCGCCCCGACGTGCATCTTGTCGTGCGCGTCTTCAACGACGAAGTGGCTGGCCAGCTTGAGAGCATGTTTGGCGACCACAGTGCCTTTAGCTCATCTACGCTGGCCGCGCCGACGCTGGCCGCCGCCGCCCTGCTCGACAACAACGCCTATGCGCTTGCGCTTGGGGAAAAGCTCTTGGCGACAGCAACAGAGCAAGTCCTGCCCGATAGTATCTTTGTCGGCCGAAGTATCCGCCAAATTCGCGAGAAAACGGGGATCATCGTCGCTGCGATCCATCGCTACAATGAACATGCGCTGGCTCCTTCGGCCGAACAGGTGATTGCCATTGGCGATAAGTTATTACTGCTTGCCGGGGTTAATCAAATTGCGGAACTGCGGGCGAAAGGCGCAAACGCTGCCGTCTTCCAGATCGAAGGCACGTGGAAATCAGCACCGCAAGCCGAGTTGTCGTTAGTGCCGCGTGATACAATTCCCGCCGCACCCAGCTCCGCCACGGCCCTGCCCATCGCGGGCACGCGCTCCTCCTTGCGAACAATCCCAGAGAGAGAGGATGACTAATGTCTGATTCAGTGCTAACGCGCATCTTGGCCCACAAGCGGATCGAAGTTGCCCGCCAGCAAGCCAAAGTTCCGTTAGCGCAGCTGCACGCCCGGCTTGCGGCTGCACCCGCCGTGCGCGATGTTGCCGCCGCCCTGCACCATCCCGAACGGGTGACATTGATTGCCGAAGTGAAAAAAGCCTCGCCTAGTCGGGGGGTCTTGCTTGAAGCCTTCAACCATCTGGAGCTTGCCCAGACCTACAGCCAAAACGGTGCGAGCGCAATTTCGGTCTTGACCGATACCCGCTTCTTTCAAGGCACGCTGAAGTTCCTTGAGGGCATCCGTCAATTGCCGATCACTACGCCCGTGCTCCGGAAGGATTTCCTGATTGACCCGTATCAGATTTACGAAGCCCGTGCCTATGGTGCAGATGCAGTTCTGTTGATTGTCGCGGCCCTCGATGATGCAACGTTGCAAGAACTGCTGCGGCTAACGCACACCCTCGGTATGTACGCGCTGGTTGAAGTGCATACCCGCACCGAATGTGAACGGGCGATTGCCGCTGGAGCGGCCATCATCGGCGTGAATAACCGCGATCTCCACACCTTTGAGACCCACCTTGAAATCACCGAGCAGATCGCGGCCCACCTGCGCCGCGATGCCAACCATCATCCGCTCCTCGTCAGCGAAAGTGGCATCTTCACCGCCGCCGATGTGCTACGCTTGCAGCAGTGTGGCGTGGATGCGGTGCTGGTGGGCGAGGCTCTGGTGACTGCGCCAGACATTGGTGCAAAGGTGCGCGAACTCGCCCAGATTGAGCGACCCGCATGAGCTACAGGATCGCGCTACAACGCTGGCTCGTGCTGGGCGTACTACTGCTCGTCGCCGTGAATGGGGCAGCGTGCGTGCGGGGGCTGCCGCCTACGCTGCCTGCCCCAACCAGTGTGTCGGTCGCAACCAGCATGCCGGCACTGCCGCCTACGGCAACCTCCGCGCCCGCGCCCACCCTGCCGCCGAACGATCCCCCGCCCCCGCCCGACCTCGCCGCGCAGCTCGCCGATATTGCCGCCGCGCAACGCATTCCCAATGACCGCGTGCGCTTGGCGCGTGCGCTCACCGGCGATCTCCAGCTTGCTGATGTCGCCCGCACGCAGCCGCTCGATGTGCAAGTCGGTGATGTGCGCCAATTCTGGGTCAGCGATCTGGTTGCCAATCGCAATGAGCAGATTATGGCTGAGCTACGCTACGCGGGGCCTATCGTGCTGATGTATGTCGAGCAGGGCGCAGCCGTAGATCAGGCGGCCCTAGAGCAAGCCGCCCGCACCTTCGAGGATCAGATTTACCCGCGTACCCGCAGCCTCTTCGGGAGCGAAGCACAGCCCGGTGTGGATGGCGATAATCGCATTGTAGTGCTGAATGTTGCCCGCATCACCGGCGGCATCATCGGCTACTTCTCCGCCCGCGATAGCGTCCCCCAAAGCGTCAACCGCTTCAGCAACGAACACGAGATGTTCTACATGAACCTAAGTGCGCTTCAGCCGGGCACACCCGCCTATCTGGATACCCTCGCGCATGAGTTCCAGCATATGATCCACTGGAACGAGCAACGCATGTCCAGTACGTGGTTCAATGAAGGCAACTCGACCCTCTCGCAGGACCTCAACGGCTTTGTCAGCCAAAGCTACGTGTTGAGCTTTCTGGGCAACCCCGACACCCAACTGACGGCGTGGGGCATTGAGCCGTCGCGCTCACTAGCACACTACGGTGCAGCACACCTATTTATGCGCTACATCTACGCCCACTACGCAAATGAGCCGGGCGTGCTGCTCGAATTGATCCGCGCCGATGCGGGCAACAAGCTCGATGCGTTTGTGGCAGTGGCGGCCCGCCGCCGCCCTGACCTGACCAGCTTCAGTGATCTGTTTGCGGAATGGTCGCTGGCCAATCTGCTCAACAACCCCAACCTAGATCAAGGGCAATTCGGCTATGCACCGGAGATGCTGGGCTTCAATGCCCTGCCCGCCACCGTGCAACCACGCCCCCTCCTCATGGGCGAAGAACTGACCGAGACGGTACGCCAATTCGCCGCTGATTACTTCGAGTTGCCGGTCGAGGCGCAGCGGCTCGTCTTCGCGGGCAACCCAACGATCCCGCTTGCAGCAGAATATCCGCGAGGGCACTATGCGTGGTGGGGGGGACGCGGCGATAGCAGCATCGCCGCCCTGACGCGCCGCGTTGATCTGCGCGGCGTACAACAGGCGACCCTTAATGCTGACCTGTGGTTTGAGATCGAAGACGGCTACGACTATGCCTTTGTCACGGTCTCCACCGACGACGGGCTGACGTGGCACCCATTGGCGGGCGAATCTACCACCAATAGCGACCCGCACGGCGCAAACTACGGCAACGGCTTGACGGGCACAAGCGGGCAGGTTGGCGCATCTGATCCAACAGCGCGGGGGGTGTGGGTGCGTGAAGCCTTCGACCTCTCGCCAGTTGCCGGGCAAGCCGTGCTGCTACGCTTCTGGCTCGTGAACGACGAAGGCTACAACGCGCCCGGCTTGTTACTCGACAACTTCAGCATCCCCGAAATCGGCTGGTATGATGATGTTGAGCAGGGCGCGAATGGCTGGCAAGCGGATGGCTTTGTGCGCGTGACGGGCGAACTCGCCCAGCAGTGGGAACTCCGCATGATCCAGATTGGGCGCGACAACAGCATAAGCATCGTCCCGATTGAGCTTGATGCCAACGCCAGTGCCAACCTGACGCTTGCGCCGCATGGCGGTCGCACTATGCTGATGGTTGCCGCCGCCACGCCGCACACTACTGAACCGGCTCGCTATACGCTGCGGGTGGAGTAGCCGCCCGTCGCCGCCCGCGCTGCTGGCGGGCAAACAGCAGCATCGTCAGCATGGCCACCAGCATCACGGGCACACTGCCAAACGCACCCTGTATGCCAATTACATCGGCGAGCGCACCGAGCAAGAACGGCGCAAACAGCATCGCCACGCCACCCGCCAGCAACGCCTGTGCGCTCGCTACATCGGTATGCTCAGTCACCGTGCCCATTGCCGCCGATAAGCCCATTGGGAAGAAGTTGCCGATCCCTAGCCCGGTAATCACCAAGCCCACCAATCCCAGCCCAAGATTGGGTGCAAGCCAGAAGATCGGCACGCCCAGCCCCGCCACCAGCAGCGAGAGCAACAAGACCTGATCGCTCGCGGTGTGATGCGCGAGACGGCTGCCCACGATACGGCCCAACAACGCTGCGCCAAAAAAGAGGCTGACCAATAGGGCGGCTGTTTCCGGGGCCACCCCACGTGCCGCAATCAGCAGATCGGCAGCCCACAATGCCACGCTCCACTCCACCGCCACGCCCAGTGTCAGCACCAACCAGAACAACCAGAACGCACGCGGCAGCCGCACCCGCCGAGCTTGCGTCAGGCGGGATGCGCGGGGGGCGCGGGGCAGATCGCCGGGCACCGGATCACGGCGGGCAGTTCCAATCATCATAGCCAGCAGCAGGGCCGGCACCACCAGCACCGCCCGCCAGCCAACCCCTGTTGCCACGAGCCACCCCACCAGCAACGGAACCATCGTTGCCCCAATGCTTGCGGTGACATTTGCTTCCGCAAGCGCAATCGGACTCCGCGAGCCGTACAGATCAACTAAGCCTGCGGTGATAATCACCATCGCCGATACGCCTGCAATGGCCATCAGCAGCACGCTACTCAGCGTAAGCACAACGTGCGGTGCGCTTGCCAAGAGCAGTGCGCCCACAAACATGCCAGTGATTCCCCACCAGAACACCTGATGCCGCCCAAAACGACGGATCAACATGGGACTGATGAAGCTGGCGATGACTGAGCCTGCCGCAAACATGGTGGCATGCAGCCCGCCCAATGTATACGAGAGACTCAGCTCCTCGCGCAGGAACGGCATAATCGGGCTAAGGATGACTTGCAGATAGGCAAACACAAACAAGCCCGCATACGCAAGCCACGCAAAACGATAACGGATAAACGGTTTGGGTGTTGTCATACACTCCTCAATCGTGCTATCTGAACGTAGGTTTCGCATCCACCTCACACAGCCAAAACCCCTGCTCATCCACGCTGAGCAGGGGTTTGCTACAGGCCTTCAGTATACTACGCTCGGCTACTTTTGAGAAATAGCGCGTCCAGTCGTTGGGTCAACCTCGCCACTGCGGAGCATATCTGGCAGCAACGTCCAGCCGCCATCTTCCATCCGCTTCAGATCGTAACGCGAGATGGCTCCCGTCGGAATGCGATTGCCCATATGGCAGGTGTAGCAGTTAGGCGCACTGTAGACGGTTTCATCAATCACGATGAAGTCTTGACGATTGTTCACAGGCAACTGCCCCAACAGCTCTTGGTACTCCGGATTCGGCAACACATACTTAGCCCAATTCTCACGCATGAAGTTGGTCATCGAGAGCATCTTCCCTGTGGTAGGGTGCGCGGTGACAAACTCGGCACTCGGCGCAATCGCATAGGTATCAATCACGAACGTCTGAAGCGCGTTGGCATTGTTCGCATTCGGGCTAGCGGGCATGTACGAATTCCGCGCACTGAATGCTAGCATCCCTTTCGGCTGCCCTTGATGGCAGGTGGCACACTGCACATAGTTGCCCGCCCACGTCGGAATCTGGCTCAGATACTGGGTATTCAGGTCTTGCACCAAACGAATCATCAGCCGCCCCGAAATCTTCTGTGGATACGCATCAGCGGCATAGTTGCGAATATCGTGGCAATACTGACAACTCACGCCCAACGCTCCTGACATATGGATCATGTACGCCCAGACTTCGCCTGTGGTCATGCCCTTCAGCACCTGCACATTCTGCGGTTCGGGATGCTGAGCGATATACTCCTGCCCAGCCTGAATCGCCGCGATCCATGCCGCATCACCCAACCACGGCTCGCGCCGGTAGGGGTCATTGCTGGTATCATTCGGCTCCGATTGGGCAATCAAGCGAATCCCTTCGCTCGAACTGTAGCGGGCCGGTTGGGTGGCCTGCGCCGGAGCAGCACGGCCCTCATGCGGAAACAGCGTCCAAAACATCGCCGGTGACGTAGCCAATGCCGCCAGCAGCAGAAAGAGCAGCAGCGGTAGCCCAATGGCAACGACTCCGGCTCCTTTGGGGAGACGTGGAGGCATAGTCTCGATTCCTTCTCTCTAGCATTGGCGTGGTAGCGGGACTACCACACAAGAATCATTCTTCTCTTAGAGATATTATAAACTGATTCGGCAAATCTGATCCAGCCCAACGCCCCCCTTCCGAATGAATCGGGTTAGCAATCTGGCGGGCACAGCCTATGCAATGGGGGATCAAGAGCCAGTGTTTATGCCGCCCACACGGGGCATGTTTCGGTTGTACCTGATTGGCGTATAATGATAGCCTTGAAGCTGATCGTGATTGGGCGCATCAGCCGTGCGTCTATAAGGTCTGTGAAGGAGAAAAACTTATCATGAGCCGCGTCTATAATTTTAATCCGGGCCCTTCGGCCTTGCCCCTCCCCGTCCTCGAACAAGCTCAACAGGAGCTACTCGACTATCAGGGCACAGGCATGTCGGTGATGGAACTGAGCCACCGCTCCAAACCCTACGAAGCGATCAACCAACAGGCGATTGAGCGGGCAAAGCGTCTCTTTGGGCTAGGCGATGCGTATACGGTGCTGTTTGTGCAGGGCGGAGCCAGCCTACAATTTGCGATGGTCCCGCTCAACTTCCTGCACAGCGGCAAGGTCGGCAACTACGTGCTGACTGGCTCGTGGTCGGACAAAGCCCTGAAGGAAGCCCAGCTGATTGGCCCAACCCACATCGCTGCATCTACCAAAGCTGAAGGCTATACGCGCATCCCCACAGCCGCCGAAATCCAGATCAGCGACACCGCCGCCTACGTCCACACGACGGTGAACAATACGATCTTCGGAACCCAGTGGCACTACACCCCCGATACGGGCGACGTGCCCTTGATCGCCGACGTGAGTAGCGAACTGTTTTCGCGCCCGCTCCCGCTCGACAAGTATGCGCTCGTGTACGCTGGCGCACAGAAGAACTTTGGCCCTTCTGGGGTAACAATGGTCATTGTCCGTACCAGCCTGCTCACGCAGGAGAATCCGCGAACCCCAGCGATCCTGCGCTATAGCACCCACGCCAACAACAATTCCCTGTACAACACACCCCCTACATTCGGTGTCTATCTGGTGGGCTTGGTGCTCGGCTGGATCGAGCAGCAGGGCGGTCTGGCCGCCGTAGATGCGCTGAATCGCCAGAAAGCCGCGCTGATCTACCGCATCATTGATGGGCAGCCAGACTTCTTCCGCTGTCCGGTGCAAGCCGATAGCCGCTCGTTGATGAATATTGTCTTCCGCCTCCCCACTGAAGAGCTAGAAGAGCAGTTCCTCAAGCAGGCAACGGCCGCAGGCATGGTTGGGCTAAAGGGGCACCGCTCGGTAGGTGGCGTGCGTGTCTCGCTCTACAACGCGGTACCGCTCGCTGCGGCTGAGACACTCGGCGCATTCATGCGTGATTTTGTGCAGCAGCACGGCTAATCCCAAATGCATGTCGTGATGCTCTCGAAGGCATTGGTGGCGGGTGCGTACCAGAAGAAGCTGGAAGCACTCGCCCGCCAGCCAGACCTGCGCCTGACTGCGCTCGTGCCGCCATACTGGCACGAGCCGGGCGTAGGGCGCATGCCCCTCGAACCACGCTTTACCACCGGATACCAGCTTGAGATACTCCCGATGGTGCTGAATGGGCAGCACCATCTCCATTTCTACCCAACACTAGGGCGCGTGCTGGCCCGCCTTCAGCCCGACGTGCTGCACATAGATGAGGAGTCGTTCAACCTCGCTACGGCCCACGCCATGCGGATCGGGGTGCAACTTGGCGCACGCTGCTGCTTCTTCAATTGGGCCAACATTGAGCGGAGCTACCCGCCGCCATTTGTTTGGTTTGAGCAGTATACTTTTCGCCATGCACGATATGCTATCGCGGGCAACCACGAAGCCGCTAGCATCTTGCGGCGGCGGGGCTACACGGGCCCACTCGCTATCCTGCCCCAATTCGGCGTAGACCCCGATCTGTTTGGGCCGCGCCCGCCTCGTGTAGGCGGCGAATTGGTGGTGGGCTATGTGGGGCGGCTCGTGGCCGCAAAAGGTGTGGCTGATCTGTTGGCGGCGGTTGCTTGCCTGCCGGAACCCGTGCGGCTCCTGCTGGTCGGTGATGGCGCACTCCGCCCCCAACTAGAACAGCAAGCGCAGCAGCTCGGCATTGCGGCGCGGGTGCAGTTTGCCGGAGCCGTACCCAGCACCGCTGTACCCGCCGTGCTGCACAAGCTCGACGTGCTGGTGCTCCCCTCGCGCACTACACCCAACTGGAAAGAGCAGTTTGGGCGCATTCTGATCGAGGCAATGAGTTGCGGGGTAGTGGTGGTTGGCTCTGATTCGGGCGAGATTCCGAATGTGATTGGCGCGGCGGGCCTCGTCTACCCCGAAGGCAACATCTACGCCTTGAGCAATGCGCTACGCCTGCTGGCCCACGATGGGCAGCTGCGGGCGGCACTGGCCCAGCGCGGGCGCGAGCGTGTGCTCCAGCACTATACCCAAGCAGCCCTAGCGCAACAGTACGCGCAAATCTATCGGGAACTGTACACCATTGGAGCTTAAGCTATGCCATCAATCTGCGACCTATCTGCAAGCGAACTTGCCCGCCGTATCCGTGAGCGTAGCCTTTCGCCGGTTGCTATCGTCGAAGCCCACATCAAGCGCAATCTCGCGCTCAACACGGCGATCAATGCCCTCATTACACCGACCTTCGCGCAAGCCCGCGAACAGGCCCACGCCGCCGCTGCCGCCATCGAGCGCGGGGAGGTGTGGGGGCCGCTGCACGGCGTACCCTTCACGGTGAAAGATAGCCTCGATACAGCAGGCGTGCGAACTACCTGCGGACTAGTCTCGCGCCGCAATCACTTCCCGCAGCACGATGCAACACTGGTAACACGGCTGCGGAACGCAGGGGCGATCCTGCTTGGCAAAACCAACCTGCCCGACAACAACGGCGGCTACGAAACCAACAACCCGATTTTTGGGCGCACCAACAATGCATGGGATGTTACCCGTTCGGCAGGCGGCTCAACGGGCGGCGAAGCGGCACTGATTGCCGCCGGCGGCTCCCCGCTCGGCATCGGCGCAGATATTGCGGGCAGTATACGCCTACCCGCGCACTTTAATGGCATTGTTGGGTTGCGCCCAACGAGTTCGGCCCTACCTGACGATGGCTTCTGGCATCCAATCACTGGGAGCATGCGCGACCTGAACGCGCTCGGGCCAATGGCCCGCCGCATCGAGGATGTGTCCCTCGCGTGGGATGTCCTACGCGGGCAGGCGCATAGTCCGCCCAATCCAGCTCAAGTCGCGGGCAAGCGGCTCGCCTATTGGTTCACTGATGGGATTACCCCGTCGAGTGGAGCAGTGGGCGGCGGGGTGCAGGCGGCGGTGCAGGCCCTCGCGCAGGCGGGCATGCAGCCAGTGGACCATGCTCCGGCGGCGCGGCGGTGGGCAAGCATCGGCTTCGCGGTGCATTTGCAGCAGGCGAGCGATGATTACGCACGCGGCTTTGGCAATGGGATCCGCTGGACAGCACGTGGCGAACTAGCGCGGTGGCTGAACGGGCGGGGGCGCGTAGGGGCGGAATCGCTCTGGCTGTGGTTGCTGCTAGAAACGCTCACCCCGCTTGCTGCGCCCTTGATTGACAGTGGGCAATGGCGCGAACAGTTGCGCCACCAATTCGCCGAGATCGTTGGCTCCGAAGGACTTGCGGTGTGCCCCGTATTCCCTACCACCGCCCCTAAGCACGGCTGGTCGCGCACAGCCGCCCTCGTTACCAGCAGCTACACCGCATGGGTTAATCTGGCGGGCTTACCTGCATTGGCAATCCCAGTCGGATTTTCGGGCAATGGTATGCCCGTTGGGATACAACTCGTGGGCAACCCTGACAGCGAGCAGCAGCTGTTGGCGGCGGGAATGGTGCTGCAAGCGGCCCTGCGCCCGACGTGGGATACTCCGCCGCTTGTGCATACACTGGGTGTCGCCGGTCGCAGTTAGGCATCCTCTGGGTCTAGCCCCAAGGCCCGCAAGCGTGCGGCAAGCCGAGCCGCTCGGGCTTCGGCGGCTTGGCGGGCTGCCTCAGCTTCCACGCGGGACTCTTCAGCTTCTGCGCGTGCTTGCTGCTCCCGCGCAATCTGGGCTTCGGCGGCTTGGCGGCGGGCCCGCTCCGTTACAAAATCGAGGAACGGTTGCCCATCGGGATAGCGCAGCACCAGCTCTCCCGCACTCGTCTCAAAGCTGATCCTCAAGCGCGGGCTGACCCACCCCTGCATCGGGA
>CALCJV010000112.1 GCA_937967405.1 uncultured Chloroflexales bacterium | reverse complement strand
ATCACGGCGCGGATCGTCCAGATGAGCAAAGCAATCCTGAAGCGTGCGGGTTGGCTGTTCAGTCATTGAGTACCTCCGAAACATGTTCAACGTGAACACCATGGAGCTATCCTATCATATCTGGGTAATGCGATTGCCCTGAGGGCACGGGGAGTGGCTAATGCCCAACAGGAACAGCTCACGGGGCATGCCCCGTGCCACGCAACACGCACGCCGCGAATAAACCGTTCGTTCCATGAGTTGCAATCGCCTTCCGATATGGTACAATAAAAAAGCTTGATATGGGAACATCAAAGCATTGCTGCCAGTTCCTTGTTCATCAAGTTCAGGGTAGTCGTGGGGATTAAAAAGGCTATCCCGTACTCCGATCAAGGTGCACTCGCAAACACTGACAGCAACCTTTGGCTCAGCATCAGTATGCGCCATCTCCTGCACGGTATCGCTTGGACTGGAGCTTTCTGGAGCCGGTACGCATCCGTAACCACTGTTCCCGATGCAGGCATGCCGCTACGCCGCAGTTGCATTCAATCCTGCGCGTTCGGCTCAGGAAACACCCGAATACTGAAGTAACAAATGAATAACGGAAGGAGCGGTTCTGTGGTCGTCTCAATACGCGCACTAACCAACCGATCTGGAAGGTCATCTGCTGTGTTTCTGGTTGATGCTATCGTTATTGGTACGCTGCTCCTTAGCAGCAGTATAGTGCAACGCATCGGGGATACCGCGCTTGTCCGGCTGACCCAATGGGACAGCGTGATCCTGCTGAGTAGCGTCCTCGTTCTGGCACTAGGCTGGCTAGGGGGGTTCTATCACGCACCAGCACCACGCACCCTGATCCAACACTGCTTCGAGATCGCTCGGCTCAGCCTCGTGGGCATCGGCATCCTCGCGTGCCTGTTGTCGGTATCTCATCTGTGGGGAGGCCTATCAGCATTGAACGCAGGTATCCCGCTCGGCATCCTCTTCAGCATCGGCTCGGTGCTGTTTGGCTGGTGGTGCTATCGTGTGCAGCCGCAGGTGTATCATTCAGTGCCAACCTATCCGCGCCGGATCAGCACCAAGTCGCGTGCGCCTACCCTAGCAGCCCCCACCGCCGCCCCATCTGTTTCGCCAGCAGCCACGCCCGATGTATCGCTGCGGGCCCAGATCGAGGGCAAGCGCGTGCTCGTGGTGGGAGCCGATACGCTGTATGGGCGGGCCCTGAGCTATGCCATTGCAGCCCACGCCCCCGCCACATTGATCGTGCAAGGCCAGCACGAGCGCGGCGTTGCCGAGACGTATGATGCGCTGCATGTGCTACTCGCTCCCGAACAGCTGCCTCTGTTGCGGGCCTGTACCGCAGATTTGCGGATGGCAGATCGGCTCGATGTCCTGATCCGCAGCTATCAACCCGATCTGCTGATCCACGCGGGCGTGCCTGCATCGGCTCCCTTGCTTGAGCACGATCCGGTAGATTTGGTGGCATCCGTTGTGCTCGGCACGCGCCATTTGCTGCATGCCGCCGCCGCCGCCGAAGTCGCCCAGACGATTGTGGTGATGCCGCTCGCTGCACCCCATCAACAGCCTGTGTTAGCCGCTTGCCAACAGGTGGTGGCATTGCAGGTGGTGCATGCCTGCCCCCAGTCGCTTGTTGCCCCAACAGCAGGTGCGCCCACCGCCCCCACCGATGCACCGACAGGGAACTGGATGCAGATCGCCGAACACCTTTTGCAGACTGCGCTGAACCGTAGCCTAGCCCTGACACTCGTGACGCTGGCAAGCTCTGAGCTAGCCCCCAGCGACGCATTCGTGTTGCCGAGCCAAACGCCTGAGGATGTTGAGCTGCTGCTCGATGAATTGGCGCAAGCCGTGTATCACGGCGATCCTGAGCGCGTAGTGCAGATCCTTGAGCAGTGTACGCTCAAGCGTCCCCGTGCTTCAGTGCAGGTGTAAGCGACCGCTACCCCTACTACCTCGCCACAGTTCAGAATCGCGTGCTGCGCCGTGTCTCGGAATGACACGGCGCAGGCGTTATGCCCCTGATTGCGTATGGTTGCGCGGAAGCGTGTTGCGTGTATCTACGATCAACCGTGCTTGGGCCGCAATCATCTGCCAAGCGTAGCTATCGTGATCGGTGACAATGACGACACAATCAGCCGCCGCCACTGCATCAGGCAGATTGGTGACACTCTGCATATCCAGCCCGTCGCTATCGAGAATCGGCACATACGGATCGTGATACTCAATGTGTGCGCCCTTCTCACTAAGCAGGTGCATAATATCCAGCGCGGGCGATTCGCGGATGTCGCTCACATTCTTTTTGTAGGCAACCCCGATTACCAGAATCCGGCTACCGCGCACCGCCTTGCCTACGTCGTTCAGGCGATCCTGCACCTTCTGCACCCAGTAGTGCGGCATGGAAGTATTGATCTCACTCGCAAGCTCGATAAAGCGAGCATTGTAGTTGAGCGTTTTGAGCTTCCACGAGAGGTAGAGCGGGTCAATCGGAATGCAATGACCACCCAAGCCGGGCCCGGGAGTGAACTTCATAAAGCCGAATGGCTTCGTGGCGGCGGCATCAATCACCTCCCACACATCCAAGCCAAGTTTGTCGCACATCAGCATCACTTCATTCACTAAGCCAATGTTGACAGCCCGGAACGTATTCTCCAACAGCTTGGTCATTTCGGCTGCTTCGGGCGAAGAGACTGGCACAAGGTTCTGCATGGCGGTATGGTACAAGGCCATCCCAACGTGCAGGCACGCCGGAGTGACCCCGCCAATCACCTTTGGCGTATTGGCGGTCGTCCAATCTTTGCGGCCGGGGTCAACCCGTTCGGGTGAGAAACACAGGAAGAAATCCTCGCCAACCGTC
>CALCJV010000111.1 GCA_937967405.1 uncultured Chloroflexales bacterium | reverse complement strand
CTCGACCCCGCGTGGACCACCGCCACCCTGCTCAATCCCTGCCTCATCGTCGAGGTGCTCTCGCCCAGCACCGCCGCCCGTGACCGCGGCGTGAAGTTCACCCACTATCAGCGCATCCCCTCCCTTCAGGAGTATCTCCTTGTTGACTCCGAGCAGCTCCTCGTAGAGCAGTGGCACCCCAATGCGACCGGCGTGTGGCACGCCACCACCTTCACTCGCATCAGCGATACGCTCACACTCAGCAGCGTGCCCGCCACGCTGGCCCTTGCCGATCTGTATGCTCGTGTGGAGGTACAACCATGACTCGTCTACGCCTTGCCCAACTCTACCCCGACCAAATGAACATCTACGGGGATCGCGGCAATGTGATCGCGCTGCAACAACGCTGCAGCTGGCGCGGCATCGAGCTGATCGTAGAGCCGATCCACGTCGGTCAGCAGGTAGATTGGCTCAGCTACGATCTGGCGTTTTTTGGCGGCGGGCAGGATAGTGGCCAAGCCCTGATTGCCACCGATTTTCTGCACCAACAGAGCGCAGGCTTACGCGCCGCCGTCGCCGCCGATCTGGTTTTGCTGGCGATCTGTGGCGGCTACCAACTGCTAGGGCACTACTTCCTCACCCACACCAACGAACAGCTACCGGGCGTGGGTATCCTCGATGTGCATACGGTGGCCGGCAAGCAGCGCATGATCGGCAACATCGTGATCGAGACCCAACTGAGCACCCAGCCCGCCCCCGTGCGCTTGGTTGGCTTTGAGAACCATAGCGGACGCACCTATCACGGCAGCGGTGTGCAATCACTGGGGCGGGTGCTGAAAGGCTACGGCGACAATGGGAGCGACAACAAAGGCGGAGCCGTCTATCGCAACGTGTTCGGCTGCTACCTGCACGGCGCACTGCTCCCCAAAAATCCCCAATTCGCTGACCACTTGCTGTACCTTGCCCTCACCCGCCGCTACGGAGCCGCCCGCGCTACCGAACTGCTCCCTCCATTGGATGATGCCCTAGAGCGAAAAGCCCAACAAACGATGCTGCAAAGACTGGTACAATGAGTAAGAACGATTGAAACGAATAGACAGGACTACCACCCATGCACACACAAATCATCAGCAATAACCCGCTCAATGCGGATGAAGTCGCCGCTGCCCTTGCTGCCATCGCCTGCTGCATGCACGCCACACCGCCGCTAGAGCAAGACGACGATTGGCAGTGGCGCATTACCAGTGCCCTAACGACACAAGGCATCGTGACCGTGCGTGCGCCGATCAAGCCTACGTGGGCCCACATTGAGCGACTCCGACGGGCAGGGCACGGCGTGTTCGGGATTACGGGGCTGTAGCGATCCGTATGCCTCCTACGCCAATCACGATTACCGACTACATCGAGCTAGCCGCACCGCTCGCCGAAGCAGAAGCATTGTTGCACGATGAGTCGCTCTGGGTCCAGCTGCCAATTAACGCAGAACGGCATGGCACATTCTGGTGCTATCAAGGCGATCTCTATACGATCACCCCGATCCCCCTGCCCCCCTGTTCCGATCCCCATCAGCGTCAAATGGCGTGGCAGATCAGCAATCTCGGCGCACCGCAGCCCTCGATCCAGATTACCATCACCCTTTACGATGCCGTCTTGGTCTGCCATGCCGCCATTGCCGTCACGTTTGTGCTGCCCCCCACGCTCCCGATACCGGGCATGCGTCTCTGGCATCGCTGGAACTTGACCCAACATGTGCACCGCTACTGCTCCGCGCTCGTCAATCGCGTGCGTGAGCGTCGCCTACCACAGACGGTCGCGCCAGTGTCATTTGGCTTGGGCAATGCTGATGCAGCCACTCTCGCTGAGGCCCTCCGCCCCTACTATCCGCACACCATCGCAGCCTTTGAGCAGATGCACGCCCTCGATCATCTGGAGCGGATTTGGAACCTTGAACGTGGCTGGCAACACATCCTCAATGGCGAGTATGACCCGACGATCTACGCTATCGAGCCAAACCGATCTCCACCGGACATCCTCGATTTTGACCTCATTTACGCTGGCGGTGGCTTGGGCTTGCTGCACGCCGTGGTGATGGCCCGCTGCTATGGCTGGCGGGTGATGCTCTTTGATCGGGGTGAAGTGGGCTGCGTCCACCGCGAATGGAACATCAGCCGCGACGAACTCGCCGCGCTCGTGCGGTTGGGCATCGTCACATGGGCTGAACTCGCGCCCGTGATCATGCGGGAGTACCGCGACGGCGTGGTGCGCTTTGCTGCTAGCCCACACAGCTCCATCCCAGAGTTTGAGCTACGGCTGCCCACCGTGCTGAATGTTGCACTCGATGCAGGCGCACTGCTGCGCCTGATGCGCCGGAAGCTGCTCGAAGCGGGCGGCACGATCCTTGACCATCACACCTTCCGGCGCGTCACCGTCTGCACTTCACGCCGCCAACAGATCGCTAGCATTGCGGTCGAGCTAGCTCCGCAGCATAGTTCCTACTCGCAAGTATGGCACGCCCGCCTGCTGCTCGATGGCATGGGCAGCACCTCGCCGCTGGCCCTCTTGCGCCACGCCGGTGCGCCCTTCGCGGGTGTATGCCCCACCGTCGGCACGGTCGCACGCGGCTTCGCGCTAGGCAGCACACGCACCAGCGTAGACCTCACGCTTGGCGATATTCTGGTCAGTGTGGCCGATACGCAGGGCAACCGCCAGATGATCTGGGAAGGCTTCCCCGGACGCGATGATGAACTGACCGTATACCTGTTCTACTATGCCGCCCTCACCGAAGGCGGGCGTACCCGCCGCAGGCCCGCCGAGCTATTCCCGCTTGCGCCGCTCCCGCTCGATGCCCCTGACTACTCGCTGCTCGAACTGTTTGAAGCCTATTTCGCCCTACTCCCCAGCTACAAACAGCCCGCCGCCGACTTTAGGCACATCAAGCCAGTCTACGGCTACATCCCCGGACGGCACAGCCTCAGCCGTCACGATGCGCCCCTGCTCGCCGGCGTGTTGCCGGTTGGCGATGCTGCCGCCCAGCAAAGCCCACTCACCTTCTGCGGCTTCGGCTCGCACGTCCGCAACTTAGAACGCACCACGCGCCTGCTCGATTACGCCCTACGGCATGATCTGACTAGCCCGCGTCATCTCCAGTGCGTCACGGCTTTTCAGGTCAATGTATCACTAAATTGGGTGTTTAGCCGCTTCATGCAGCCGTGGGGTCGCCCCCACCACGTCAACGAATTGCAGAACGTTTTCCTCGCCACAATGCACGCGCTCGGCAATGATCTCGCCACTCGCTTCTTCCAAGACCGCATGCACTGGCACGACTACAACCAAATTGTCTGGTATACGATGCTGCGATACCCCAACGTCTTGCTGATTGCCTTTCCCGTTTTAGGCATCCCCGGCGTATGGCAATGGTTCTGCGACTACGTGCGCTTTAGCCTAGCAGCAGCAACCGCCTCTATGGCCCACCGCGCTGGATCGAACCTTGAAACCGCCCTGCTGCGCGTGAGCGATCAGTATGCCCCCGATCTAGGGCTGTGGGTGCGGGCCGCCTATGCCGAGTGGCGTACCATGGGCTGGCTTGACGAGTAGCGGCCGGTGACACGCACCACTCTACCCTAGCACGCGCACCGCCGTACAGCACACAGGTGTGTAATAGATGAATATAACACTGGCGTTAGACTAGACCCCACATACCAATCATATCGGCGGCAAAGGTGCGGTGCTATCTGGCTGGTATGCGGAGGCCGACGTGCCGGTACGGATCACCTCGCCGCGTAGTGCGGCCCTACTTCTGCCCAAGCACATCATCAATCGTGGTTTGGAAGGCGGAAAACGGCTGTGCCCCAATCACCGCGTAGCCGTTGATCAGGAAGGTGGGCGTACTCCGCACGCCAATCTGTTGGGCAAAGCTCGTATCACTGAGAATGCGTTGCGCGTATCGCTCCGTATCCATACACTCCGCAAACGCCGCCTGTTCCAAGCCTAGCTCAATCGCAAAGAGCTTGAGGTTCTCCCGCGAGAAGTCGCGTTTGCCCTCAATTGCCAGCCGATTGAACAAGAAGTTGTGATACTCCCAGAAGGCATCCTGCTCAGCGGCGCACTCGGCGGCTTCGGCGGCCCAGAGCGACTGCTCGCCCAGAAACGCGACCGGGAAGTACCCAACCCGCAGCGTGTTCGCATTCACAAACATATCATCAATCTGAGGCACTGTCTCCACCGTATGCCGCCCACAGTAGGGGCATTGAAAGTCGCTGAACTCAATCAGCGTCACGGGCGCATTCGGATCACCACGAAAGTGGCGTGTCTGCTGGAGCAACGTCTGCATAAATTCGGCGCGGTCAGTATCAGAGGGTGCTTGTTGATCTGGTTCGGCGGCATCGGGGGCAACCGCCACTTGGTCGGGTGCGGCAGGGGCAGCAGGCGCATCCGCAACGGGCGCAGGCTGAAGCATGGGGTGCGCCACAAAGCCCGCTCCAAAGCCCAAGCCAAAGGTGAGCAGAGCCGTCAACAGGAGCGGCAGCAGCATGCGCTGGCGGGCCGGAGTCGGCTCGGTACTCAGTGAGCGCGTCGGATCAGCTGCGGGCCGCAGGTCTGCAACCGGATACGGGCTAGCTCTATCAGGCTGATCGGGCAAGCCCTCACGATCAGGCAGATTGTTCACCGTTACTCCTTACTAGATCACTACGTGCGAGAACCACGCAGTATGCTCACTTCAAGTATAGCAGGTTTGCAGTGGGCGTGGAGGAAGATGTGTCAGCAGGGCCGGGATCAACACGGCGTTCATCCGTTTTCATAGATATGCTATACTACAGTACAGCACAGGACAATACGGTTGCCGTTTGCCCAACGAGCAGGAGTGACTCACTATGAATGCCACCCTTTCCGTGATTCTGCCCATCCAGCACGCCACCGACAGCTTGCCCACACAGGTGCAAGATTATCTGCGCGTTGTGCCGCGCCACTGCACCGATTTCGAGATCATCCTCGTCAACGACGGCGGCGATCCGAACACCACCGCTGTGCTGAATGAGCTTGCCACCCGCCACGATCCGGTGCTTGTGCTGCACCTTGCTGAGCCACGCGGGTATAGGCAAGCCCTCGTCTATGGGATGGCGTATGCGCGTGGGGATTATCTGCTCGCGGGCACTAGCCCTAGCGATATACACCCCGCCGAACTGGATCGCTTGATCCCATTCAGTGAGCATCACGTCCTTGTTACGGCCTACCGCCTCGAACACGTGCACCACCACCAGCCCGTCCCCGACCGCCTGCTGCGCGGCTGGATCAACCGCATACTGGGGCTAGAGCTACGCGATCCCACCTGCTGCCTAACCCTGCTGCACGCCGATCTGCTGCACGATCTGCCGCTCACAACCAGCGATTTCCTGATCCACACCGAGCTGTATGCCCGCACCCATCGCCAGCAGGCGTGCATCCAAGTCGGGGTACATGCCAACCAACCCACCCATCCCAACCCCTATACGCAGATCACCCCCACCACCTTTGCCGCAGTCGTTGCGTTGTGGCTCGATCTGCACGGACTCACCCCTTCTGCCGTGCAGCACCGCCTCGCATTCCTGCTCGGCGTGGCCGCACTGCTGCGCGTAGGCCAGATCGTGTGGCGACGGCAACGCCTGCTGCGTTAGTTGCCTCAAGGGTATGCAACCTCCCGGCTGCGTTCAGCGTCATATTCCCAGTGTGATACTATGTGCATGTGATCGTTCCATAGTGCAGAAGGAGCCAAAACCCATGACCACTCCCAGTGAGCAACCAGAACAGCAGCCAGAGCATCATGCCCAAAGCACACCTACACCGGCTCTCAGCGATGCCCTGCGCCAGCTTGGCGAGCAAATTGAAGAGACGGCGCGGACTGTGCTGAGTAGCGAGCGCACCCGCGAGATTCAGGCGAATGTAACCACTGGCTTGAAAGATGTGATGGCGAATTTGCAGAAAGCGTTGGAGAACCTCAAGACTAATCCTCAGGTACAGGATTTGACGGATCGGGCCCAGAAGGGCTTAACCGAAGCCCAGCAAAGCAGCTTCTTCAAGGATTTGCAAGAGACGCTTGCCAAAGCCCTCTCACACGCCAGCACGCAACTCTCCGAATTCAGCGAGCGGATCAAGACCGAACACGCCTCCGCGCCAGATCAGGCCACACCGCAGAATATCCCGATTGAGCCTGCCCATCCCCCCTCCGATGCAGATAGCGCAGCCACTGGACCGACAGTGCGCCTCGATCCGTAACTGATCGCTATAGTACGCCTGTGAGCGGACTGTAGCGTGGAGAGGAATGCCTACATGTGCAGACGGTTTGCGCTCGTGGCAGATGCAGCGACAGTCACTACCCACTTTGCGCTCGCTGATCTGCCCGTGCTAGAACCGCGCTATAACATCGCCCCAACGCAGGCTGTAGCTGTGATCCGGCAATCGTCAGCCCCATCTGCCGCTGCCGATCAGTTGGCGCGAGAGCTAGTCTGGATGCGGTGGGGTTTGGTTCCGCACTAGGCGGAGGATCCGAGCGCAGCAGCCCGAATGATCAATGCGCGAGCCGAAACCGTCGCGGTCAAGCCCGCTTTTCGGGCTACCTTCCGGCAGCGGCGGTGTCTGCTCCCCGCCAGTGGCTTCTACGAATGGCAGGTGGCAGCGAGCGGCAAAGGCAAGCAGCCGCACTACTTCAGCCCACCTGCGCCATCAGCCAGCCAGCCCGTCCCGCTTTGGGCATTTGCGGGGCTGTGGGAACAGTGGCGAGCGCAGGATGGCAGCCTTCTCGAAACATGCACAATCATCACAACCGCAGCGAATGCGATTGTGCAGCCGATCCACGCCCGCATGCCCGTGATCCTGCCACCGCATGCCTACGCCCTGTGGCTTGATCCGCGCCTGCACGATATACCCATGTTAACTGCGCTGCTTCAGCCCGCACCGGCAAGCGCAGTGCAGAGCCGCACCGTCAGCACCCGCGTAAACAGCCCGCACCACGACGATGCTCAGTGCCTTGTGTAGGGCGCAACACAGGTTGCACCGCGTCCATCTTCCGCCATCCCGCTACATCCCAACCGTGCCAAAGACAGTCTCAGCAGGCGCACAGATCGCGCCCAAGAGTTGCAGCAGGCCCCACGGTGCAATCGCGGCATAGGTGCAGAATGGAACCGCGAGGAACAGGTAGTAGGGCGGTGGGCAGCCTTTGATCTCCTGTTGCAGAATGCGCGAGCAGTTGTTCCACATAAACACCACCCCCGCCCAGAACCACAAAAACGCCGCCACGAGCATCAGCATGAGCGGGCTAAGCAAGCCCATCCTACCCAACACCAGTTCATGCCACGCAATCACGACGGAAAGAAAACCACTGTGTAAAAGAAGCTGCGAGATACGCTCAGAACGTCGCATACCGTTCTCGTTCCTCCATTATGGGTTGGTGAATAGACCTATGCCATCAACGTGGATGCGTTACTCAGGTCGGCATTGCGCTGCGGGTGCAACGAGCAGCGGTGCGTGCGCGAGGTGCAAGCTGGCAACCTCCGCACCATGCACAGGGCATGTAACTCATAGTGTAACGAATAGAGCAACATATCAGTTACATAACCATCGTGCAGGTATGCTCTGCATTGTTGCGAAGATTCTGCCCCAGTTGCTCTCCAACTGATTGGGAAGCATTGTGGCAAATACCTGCAAGGCTTAATCGTGCGTAGTAGAGCACACCATGCCTGTGCAGATTGAGGGCAATTGGGGGGCAATTGAGCGACAATCTGGGGCAATCTTGAAGCAGCCGCAGATAGACCAAATCGGAGTATAATAGCCCCTGTGATGAAATCACGCTGTGTATACATCCTCAGCAGCAGTGCCCTTGTGCTCATGGCCCTTGCCCTACGGGTGTGGGGTGGGGCGTGGTCGTTGCCATATGTAGATCACCCCGACGAGCCAGCAGTGGTATGGGGCATTCTGCGCGTGGTGCAGGGCGAACTCAACCCGAACCACTTCTTCTACCCCTCCTTGATGTTCTATGTGCACGCCGTCGCATGGACGATCCATTTTTGGTGGGGCGGGCTAACCGGCCTCTATCCGCCTAATTTCGTTGCGTCGCGTTCGCACCACTTCTACACCAGCATCCCCGCGGCCTTTGTGTGGGGGCGCGGGGTGACCGCCCTCTTTGGCACCCTCGCCGTCGCCGCGCTCGCGTGGTGGTCACCGCGCCTTGTTGGGTGGCGGGCCGCCGGGCTGGCCGCGGCCCTCTTGACCTTTGCGCCGTGGGCCATCATCCACAGCCACTACATCACCGTAGATGGCCCTGCCGCCGCCACCGGCTTACTGGCCGTGCTGGCTGTGGTGCAACTCTACCGCAATGGCGGCAGATGGCCCGATTACGTCTTGGCGGGGGTGCTAGCGGGCATCGCCACCGGCACAAAATACCAGAACGTACTCGTGCTTGGCTCAGTTGGCATCGCCCACATCTTGCTCTGGCGCGGGGCATGGCTGCGCGAGGCGGGGCGCGGCGTGCTAGCGGGGGGTGTGGCGGTGCTCGTCTTTCTGGCCACAACGCCCTTCATCATCCTCGACTTTGCGGGCTTCCAGCGTGATATGGAGAAGCTGTTCAACTCCTATGGCGGGCTGGCCACTGGCGATCTCAACGGACCATTCCCAATCATGGGCTACCTGCGCTTCTTGTGGCGCGAGGGCTTGCTGCCGATCCCATCCCTCTTGCTGCTGGCGGGCTTGCCCGTACTGCTCCGCAAGCAGCCCCAGCTGACATTGATCATCCTGAGCTTCCCCCTCTTGCTGCTGCTCGCTCTACTACGCATGGAAGTCCACTTCTACCGCAACCTGCTCCCCGTGCAGGCCCCATTGCTGCTGCTCGCGGCAATCGGCGCAGTTGCGCTGGGAGAACTGCTTGCGCCACGTCTACCGGCCCGCGCCCGCCCATTCGTGGCAACCGCCGCGCTTGCGCTCATCCTTGTGCCCAGTATGCTCCAAGCCGGAGCCGCCGCCGCCCGCCTCGCCCAGCCGGATAGCCGCGTCGTGGCGCAGGAATGGGCCCGCACCCATTTTGCAGGGGTACGCATTGCCAGCGAGCTATCACATCCCTTGCGTTGGGCGGGCGTTGCCCAAGCCACCCCACAATACTTCCTGCCGCTCAACCCGCCGGAGTGGTACGTACAGCAGGGCTACGGCTTGCTGCTCACGCAATCGTTGCGGCGCGGCGGGCGCGAGGCATGGACTCCTGACTACACCGCGCTCCTCGCGCAGGGGCGCGTCGTCTACAGTGTGGGTGGGCGCACCAGTGGCTACCTTGGCCCCCGCATTGATCTGATTACCACGCCCCTTAGCCTTGATACGTTACCCGTACATAGCCCACAAGCGACATTCGGCGGCTTGCGCCTCCACGGGGCCCAGCTTGGTCGCCTTCAGCGCAACGAGACGACAGAGGAACGCACTAGCGATACCCATCTAAAGGCGGGCGATATTCTCGCAATCACCGTCTACTGGTCGGTAGATGCCCCTGTACCACCAGATGATTACAGCACCTTTGTACACGTGCGAGATGAAACTGGCGCAAATGTTACTCAGCGCGATACCCCCGTGTGGCAGGGCCTCTTCCCTCCGCACCAGTGGCAACCGCAGCAGGTAGTTGTTGAGAGCCTTGATCTGCTGATCCCCGACACGCTCGCCCCCGGCCGCTATACAATCGTGATGGGCCTGTACCGTAGCGCAGATGGCTCCCGCTACCCGGCCCAGCAAGGCAATACCCGCCTGCCCGCCGATGAATTGGTGCTTGGAACAGTGGTGGTAGAGTGAACCGAGCAACGATCTCCCCGACCCTAGCCTTACCCTATGCAGGCAACACCA
The DNA here is from genome assembly GCA_937967405.1 of uncultured Chloroflexales bacterium. GTDB lineage: Bacteria > Chloroflexota > Chloroflexia > Chloroflexales > Chloroflexaceae > JAAUTZ01. The sequence continues at coordinate 11,083 of CALCJV010000111.1, read as the reverse complement.
GCCGGAAGGTACTGCCCCGCCCGATCTCGCTCTCCGCTTCGAGTGTGCCCTTGTGAGCCCGCGCAATCGCCCGCACCAACGACAAGCCCAACCCGATCCGCCCAGTCGGCATATTTCCATTGGCAGCGTGGTAGTGCGGGTCAAAGATGTGCACAAGCTTACCTTGATCGATCCCTACACCATTATCCTGCACCACCAACACCACCCTATCAGCTTCCGTGAGCAATTGCAGCCGCGCCTGACTGCCCTGCGCGTGCTGGGCAACATTATCGAGCAGCTCACGGATGGCCTGCTGCAACAACTTGGAGTTGCCGCGCACCGTGATCGCCTCTGCCGCCGCCGCCAATTCAATCTGATATTGATCTACACTTGCCTGCCACTCACGCAGCACCTGCTGCGCCAAGCGGTGCAGGTCTAGCTCCTCGATCTCATCCAGCGGCTGGCTCTCAATCACCTGTATCAGTGCCAGCCGTTGCACCAGTTCATTCGCTTCCGTTACGAGCCGCTGCATCTGGGTAATCACCCGCTGCTGCACTTCGGGGCGCGTATTCAGCGATGGGAGCATCGTAATCAACTGCTGCATGCCCGATAGGTAGCGTTGCAACACTGGCGCAATCGGAAGCGGGGCACTTGCGCTATGGCTCAGCGTAGAGCGGCTACTTTCGCTTTGCAAGGTCACAATCCACCCCATTGGGGTTGTTGTATTTTCATACGAAATACTCGCCACATGGGCAAACAAGCTCTTGCCACGCACCGTAACCGCAACCGCAGCCGAGCTTGGGGTAGCTTCCAGCGTTACCCCTGCGAGCGCACCGTTGGCCACTTCTGCAAAGGGTACGCCTGCCAGGGCCTCGAGCGGGGTATCGAGCAGCACCGCCGCCGCCATCGACGCAGTAATCACCACATGGTTGCTGTCAATCACAAACAACGGCAGTTCGATATGCATCATGCCCGCATGCAGCAGCGAGCTGTGGTGCTGGGCCAGCACCTCACGGGAGGCTTGCTTATCCTGCCGCTGAACAAGGCGATTGGAAATCTGCACCAGATGCTTGCTTTGCTGCTCATAGTCGCGGGGAATAATACCGGGATAGTTGCGCCCCAACATCTGCGAGACGAGCAGATGGGCCCGCGAGACAATCTCCGAGTCATACGTCCAGATGCCCTCAAAGCGACGGAAGCCTTTCGGCAGCTCCTGACCATAGGTTATTTCTTGGGTGATCAGCGCAGTAAAAAACGTGGACGTATCCACCACCAGAAACCACTCGCGGGCAAGGGCCATATCGGGCGTGAGCGGCAGGTATTCAACGCCCGGAATAGCCGGTGGGTCAATGTCGGGGATGCCCCACACATACACACGACGGCACACACTGGCAAGGCGGGTGTAGCGTTTAATCTGGCGCGTAAAAAACGAGAAGCGTTGGAAGCCGGCAAAGAAATCCACCTTAAGTTCGTTCTCGAACACCACATCTTCAATCTCGTGGCTGATGATATTCATCAACGGCACACTGTTGACAAAAACACTATCACGCACATCGGGCGGGATCATCCGATATAGTGAGATATTCATACGGCTCGCTCTCTCTTCTCAGTTGTTGCGTGGAGGGGCTTGCCACGATAGCATTTGCCGAACTTGCACCCCGCATGTATTCTATCCTGATTCAGGATCGCTCGGCAAGCTAAATGCAAAGCGACACCCTTGCCCGGCAACACTCTCCACCCAGATGCGCCCATGATGGTGTTCAATCACTGCCCGTGCAATCGTCAGCCCTAGCCCCCGCCCTTCTACGCCAAGTTGCTCCGCCAGTGGCGCACGATAGAAAGGATCAAACACCTGCGCGGCCTCTTCTGGCTCCAAGCCGGGTCCATTGTCCTCAACTGTCACCAACACCTGATCGCCCTGCCGCACCACCTGCACCGTAATCTGGCTGCCCGGCGGGGTGTACAGAATCGCGTTGTCGAGCAGTGCGCCGATCACGCGCCCCAGCCCCTCCTCCGAGCCAATCACCCGCGGCAGCTCCGGGTCTACGCCCAGCTCGACGCGCTGCCCCCGCCGCCCGAATTCGGCATAGCGCGTGCCAATCGCCGCCTCGACGAGCAGGTCTAGCCGCAACGCGCCGCTCATCTCGGCCATTTGGTAGCGCACCTGCCCCAGCGTGAGGAGGTCGTTCACGAGCATGGTCAGTTCGGTATTAAGCTGCACCACCTGCCCAATCAACACCGATTGCTGCTCGTTGAGCTGACCAGCGGCAGGTACACGGGCGATCAGTTCGCGCAGCGAGTGCAGGGGCCCACGGATCGAATTGGAGAAGCCCGCGAGCAAGGCTTCGTTGTAATCACCCGTCGCCGCATCCCCACTGCCAACGCCACCCGTGCCCGGCATCGCCGGAATCCAATCATCATCGTTTGCAGCAGGTGCAGTTCCATTTTGGGCTGGCTGCGGATACAGCACGAGGGCCCAGCGTTCGCCGGGCAAGCTGCTAACGCTGACTTGCACAGGCGGGCCCGCCTCAAGGGTCAGCGGCCGCCGTTGCACCGTATCGCCCAGCAGGGCTTCGGTAAACAGCGGCACTAGCTCGTGGGCAGCCGTTTCGGCGAGGGCGCGGTTGCGGTCTGCATCGACCAGATTGAGCAACTGCTTGGCCGCCGCATTAAAACTTGCGAGTGCGCCCGTCGGCTCAACGACAATGATCCCCTCATCTAACTGATCAAGCAGAGCCTCAAGAGCATTGAGGGTGGGGGCAGCAATAGCGCGGGCAGGTGCGGCAGGCACCGGACGAGCAGGCTGGCTCACCGGCGATGGGCTAAGCGGGCTAGTCTGGGGCGCACGCAAAGCCGCCGGAATTGCGGTCATGCCGCGGGACGGGAGTGGTATGGCAACTGGCGTGGGCGGCGTGGCTGGGGCAGCCGATACCGGCCGCGCACTCAGATAGGCATTCAAGAGCACCCCAAGCGCATTGAGCGTGGCTCGCGCACTGATCGAGAGCGGGCGTTCGCTAGTGACAAGCAAGGCTCCGGTTAGCTCTTGCTTGCGTGTGAGCGGAATCAGGGTGATGGCAGCCTGCTGCACCCACGTCTGCCCGTCAGCTTGCCATGCATTGGCAGCGATGCTGCTAGGGCGCAACGTTTGCAGCAAGGGGGTCAGCGTCGGATGGTTTAGGTCTAATTGAAGCGGCGCAGTCGTATCGCTAGCGGCAAGCACGCGCAGCATCCGGCGAGCATCGAGCGTGCCTACCAACGCACGCTGGCCCCCACAAGCCCGGATCACCTGCTGTACCGGGGGGATCGTCAGGACAGTTGCCGGATCGGGATGCTCGCTCAAAGTCCGTGCCATGCGGAGCCAATTGTGTTCATCTGGCAGCAGCGCATTCAAATCCACCCCGCGTAACTCGCTATCGCTCAGCAGGGCCAGCACCACCCGCACCGCGAGAGCCCGTTGGCTTTCAGGGTTGGCCGTCATATCAAGGGCATAAGCCACATCGCCAAACTGGGCCAGCACCAGTGCTGCCCGATCTACACGCTCTGGGTCGCTGTAGAGGCGTGTAGCATAGCCCTGCGGCGTGTGGGCCGTGAGCAAGGCGAGTGTGCCCTGCGGGCCGGCAAGCACCAGAAACGCATCATCCCCAAGCATATCGCCAAGCGCGTGCGGCATCGGCGCGGACACCGCACGCGCTGTAGGGGTGGTGGCGAGTACGCTCAATGGGCCACCGAGAAAGCTCACCCCATCACTATCGGCAGGGCGCAGGCGCAGCAGCAGCATGCCCAAGCGCAACACCTGTGCCTCGCTGAGGATACAACGCGAGTCATCCACCGTGACACCGATCAGATCAGGAATACGCACACTCATGGTTGTTGCTCACTCTCTCCTCACCTCGGATGCACCCAGTCGGCTACTTGCGAACCCCATGCATCTCTGCAAGTTGGCGCGTAATGGAGCGCACATCACCATCAAGGTACATGCCCTGTATGCGCCCGATCAAGTCTGGGCGTTCGTAGAAGGCCATGCCACCGAAAATGAACTGCGGCACAGGTGGCTCAAGACGGCTCAGAATATGCCCGACTTCAGTCAAGTTGTGGGCCGCTTCAACCGTCGTTGCCGATAGCCCCAGCAACTTCGGGCGCAGTTGGCGCACCATGTCGGCCAGCGTGGAGTTGGGCACATTCTGCCCTAGATAGATGATGCGGAAGCCCGCCCAGCGCATAAACAGGGCCAGCATAATCGCGCCAATCTCGTGCTGCTCGGCTTGGGCACAGCCAATCACCGCCAGCGGTGCGGTGGGGTTATCGTGCCCTTGATGCAGCAAATTGAGCATCTTGATCTCGACAAAGCGGCTAGCGAAGTGTTCGGCGGCAACTGACACCTCACCGCGATGCCAGCCTTCGCCAATCGCAATCTGCACAGGCATGAGCAGTTCGACACAGATTTCTTCGGCGCGATACTGCGTGACCGTCTCTTCCCACAGATACTCCGCCGTGCGCCGATCAAAAGCCACAAGCGCACTCATCAGGCGGCGTTGCAGGTCGTTCCAATTGGCATCCGGCAAGGGCGACGTATCGGGTGGCGGTGCGGCCACCGCGGGCGTAGCGGGGCTACCGCCGCGTGCCGCCGGTGGGGGCAACATGCCCCCGCCACTTCGCATCCATGCGGGCAAGCCAAAGGCACTCGTATCCCCAGCCACCGGTTGCGGTGCGCCCGCCGCGCCTACGCTAGGTGGGGTGGCACTGCGAGCTGGGCTACTGGGCGGGGTGAGCTTGGGAATAACCATCCCATTGCCTGCGCCGCTTACTGGAGCAGGTGGCATAGTCGGCAGCGGCGCACGCGCTGCCGCAGGTGGAGCAGGCGACATGGTCGGCGATGCACTCGGCATACTTGGTGGTGCAGCTGGGGCGGGCGGGGCGTAGGGCGACGAGCCGACGTAGCTGGTTGGCAAGCCAAAGTCGGGTAGCCCAAACGCATCGGGCGGCGCGGCTACACCGCGACCGAGATCAAGCACCGTCAGCAGCTCACTCAGCAATGCGCCTATCCGTGCCGCCGTCGTCGGCACATCTGCGGGCTGCTGAGCCACGTCGGGGTGACCCACATAGAGTATGCCCCACAGGGCATCTTTGGCAAACAGGGGCACAGCAGTCACGGCTTGGGCCGATGGCATAAGTACCTGCTCTGGGCTAGTGGCGGTGAGAGTCGCCGTAACCGGCCCACGCGCTGAGCGCACATGCGCGGCTAGCCCTTGATTGAGCGGCAGAGGTGGGGGCTGCTGCGGGCTGTGCCACACCACCGGCACAAGCTGCTCCTGTTCAAGGCGGTAGATCGCATCGCCGTCGGGGTGGCAGGGTTGCAATGCTTGCAGTGCGGCAGGCAACGCTTGCTGCACAAAGGTTGCGGGGGTTGTGCTGGCACACGCCGTCAGCAGCTCCAACAATTCGGGGAACTCGTGCAGGCTCGGCGCAAGGTTCAGCCGCTCGGATTCGCTGTGGGTATAGAGGGCATACGCCACCCGGGCCCAACGCATCGCCTGCATCGTATAGTTGCGCTCGGCGGTGGCTGGCGGCGCGGCTTGCTGGCGCACAAGGCTGAGCAGCAACATCGCCCGGCTGATGGTGCGTTCATCCGCCGTGAGAGTGCCCTCGAATTGATAGCGACGCACGCGCCCATCATTGCGTTCGGGCACGATGCGCGTAAACAGCCCGCCCCAGAAATCTGGACTATCCACAATCAAGAACCACTCTTGGGTCAGTGGCGCACCCGCCGGTAAAGCCACAAACTGCACCCCGTCAATCTCTGGCGGCGCAACATCGGCTTCGCCATACACGGTGATGCTGCGACAGATGTTGGCAAGCTGGGCGATCCGCCCTTGATGCAGGCGGAACAGTGAAAAGCGCAACGTGCCCAGTGCCAGATCGGCGGGCAGCTGATCATCTTGGATAATCAACTCAAGCTGCCGCCCAATAATCACCAGTGCATCAGCCGGTTGGCGGAACAGCTTCTCGGTTGGTACGCCCCCCACCAACTTAAACAGCGAGGGTGCAGGGCTGCGGGATGAAGTCATCGGATTAGGTGAAACCATAGGGCACGCTCTCTTTTCTTTCACTATCGTTACACATTGCGCTCAGAATACTTGGGAGGCACATAACTCGGTCATTCAGCGCACCGTCACACCAGTGCAACCACTTAAAGATAATCAACCGGCAGCTTTTGGATTTGGGCCGTTGCCTCGCTCACACTTGCGCCACTGGTCGGCACTGCCAGCAGCCACACCCTGCCCCACTGCACTAAGAGGAGCCGGTAGTTGCTGGTAATATACAGCGCGATCTGCTGCGGGGGTGCGCCCAGCAACCCCCCGACAATCGCCAACCCAGCGACCACGCTCTGTGCTTCCAGCGTCAGCACGTGATCAAGCCCAAGCGCCCCCAACAGACGGCCCTCCGAGCTAACCAGCGCAATCCCCGCCAAAGCCGGACACTGCACCAATATCTGCTCGAGCTGGCTGCGCTGCGGGTAGGGCAGCACCGGCGTAAGCGTCAGCTCCAGCTCATCACGGCGGCGGGCCGCTTCCAGCACCAGTTCCTCGTAGTGGGCCATCATATCCACTTCAGCGGGAGCCTCGTGTAGCACATTGACATAGAAACTACCCCCATCCCACACCAGCCAGCGATACATCGCCTCGCGCCCTTGGCTCGCACCACACTGGGCCCGCACAATCATGCCCTCAATAATCTGAATACAGGCCGATTCGCTGCCACGCTGCGCGGTGATCGCTACACTGCGCTGCTCCTGACAGAGCAGTTGGAGCAGGCTCGCAGGGGTAATCAGCGTGAAATCTCCGGCAAAAAACATCGTTGTTCCTCATTTCAAGGTTAGGCACTCTTGCGGACCTGCCCCACGACAGCTGTCATGGCCGCTTTCAACGTGTCAAAGACCCCCAGCCCATTGATCGCTGAAGCCTCGTAGCATGGCCGCTCAGGGGCAATGTGCAACAGGCGGCGCAGGTCGCGGGTCGGCATTGCATGCGGGAGATCGCGTTTATTAAACTGCACAATGATCGGGAAGGTGCGAATATCATAACCCAACTCGATCAAGTGCTGCTCCATCGTATACCATGATTCAAGGTTCTCGTTCGAGCGTCCAGCTTGCGAGTCAACCACGAAGACCACGCCATCCGTGCCTTGCAGAATCAGGCGGCGGCTCGCGGCATAGTAGGCTTGGCCGGGCACGGTGTAGAGCTTGAATTTGGGCTTCAGATTATTGATCTTGCCCATCTCTAGCTGCAAGAAGTCGAACAGCAAGGTGCGTTCCTGCTGCGTCTTGAGCGAAACCAGCCGCCCGCGCAGGTGGGGTGGGGTGCGGGCATAGATATACTGCAAATTGGAAGTTTTGCCGCTTAAGGCCGGCCCATAGTAAACGATCTTGAGATTGATTTCACCGAGGCCCCAGTTGATGAACATATCGGCAATCCTATCGTTACCATCGTTACCACCCATGCACGCGGCAGGTGCGGTAGTTATGTGGGTATGGTTAGTAAGTGCATTCGGCTACCATATCCGATTGAGCTGATTTTGGAACTGCTGCTCAAAATCTTCTGTAATTGCGGCTGGCGGTGGGGTACTCGCCACATCACCCACAACCAGCTCGATCCGCTCAGCTAGCCGCTTGATCGCCAAGCGCGACCAGCCGAGCGGCACATCCTTGGCCGTTGCGAGCAGTAGCAGCAGGCCTTGCCCTACCCGCGCAATCAGCACCGTCTGGTCATCATGTTCTTGCACCACCAGATTGCACGCCCGCCGCCCACCAAGCATCCGCCCTAGCTCCAATGTGGCTAGCAGATCGCCTGCCGCCAGAGCTGAGATCGTTGCCGTATCATTGCCGCCAGCAGCATCCCACGCAGAAATATCTTGCCCACTGAAATCCGCCAGCACAATGAAGTGCACTCCGCGCTGCTTGCCGAGCTGGGCCATGTCGGTTTGCAGCGTCGCGAGTTGCGTTTTCGAGAGTACCATCTGTGTCTGTGCCATGCCGTGCCCTTTCGCTTGATCTTGGTTAGGATGATATTAATATATAGTATCATACCCCCTTTCGCCACCATAAATCAAGCTGAGCCGAGATTGTGCTTAGGGCGATTGTTTGTGAACGGCTCTGCACCAAAAAGCCGATCTATCTCGCTGTTCAGCCGGTCTTGGAACTGATCGTTCAAGAGGTTCGGCGCAGGGCGTTGTTGCTGTGCCATACGCCGCAGTTGCCCCGCAACCCGCTTCATGATCAGCCACACAAAGCCGAGCTTCGGATCGGCGAACTGCTTATCGAAGAACAGCACCAAGAGCCGATCTAGCCCGACATTGACTGAGTACACATCGAAGTAACGACCTTCGTGAACACTCAGATGCACCGTCTCGGGATCATTCAACATACGCCCCATCTCCACCGAATTGACAAAGCCACCCGCAATCAGCGAAGCGAGCACGGTCACATCAATATTCGCTTCATCGCCGCGCTTGGCGATCAGGTTGCCCAGATTATCGGTAAATAGCACCAGCTGGGATCGAGCTTGGCGGCGCAGATCATCAAGCAGATCATACACATCCACTAACTCCAGATCGGCTTCAGCGAAGGCGGGCAATGCGCCGCTCGCCGTCGGCGCAGCCGCCATCACATTTAGGATGCGGGCGAGGCAGGCCTGCAAATGCACGTCTTCAATCGGAGTCTTGACACTATGCACCCCCATGCGCCGCACTGCCTCGAGCATCGGCAGAGTCGTCTGTGCTTCGTGCAAGATCAAAACCTGCATTTCTGGGTAGAGTGCTTTTAAGCGGCGGGCCAAATCCAACAACACCTCGTTGTACAGGGCCAGCACGATCAGCACCGCGTGAAACTGCTGCCGCGTTACTTGTAGCTGTGCCGCTGCAGCCGAGCTTACAGTCATCACTCTATAGGCCCCTCCGTCAGGCAGGAGAGCATCAATCAACATTTTGGCGTAGCGATTACGGGTTGCTGCATCCTCACCAACAATGAGCACACGATATTCCATCTCGGCTCCACTTTCAGGTAAATCAGCGATACGTAGATGGTATGAACTTTTCGGCATCTCAGCCGGAGTATGACGTGCTTGTATCATAAAACAGCTCCAATCATCATTGAATTCAATCTCATCATTGAATGCGACCACGTCCCCCCCAGAAACGTGGATCATTGTCATCCTCTACCCGATCATCTGCGGGTAGGCTTGCAAGCTCGCAGCGGCGGCTTGCAGATAGGTTTGCGTATCATGAGCAGCATAGGCGGGCAGCAAGCGAGCTACCGCCGTATGCAGTTCGGCAAGGTGCGCGTGCACCAGCGACGGATCGGCTCCTGCTTGCTGGAGCATCTGCACATACCGCACCAACGGATCGGCCGCATACGTACCGAGTGCATCGCCCAAGTAGGCTACATACCAGCCCGTTTCTTGGAGTACCTGCTCGACAGCCAAGCGCGGATCGTGGGCAACCAGTGCCTGCGCGACTTCCTGCACCAATTCATCTTGGACACTGAGCAGGGCGTGGTAGGCGGCTTCATCATAGAGCAAGGCAGATGCCACGGTGGACAGGACGCGCCGCGCATCGCTAGCGGCCGCAGGCGACACCTGCTGTTCAAGGATACCTGTGAGCAGCCACAAAAGCTGCTGCACATGCGTGGTGGATAGCCCTGCCTTGAGCAGATAATCCCGCAACCACACGACATGCCGCACCGCCACTTGCGGGTCGTTGTAACCCAGCGCATCCATCACGTAGTCGAGCAACAGCCACGCATCATACAGCAGGCGGGCCTGCCCCATGCGTGCATAGGCGTATTGCCAGTGCCACTGACTATCATACAAATGGCTCGTGAGGAGTTCGGCCAGCTGTTCGTGGCTTGCGGCCAGCTCTTGGATCTGCGGGTTCGGGTAGACAAGGCTCTGCAAGCCCGCCTGAATGTAGCTATAGAGCGGTACGTGGGCCGCGTGGGGCAGCTCAGCTTGGATGCCATGCCAGATGTAGGCAAATGTCTCGTGGATCATCCCAGTTGAACAGTTGTAACGCACCAGCGTGGTGCGTAGCCATGCGAGGTAATCGTCAAGGATCACCTGCGAACGGTAGCGAATTGCCTTCACCAGCGCAGCGACATTGTGGTCACCATCAAAGACGATCTTATCACGCACGCCACTCCCGTAGCGTTCTTCCCAGAATGCGTTCTGGAGCGTCTCTTGGGCGACACGCTCAACAATGCGCGGGCGGCTCGCATCTAAGGCTTTGGCTATACTTTGGTGATCCATCGTGTTCAATCCTCACGAATAACAAACAGGGCTAGCTCGATCAGCCAACCCTGCATACGAGGCAGTCGGTATTTCTTCGTGCAATCCAGATACCCTTGCATCATCGCAGGTGGCATGCTTACATACAATCCAAATCCAACAGTACGGACGATGGATAGCGACTAATCTGACCTACAGGTTGAGTAGTGCATGCGTTGACCAATCCAACGTCCTTGCAACGACTCTTTTCAACGGTGTAGATAGCGATCAAACGGTACCCAGATTAACCGACAGTTGTAGCAATTTACATCTACTAGCTATCCATTATCCTGCTGTTATAATACACCATGCTGTTCCCGGTGTCAATGTTTTTTCAATAGGTATGCGGTACTGTTTCCACCCCTGACACTACTTGCCGTAGTAGTAGGATCAGGCTTGCATATAGCTTGACAATCAAAAATTCCGCTTCCCGATGCAGCATTATTAAGTTCCTCGATCTTGCCCCATAAAAAACTACAAGCCTGCACCTAGCTCTTTATATCCTGATATATTTCAATTCCAAAAATTCTTTTTGAACCGACAATCTCTTTACAGCTATGGTATACTATGGCCAAGGTCTCAAAGATGAGGATACCGTGTTATGCAAGGAGGATCATCATGGCTGTTGAACACGTCAATGCATCGAGTAGTCTTGCGGAAGTTATTGATCGAATTTTGGACAAAGGCATCGTGATTGATGCGTGGGTACGGGTATCGTTGGTCGGGATTGAGTTGCTTGCCATCGAAGCCCGCGTGGTCGTTGCGAGTGTGGACACCTACCTCAAGTA
>CALCJV010000110.1 GCA_937967405.1 uncultured Chloroflexales bacterium | reverse complement strand
CATCCCCTTCGCGTTCTTCGTGCGCTTCGTGCGCTTCGTGGTATGTGTTCCCTGACACCTGACCCCTGTCACCTGACACCTAACACCTGTCACTTGTCACCGTACCCAGCCCCAGCCACGCTAGCACCGGCTCAGGCGCATAGGGCGGCAGTAAGAGCAGATCGGCGTAGAGCTGATACTGATCGGCAAGGTGTGGGTGGCGCGTGCATGTCGCCGGATCGAGCAGAGCCACACTCGCAATGCGCCGCTGCGGGTGCTGAAGCGTGCCGAGCAGATGTGCCAACATGGCCGGCTCAGCCCGCGCCGAACTGATCAGCAGCGCGGTGTCGCTCGACGTGTGGGCAAGCTGGGGGATCAGCCGCCCTGCCAGCGTGCAGCACACACAGCCGCCTGTCAGACGCACGCGGGTGATCGGCGGCAACTCCGCGAGCGGCACAGGTACATCGCCATTATCAAGCAGCAGCACCTGCCGTCCTGCCGCATGCAGGGCGTGCAGCAACGTTATCGCCAGTGCGATCTTGGCTCGCACCGGCACGCCACACAGGGCGAGCAGCGTAGTACAGGATGGTGGCATGGGGTGAGCCTCTCGCGTGTATCTCAACTAGAGCAAGTGCTTACGCCTCAGTGTAGGCACGATCCGCCGCGCCTGTCAAGTGGCTTGACAGTTCATTCCACCTTTGGTACACTACCTCTTGTTGTTGAGACTATGTATCAATAAGGGGATGTTGTTCATGTCCAAGCTCCCTGTTACGGTTCTGTCCGGCTTTCTTGGCGCAGGCAAAACCACCCTGCTCAATCACGTTTTGCATAATCGGCAAGGCATGCGCGTCGCCGTGATTGTCAACGACATGAGCGAAGTCAACATTGACGCATCGCTCGTGCGCGACGGCGGCGCACAGCTGAGCCGCACCGATGAGCAGCTCGTCGAGATGACCAACGGCTGCATCTGCTGCACCCTGCGCGATGACTTGCTCAAAGAAGTGGCCCGCCTTGCCCAAGCCAAACGCTTTGACTACCTGCTCATCGAATCAACCGGCATCTCTGAGCCGTTGCCGGTGGCAGCCACCTTCACCTTCGAACTGCCCGGCGGCGCAAGCCTGAGCGAGGTAGCCCAGCTTGATACGATGGTGACAGTCGTGGATGGCGAAACCTTCCTGCACGATTACCTCTCGGCACAGACACTCAAGGAGCGCGAGCTAGCAACGGGTGAAGAAGATCGGCGTACTATTGTTGATCTGCTGGTCGAGCAGGTGGAGTTTGCTAATGTGCTGGTTATCAATAAGCTCGACCGTGCCCATCCGCAGGATGTGGAGCGGCTAGCGAGCTTGCTGCACACGCTCAACCCAACCGCGCAGATCATCCGCACCAATCACGGGCAGGTGGCACTAGAAGACATCCTCAATACAGGCCGCTTTGACATGGAGCAAGCCCAACGTGCGCCGGGCTGGTTCCGCGAGTTGCAGGGCGAGCATACCCCCGAAACAGAGGAGTACGGCATCAGCAGCTTTGTCTACCGCCAGCGCATCCCGTTCCACCCGCAACGCCTGATGCGCCTGATCCAGAGTAGCACCTTCCGCCAAGTCCTACGCTCCAAAGGCTACATTTGGCTGGCATCCCGTCCGGCGCATGTCGGTGTATGGTCAAAAGCGGGGCGGTTTCTAGGCGTGTCGCCGGGCGGCTATTGGTGGAGTGCCGTGCCACAGGAACGCTGGCCCAGTGATCCCGATTGGTATGAGCAATTCCGCAGCAATTGGCATCCCGAATTCGGGGATCGGCGGCAGGAGATCGTGTGTATTGGGATCAATATGGATCGAGCAGCGATTGTCCGCGCACTGGATGCTGCCTTGCTCACCCCAGCCGAACTTGCCGAAGGCTTTGAGGCATGGGCAACCTACCCTGATCCGTTTGGCTGGGAATAGCAGTGCGATGCCTAAGCACGACACGCAGAAAGGAGCGCGATAATGAAGGTTGCGTACATCTTTGCCACATCAGGGCACACCGCGAGCTACAAGCTCGGCAAAATGATCCTGCCTCAACTGGAGTCCGGCACGCACGGCGTAGATGTGGTGGGCATGTTCTTCTTCGATGACAACACCTACATCTTGCGGTCTGGCGACCCCATGGGCGAACGTTTGGCGCAGGTAGCGGCACAACAGGGCATTCTGCTCCTGATCTGTAACCAATGCGCCCTTGAGCGCGGCTTGGCGGAAGGTGTGACGGGCGATTGTCTGCCATCGGTCAAGTTCCAAGCGCGGGATACGGTGGCGGGTGTGCAGGTCGGCTGTTTCCCCGACTTCTACGCAACGCTTGAACGTTACGCCCCCGATCAAGTACAGGTCATTACCCTCTAAGGCAAAGCCGTTGGCGATTGGCGCACCACAAAGTGCAAGCAAGTAGACGGTCATCAATACGTGATACTAAGTGATACCAAGTAATACCAAAAGGAGCGTGACAATGAAGGTTGCATATATCTTTGCCACATCTGGGCACACCGCGAGCTACAAACTCGGCAAGATGATCCTGCCTCAACTGGAGTCCGGCACGCACGGCGTAGATGTGGTGGGCATGTTCTTCTTCGATGACAACACCTACATCTTGCGGTCTGGCGACCCCATGGGCGAACGTTTGGCGCAGGTAGCGGCACAACAGGGTATGTTGCTGATGCTTTGCGATCAGTGTGCGCTGGAGCGCGGCTTGGCCGCGGGCGAGGTAGGCAATTGCCAACCGCAGGGCACAGTGGCGGGCGTGCAGGTCGGCTGTTTTCCTGACTTGTACGCGGCACTAGCCGGTAACCTTCCGGATCAGGTGATTACGTTATAATAGGAGCATCCCCATGCACGATGATCTCCCACGTCTACCGATTGTCCCGATCACGCTCTTGGCGGGCTTTCTCGGCGCAGGCAAAACCACCCTGCTTAATCGGCTGATTGCCTATCAGCAGAATGAGCGGGTGGCCGTGCTTGTAAATGATTTCGGCAGCATCAATATTGATAGTGCGCTGGTGGTGAATGTTGAGAGCGACATGGTTAGCCTGAGCAATGGCTGCATCTGCTGCACGATCCGCGAAGACCTGCTGGATACGGTGCTCGATCTGCTGGAGCAGCCCGAACCGCCCCAGCGCATCGTGATTGAGGCCAGTGGAGTCTCCGATCCGTGGGCCCTCGCAGAGACGCTGCTGTTGCCCGAAGTGCGCGAATTTGCCCGCCTCGAAAGCATTATCACGCTGGTGGATGCGGAGCAAGTGCCGCACGCGCAGACGCTGGGGATGGAGTATGCCTCGTTGCTCATCAACCAGATCGCTGTAGCTGACATCCTGATCCTGAATAAGATTGACCTCATCAGCGAGCGCGAGCGGCATGCGCTGCACGAGTGGGTGCGCCAGATCGTGCCGCAGGCGCGGATTCTTGATGCGGCGTATGCGGATGTGCCGCTTGCGTTGCTGTTTGATGTCCCGCTCACTGAGCGCACGCCACCCGCCCACACCCACCAAAATGACCACCACGACCACGATCACGCGCATTGCGATCATGATCATGACCACGCGCACCACGACCATAGCACGCAGTTTGCGACGTGGAGCTACACCAGCGATACTCCACTCACCCTCGATCAGCTACGGATTGTGCTGAAGAGCTTGCCGGTTGGCGTATTCCGCTTGAAAGGCATTGTTCAGCTTGCCGAGCAGCGTGAGCGGCAGGTGATCGTCCATGTGGTGGGCAGCCGCATTCAGCTGACGTTTGGGCAGGATTGGGGTAACACGCCCGCGCAGACGCAACTTGTGGCGATTGGGCTACCGGACAGTTTCGACCCCACCGAGCTAACGCACCAATTTGCGGCGTGCGAGCAGGCAGCCCCGACAGCGGCTGCACGCCTCACCGCACCGGAGAGCTTCACCCGCTAGCGTGTCGGCTTCGTTGGTGGCGGGTATCGGAAAGCACAAGCACGCAACCCGCACAAAGCGTGAAAAACTCGAAGCTAAGCGAAAGCGGCAAAATAGGCAGGGGTCAGAGGGCGATTGTCCGATGGCGAATCGTGTGGTATACTCTCAGTGAGAGATATGGGAAAAGTGCCTGCACCCCGGATGGTCGGGCTGAAAGGCGAAGCCGGTGCAAGTCCGGCACTGTCGCGCAACTGTAACGCTC
>CALCJV010000109.1 GCA_937967405.1 uncultured Chloroflexales bacterium | reverse complement strand
GCGCCGCCCTGCAACACGCTGACAATCTGCCCGAGTGAGCGCAGTTCGCCCAATTCGTCGGGGCTGAGGCGGGGCAAGGCGGGGAACTGGTCTTGCAGCGCACCGAGAATCTCCACGCGCTTGATCGAGTCAATGCCGAGGTCGGCTTCTAAATCCATCATGGGGTCAAGCATTTCGGTCGGGTAGCCGGTCTTGTCACTGACAATCGCCAGCAGGGCGGCGGTGAGTACGTCGCCCATACCGCCGGTGCTGCCGTTGCCGTTGCTGGTGGCAGGCGCGGCGGGGACAACTGGTTCGGCTACGGCAGGCGTGGTGGGCACAACCCCCACGCCGCCCTGCAACACGCTGACAATCTGCCCAAGTGAGCGCAGTTCGCCCAATTCGTCGGGGCTGAGGCGGGGCAGCGTGGGGAACTGGTCTTGCAGTGCACCGAGGATCTCCACGCGCTTGATTGAGTCAATGCCGAGGTCGGCTTCCAAGTCCATCGTGGGGTCGAGCATCGCGGTCGGGTAGCCGGTTTTGTCGCTGACAATCGCTAACAAAGCAGTGGTGAGTACGTCGCCCAGATTGCCGTTGCCGTTACTCACAACGGGTGCGGCGGGGGCAACTGGTTCGGCTACGGCAGGCGTGGCGGGGGCAACTGGTTCGGCTACGGCAGGCGTGGTGGGAGTCACGGGTTCGGCTACAACAGGTGCTTCGGTAACAATCGGGGCGAGCACCGGTGCAACAGGTGGAACCTGTTCTAACAAAGCATCGAATGAGTGCGCGAAGGTGGGTGTCACTGGCATGCTAGGTACGACGGCTACTGGCGCAGTGGCTAGCGGAGTAGCTGCAACCGATGCGGCAGGTGTTTCTACGGCCATAGGCGCAACCGGTGCAGCAGGTGTTTCTACGGCCATAGGCGCAGGCAGTTCTGTTTGCAGAGGCACAGCGGGCATAGCCGCCGCGGCTGCCAAGTCGGGTTCAGCCGTGACCGATAGCGCAGGGATCACTTCGCCTGATTGCATTAGGGCAAGGAAGTTTCGGGCGTGTTCATCTTGGCGTTGCAGGTATTGTTCATGCACACGCAGCGTTTCAGCCTGATGCTCGCGCAGCAGCGCAACACTGCGCCCAAGCTGGTGTACCACCTGCTCCGACAGATGTCCCGCCGCAAGTAGGGCATGTTGCTGCCGAACTAGCTCTGTGATTGTGGCGGACATCTGCTGTTGGTGCTGCAAATACTGCTCGTGCAGGTGCAGCACGGCTTGTTGGTGGCGAGTGAAGTGGTTCAAGCTGTGTTCCAGCATTGCTGCCGTACCATTGGTCAGTAGCGTATGTTCGGGTGCAACGGGCATAGCGGCAACTGACTCTTGCTGAGCAGGAGCGCGAACAGGTGTGGCCGCGATGGCTGACGTAGCTGCCGGTGAGGTAGCTGTGCCTACGCTAATCCGGAAGCCATCCTGCAAGGCATCGGTGAAGGCTTGACGAGTCTTGTCGCTCACGTAGTTGCTGCCATTAAGGGCAATCTTCAGCCCCTTGCGGGCCGGATTCGGTGAAGCGGGGGCCGGCAAGGCGTAGGTATCAGTGGGGCGCAGCGGCACGCCCGCCACGCGCAACTGCACCAGCGCATCTTGGAGCTGGCGGTCGCTGTCCTTCTTGCGGCTATCATTGAGCGAGACGGCAAGATATTCGCGGTGGCCAAGAATATCACGAACCAGATTGGTCAGGACGCTGCGGGGGCCAAATTCGACAAAGATGCGCCCCCCGTCGTTATAGATGCTCTCGATCTGGCGTTGGAAGAGCACGGGCTGGAGCATCTGCTGGGCCAACGTCTGTTGCACCTGCGCTGGCTCGTGCGGATAACGCTGGCCCGTTGCATTCGCATATACGGCATGCTGGGGGCTACGGAACTGGGTTTGGGCCACCGCCTGCGCGAAGGGCTGTTGGGCGTGCCCCACGAGCGATGTATGGAAGGCCGCCGCAACCGGCAACATCACACAGGCATAGCCTTTGCTCTGCAAGACGGGCTGGGCCGCCCGCACGGCGGCGGCCGTGCCTGCCAGCACCACTTGGCGGGGCGAGTTCCAATTGGCAATCTGCAAGCCCGCGAAGGGGCGAATATCCTCTTGCAGGCGTTCCATCACAAGGTCGCCGGAGACCGCCAGCATCTTGCCTGCATCGAAGGACGGATTGTTGATTGGCATCATCGCCGTGCCGCGTGCCAGCATCAAGCGCATAAAGTCGGTATCGTTGATTGCACCGGCAGCCCACAGGGCCGTCAGCTCACCGAAGCTATGCCCGGCCATGAAGCTGGCTTGCAAGCCGGCTTGCTGCGCGATGCGATACAAGCTCGCACTCAGCACGCCAATCGCGGGCTGGGCGTAATCGGTGCGTTGCAAAGCCTGTGTCTGCTCCTCGCGCCGATCAGCAGTGAAGGCGGGCGGCGGGAAGATGACTTGCGAGAGCGGCTGTTTGCCCGCCTGCACAAAGAGCTGATCCATTGCGCCGAGAAGCTGCCGCACGGGGGGGTAGTGCAGGGCCAGTTCGCGCCCCATTTCGAGATACTGCGAGCCTTGCCCCGAAAAGAGCGCAACCACCTTGCCAGCTACCTGCATCCCCATGCGGCGGTAGTAGACTCCGCGAGGGTTTTGCCATTCAGCGTGATCGGGGTGCTTCTGAAGCAGATCGGCAGCGAGGATGAGCGAGTCGTGAGCTTCACGTGGGCTGCTGGCCACCAAACCGACGCGGGCGTGCGTTTGCGGAATGGCCGGATCGGGAGTGGGACTGGTCAAGTTATAGAAGGTCTGGAGGGCATCGGCTCCGCCCAAACTGACGGCATACTGTTGCATCTGGCTCAGCAAGGCTTCTGGTGTGGGCGCGTGCAGCACGATCTGACGGGTGGTATCGTGCAGGCGGTAGGCGTGCTGGTGATCGTTGGTATACTCCTCTAATACGACGTGGAAGTTGGTTCCCCCAAAGCCAAACGAACTCACCCCAGCGCGGCGCGGCGGTGCGCTTTCAGCCCGCACCCACGGGCGCGTCTCGGTGTTGATGTAGAAGGGGCTGTCATCCACCTCGAATTTGGGATTTGGCTCGGTCACATTGATTGTTGCAGGCAACACCTTGTGATGCAGTGCGAGGGCAACTTTGATCAGGCTGGCAGCTCCAGCGGCGGCTTTGGTATGGCCAATTTGCGACTTCACGCTGCCGAGCGCAATCGTTTGGTGGGGTGGATTATCTGCGCCAAAGACAGTCTTCAGCGAGGTAAATTCGGTCAAGTCGCCTGCAACCGTGCCAGTGCCGTGCGATTCGATCAAGCCGATGGTATTCGGCGCAAAACCTGCTGTCGCGTAGGCATCGCGCAGTGCCCGCGCTTGCCCTGTGGCGTGTGGGGCGTAGATGCTCTTGTGACGGCCATCGCTGGAGGTGCCGATGCCACGAATGACCGCATAGATGCGATCTCCGTCACGTTCGGCATCTTCAAGCCGCTTCAGCACAAGCATGCCCAAGCCCTCACCAACCATCATGCCATCGGCGGTTTTATCGAAGGGGCGCGGGTTGTCTTGGCGCGAGAAGGCAGGCGTTTTGCTAAAGCACATATACATAAAGATCGAGTTGTCGGTATCTACCCCGCCGGTAATCATCATGTCGCAGCGGTGCTCGATCAGCTCACTGACGGCCATTTTCAGTGCGCCCATCGAACTCGCGCAGGCGGCATCCACGACGCAGTTGGTGCCGCCCAAATTCAGGCGGTTGGTGATGCGTCCGGCGATCACGTTGCCAAGCAGGCCGGGGAACGAGTTCTCTTCCCAGCGCACATAGGCTAGTTTGATCTTCTCAATAATGGTCTCAATATCGGCTTCGGCTAGGCCCGCATTGCGTAACACTTTTTTCCAGACCGGATATTGCAGGCGCGACATCAGCGGGGCAACCAATTTCTGCCCGCCGCCCACACCGAGAATGCAGCCGGTGCGCTCACGGTTGAATTCGCGCTGCTCGGTGTAGCCTGCATCGGCCATGGCTTCACGGGCAACGACCAAGCCGAGCAGCTGCGATACATCGGTGACTTCAAGGATGTTGGGGGGTAAGCCAAACTCAAGCGGATCGAAGTCTACATCAGGCAGGAAGCCGCCCCGTTTGCAGTAGGTCTTATCGGGTTTGGTTGGATCAGGGTCATAGTAATCATCAATCTCCCAACGGGATGCGGGGACATCAGTAATACAATCTATTTTGTTGAGGATGTTCTGCCAGTATTCGCGTAAGTTGTGCGCTTGCGGAAAGATGCCGGCCATCCCGATGATAGCGATAGGGGGAAGCTGCAACGGTCGCACCGAGTCGGTTCCTTTCATTGTTATGTTCATTCCTCTCTACAGCGGATACCTCTAGCCTAGTATGGCACATCAACGCGGCGGTTGTCTGTTGTGTAGATTACGTCGGTACCGGCTTTGCCCATCTCCCGCTTGCGCCCACCCTATCGTCGCGGCGCATGCCCGACGAAGGCGGCCCACACGCAGATCGTCGGCATTGCGTAGCTAGCCCAATGCAAACAGGCGCGATGACATAGCGCAGGATGTGCAGATCGTTCGTTGTTGCACCGCCGTTATTATACGCCAAACCGATTTGTTATGTATGGAAGCGAGATCACGTTATAGCCTTGAATAGCAAGACTCGGTCGCGGGCTAGCAACGGCGGCGGCATAGTCCGTGCTAAGCGGTAACGCGGTGACAGTCCATGCGACAGGCGGCGGCTGATCGGCGGGGGTGTGGTGCAGGTGGAGGGTGGCCGCATCGCTGGCGGTGAAGGTAAACTGCTGCAAGCCGTGTGCAAGTGTGCCCCCGATGGCCTTCACACAGGCTTCTTTGTGGGTCCAGTAGGTAAAGAAGGCCGCGTGTTGCTGATCACGGGGCAGGGCGTGGAGCGCGGCGGCTTCGCTTGGTGCAAAGTAGCGGTGGGCAAGCTCCAGTGTGGCTACTTCGGCCCGCAGCTGTTCCACATCCACCCCGACAGGCGCGGCACGGCTAAAAGCGAGTAAGCCCCATGTGTGCGAGTGGGCCACATTGAAGTGCAGGGAGTGCGGTTCAGCTCGATCAGCTGCACTAGCCACCTCCAGCATAGGCTTGCCATTGGGGGCATAGGCAAAGCGCAATGCATCCGGCGCACGCTGAAGGTAGGCGGCGAGCAGCACGCGCAGCACTACCCGCACGCCGACAAACTGTTGGCGTGCGGAGGCAACCAGATACCGTTGGGCCCGCTGGTGCTCATCGGGGGTAAGCAGGGCGAGATAGGGCGCGTAGTCGTCCTGATTGAGGCGCACTCGCCATACATGTAGCGACGCATGGGCGAGTGTGGGTATCTCTGTGGGGGTGTGCCAGCCGGATGGGGGCAATGTCATACTGGGGTGCGGCGCAAGCCAAGAACACCAATCCCATTTGGGCCAATGTGCGTGCCGACAACACTGCCTGTCTGCACAATCCTGATCTGTTCGACGGGGAGTAGCTCTGTGCTGAGGAGTTGCTCACGCACGGCATGGGCTGGTTCGGGATCGTTGGAGTATTGGATTGCTAGCTCATCAAGGGGCCCCTGCTCGTGGACTAGTTCCACCATCCGGCTGATCAGGCGGCGGTGGGTGCGAACCTGTTCAAGCGGCACGACTTCGCCGTCACGCATGGCCACAATTGGTTTGACCCGCAACAACGTGCCAAGCAGCGAGCGGGCCCGCCCGATGCGCCCACCGCGCTCAAGGAACTTCAGCGTATCGAAGCCGATGTAAGTGAAAGCCCGTTCCTTAAGGTTATCGATCAATATCGTCAGCTCAGATACGGTTGCGCCAGCACGGGCGGCAATGCTGGCCTGCACGGCCATGTAGCTGACAATCATTTGGGCCCAGCCTGTGTCAATCACTTCAATGTGAGTGTTGGGACGTTCGTGCATCACCATCTCGGCCGCTTGGCGGGCGGTGCGAACGGTGCTACTCAGCTTGCCTGAAATGTGCAACGAAAGGATCGTATCGGTGTGGTCAAGTAGGCTCCGGTACTGCTCCAGAAATGCGCCGACGGGTGGGGTGGATGTGGTTGGGAGTACATCGCTACGTAGCAGGCGTGTATAGAACTCGTCTTTGCTCAAGTCTACCCCATCGCGGAAGGTCTGCTCACCAAACTGCACCCGCAAGGGAACCACGTGAATCGCGTGCAGTTCACGCAGATCATCGGGAATATCAGCGGTACTATCGGTGACAATCGCAATCACATCCACCTCGTTACGGGGCGGCCCTGCCTAATCCGCAAGGATACCTTCAAACACGACTACCCCCATTGCGCCGGGGCCCATGTGGACGGCCGTGCCGGCCCCAAATTGCACTACCTTTACTTGATCGCGGGGGAAAATTAGCTCTAGCTTTTCAAGCAGTTTGTCTACATCATCCGGGGTGGTGCTGTACAGGATCGTCACTTCTTGCACTTGGGGGAAGTCTTCCACAAAGGTAAACAGCCCCTCAATCGCTTTGGCGCGGGTGCGCGTGCGCTCATATGGCACAATTTCGCCATCGTTGAGCAGCAGGAGCGGCTTAATGCGTTGCATAGAGCCAAGCACGGGCGAGGCCAGTGAGAGCAACCCGCCCCGTTCGAGGTAATCGAGCGTATCCACAAAAAAGACGGCGTGGGTGTGGCGCATCATCATATTAATCATCTGGTGCAGCTCGGCTGGATTAGCCCCTTCGCGGGCAGCTTTGGCTGCACCGAGCACCACGCTGCCTAAACCCATTGAAGCTGAGCGGCTGTCAATCACTTCGGTGCGGGTAAGCGAAGCGGGCAGGCGGGCACAGGCGAGTGCGGCTTCACGGTGGGTTCCGCTCAGGCGACTGCTGTGATGGATCGAGAAGACATAATCGTACTCTAGCGCAAATTGGCGATAGAGCTGCTCAAACGTGGTGGAGCTAGGTGAAACGGTGCGAACATCATGGCGGCCCTCTTGGAGCAGCAGATACACCTGCTCTTGGGTAATGTCCAAGCCACTGCGGTAGAGGTGGTTATCTACGCGGATCAGGAGCGGAACAACTTCAATGCCCCACTCATAGGCTAGTTCCATGGGAATATCGGCTGCGCTGTCAGTTACAATCTTGATGTGTGCCATCACTTTTACCCTACTTGATATGTCCTTCGTCGGGGTCATGCGCTTTACTACGCGAGGGATTGCCACGCTGGTCGAGTGTTTCTCGCAATTCTCCCCGATTGCTGTGGTATGTGCTACGGGCGGCTACTCCACGGCAAGAATAAAATCATACACTGGCTGCCCACCCACCCGAAGTTCTACCTCGTGTGCGGGGTAGGCGGTTTGGATTGTGGTGGCGAGAGCTTCGGCTTGGGCGTGGCTCATATGGGCCCCGTAATAGATTGTGACGAGTTCGTGCTGTTCCATCTGGATGGGCTGCATGGCAGTGCGGATGACCTCTGCGGCGTGCAGGCCTGCTGCCACCAGCGTGCCATCAAGCAGGGCTATCGTCTGCCCCTGCTGTACCTGTAGCCCGCCAATCATGGCATCGCGTACCGCTACCGTAAGCTCTATCGTGCGGACGCGGGCCAGTTCAGGTTGCATGCGGGCAAGGCAGGTGTCCAAATCTACATCTGGGCTGTAGCGCACCATTGCTGCTAGCCCCTGCGGGATGGTTTTGGTCGGCAGCACGGCGACCTGCTTCTGGCTCATCTGCGCGGCTTGCTGCGCGGCAAGCAGCAGATTACCATTATTGGGTAGGATGATCACCTCCGGCTGGGGCAATCGCTCGACTGCTTTGAGCAAGTCGCTCGTGCTGGGGTTCGCCG
The DNA here is from genome assembly GCA_937967405.1 of uncultured Chloroflexales bacterium. GTDB lineage: Bacteria > Chloroflexota > Chloroflexia > Chloroflexales > Chloroflexaceae > JAAUTZ01. The sequence continues at coordinate 22,636 of CALCJV010000109.1, read as the reverse complement.
TCTGTCCACCAGATACTAGGGCAACTGCATCGCCGCCCAAGCTGGTAAAGAGGGTGGTGAAGCCGGCCCCTGCGGCCACAATGACAACCCCGACCTGTGCCGTAGGGGTGTGGATAGTTGGCTCTGGCGCAGGTAGCTCGTCCGCCTGTTGTTTGATCTCACGCCGTTGCTGATCCATATTGGTGATCTCGATCTTAATCGGCTCGCCAAACTGCATCACATAGTTGAGGATGTCGCCGGGCCGCTCGGTGTGCACGTGGATGCGGATCAGGTCGCTGTCGCCCACTACCACTGTAGATGTGCCAACGTCTTGCATGTGGTTGCGGATAACCTCAAACGGTAGCCCAGTGCCCTGCACCAGCAAATTGGTACAGTAGCCGTACTCATTCTCGCCGTGCAGCATCGCGTGCGGGAGCAGCGCAGTAGCATCTGCGACCGGTTGTGGCCCAAGCTCACATGGCTCGCCTTTAACCCAGCGATACATACCGTCAAAGATGATATATAAGCCTTGCCCACCGGCATCTACCACACCCGCCTCACGCAGCACCGCTAGCATCGTCGGGGTACGCTCAACGGCGGCACGGGCCGCTTCCACTGCCACCGCCAAGAGGCTATGCAGGGTGTGGGTGTGGGTCTCAAAGGCCGCCCGTACCGCTTCGCTGGTTTCACGGATCACCGTCAGGATTGTGCCCTCACGCGGATCGCTCGTGCTATGATACGCGGTGGCACTAGCGGCTTCGAGGGCGCGGACAAACTCGGCTGGCCCACACACGTCATGTTCTGCAAGCCCTCGCGCCATACCACGCAGAATCTGCGAGAGAATCACCCCAGAGTTGCCGCGTGCGCCCATTAAGGCCCCGCGATAGACTTGATCGGCAAGGAGCGCGCAGGACGCAACCGGTACCACCCCATACAGGGCCGCACTCAGTGTCAGGTGCATATTCGTGCCAGTGTCACCGTCGGGTACAGGAAACACATTCAGTTGATTGATCGCAGGAACATGCTGTCGGAGCCAACGTTCAGCAGCGTGCAACGCCTGCAGCAGGCCATTGCCATCCCAGTATGGATCGTGGTGAATATGGGTCGTATCTGCTGTAACTTTCATCGTTACGCATCGCTTCCTTGCACAGGGCGAACCTGCGCCTGTTCCAATGGATCACACTCGCTGTTTCTATTGTACATCATATCAAGCAGCAGGTGCAGGGTTAGGTCTCATCTGCCCTAAGCGTCGGATCAAGCGGAATAACACTATCGGTCATCCAGCAATTGGCGAACGGGAACTCCTGCTGCCGCGAGAGCAGAAACAGATAGCGAGCGGGGCTACCATTGGCATCAATCAATGCGACTTCGACGGCGGCCTGTCGGCCGTCAATCTGTGCATTGCCGATGCTGATCCGGCGGGCATTGAGCAGAGCGCGGTATTGCGGATTCTTGACCAGCGGAATGAAGCGTTCAATAGGACCAGTGTTGCGCTTGTTATCCGGCGAGGCGAAGATGAATGCAGTGCGGATGCCGCTATCGGGGGTGGGGATGTCGTTGTGCTGCATGGCTTCGACTTGAATCCGCACGACTTCCTGTGGCGCAAGTGCGGGTGATGGCAGCGGTAGGTTGTCCGGATCATTGATTGCCGTTGGGGTTGGCGCAGGCGTAGGGACAGGTACAATCGCGGCGCATGCTCCCGTCAGCCCAGTGATAGCGATGAGCAGGCCAAGCAGATAGCGGCGATAGCATAGCATACGGATTGGCATAGATGGAGTTCCTCTCTGGTGCAGGATGTTTGGTTAAGGGGTGGGTTCTACCCGCTCACGGTAGGGTGAAGTCAGCACAAAGCCGGGGCCGGTCAGCACCATCGGCAGGGCAGCCATGCTGTAGAACAATGGCGCAAGGTAAAGAACATTTGGACGACCATTGACAATCATGCCGCTTGCCAGCGTTGCTGTTGCGCCGCCCTGCGCTGAGACGAGCGCAAGTGCGAGCAGGAAGCAGGTCGTCGCCGGGAAAGCAATCTCAAAGCCTAGCCGCCACCCACGCCGCCACTCGTTGCGCCCAAGCCGGGTGAGGAAGCTGCGGGCTAGCCCAGTGCCCGTCGTTACCATTAAAACCCACAGGAACGCGGCGATCAGGTGATCCCATGCCCGCTCTGGTGGCGACCAGATGAACGAGCTACCACTGATCAGGCCAAGTATGGTGCTAGTGAAGATCGCGCTGAGCGGGAAGATCGTGTAATGTTTGGGGTGCATCAAGTGTGTCATACCATTTCGTTTCTAGCGTAAATACTTCCTAGACAGTATTGTACGGTGATTAGCGCAAGTCGGCAACTGCGAATGTAGGGCCGCCGATCTTCACCCAATTAGATGAAAACTCAGGCATGCTTTAACCTTGCGTAAACACCTTAAACAGCGTATGATTCAAAATGAGTAGCACACAAGGTACACCAAGCAGGTGTCTGATCAAGCTGTAGAAAGCAACATTGTCTTGTGCCCCCGTCAGAATGAGCTAGAAGAGATTGAAATGGAAGTAAGCCTAGCAAGGAGTGCAGTGTGCAATTATCGCCCCGCTCGTCATTGGCGGCTACCGCCGAAACAGTTTTGTCAAGTTGTCCGCAACCACTACCCGCTGAAGAACAGCTTGCGCTGCTGCTCCATCTTGCCGATCACCACCATGTCACCGAGCATAGCCACCATCACAGCCCGAGCACGGATCACCTGTCGCTGCGCGAAGCCTATCGCATCTGTGCCCAGATTACTCGCCAACATTCGAAAAGTTTCTTCTTTAGCACCCAATTCCTGCCATATGAGAAACGCTGTGCAGTGCGAGCATTATATGCCTTCTGCCGCATGAGCGATGATACCGTAGATTTGCCCACAGGCAACCCAACCCATACCCTAGCCACGTGGGTGCGTCAAGTGCGTGCTAGCTACCCGCGTCCCGATAATGCTGTGCTGCTTGCGTGGCACGATACCCGCACACGCTTCCAGCTTGAGCCAGCACTAGTGGATGAGTTGCTGGCTGGGATTGCCATGGACTTGAGCTTGCACCGCTACGAAACCTTTGCCGATCTATGGTTGTACTGCTATCGCGTTGCCTCAGTGGTTGGCTTGCTTAGTATGGGCATTCTCGGCGCGGATGAGGGGGCTGAAGCGTATGCGATCAAGCTCGGCGTGGCCTTGCAATTGACCAACATCCTGCGTGATGTGGGTGAGGATGCGGAGCGTGGGCGGGTGTATCTCCCAATGGATGAGTTGCAGCAGTTTGGCTTGACCTGCGACGACATCCTCCAGCGGGTCTACGATGACCGCCTGCGTGCGCTGCTCGATTTCCAGATTGCCCGCGCCCACCGCCTGTACGATGAGAGCTTGGCCGGGATTGCCCTGCTTGCCCCCGATAGCCGCATGGGGGTTGCCGCAGCAGCCATCATTTATCGCGGCATCCTTGACCGCATTGTCGAGAACGATTACGATGTCTATACCAAGCGGGCCCACCTGACGACCACCGAGAAGCTATGCCTGCTGCCGAGCATCTGGCGCACGGTGCGCCGGATTGAACGTGCCGCCCGCCGAGCAGGAACACGAGAGGAGTGACTTGACGCTATGGCTCTACCCCAGCTTGCAAGCAGTTCGCACACGCACCCAACAACCCCACCGAAAACGCTACCCATCTGGCTCTACGATGTGTTTCTCGGCATCCTGTTTCTGGGCCCAGTGATTGCCCCGCTGTTCCGCGCAACGCAGCAGCCGGTGCTGACTGATCTCGGTGAACTGGCTACCTCCGTGCTCGGCTCGTACATCTGCCCCACACCTGCCCAAGCCTACCCAATGGTCGGCTATGCGATGGCCGTGTGTGCGCGGTGTTGGGGCGCAACAGTGGGGCTTTGGGTGGCCCGAGCCTTTGTGCCTGCCGCCTTAGAGAGCAACGATGGCATGACCCACCGGCTGCACCGCTTTCGGGCGTTGCCGATGCTGCTGCGCCTGCTGCTGGTCCTTATCCCGTTCCTGCTCTGGCCCCTCGAAATTATCGGCACGGCGCAGCAGTGGTGGGCCGTGCCGCCGCTATGGGTGTTGCTGGTGAATGGCGCACAAGCAGGCTTTGCGGCAGGCATCTTCTTCATGAGCCTGATGCCCGGCTTTTGGCCGAACCCGCCCGCTACGGCACCGGCGCAGATCGCCTAGCGCAGGCTAGCTCACTGGCGTGCGGGGTAGTGTGAGTAGAGTGGTGCAACGAGTGCTAGGATGCCCGTACCGCCGCTACCGGCGCTCGGTCTCGATCCAGTCGTGGAGAGTATACAGGCGCACCGGCACAGCTTTGCCTTTGAGCGGGATCGGATCGAGACCAACGCACTGGAAGCGTGCTGCAACGGCCTGATACACTGGCTCCGTCATCAGGATCTGCTGCGGCTGGGCCCGCGCCATAAGCCGCGCTGCTGTGTTCACCGTATCGCCCAGAATGTTGAATTCGCGCCGCCCACGTGGTTCACCGATCTCCGCCGCAAACACGGGCCCACACGCAATCCCAATCTGGCAGGCAATCTCCGCACCTGAGTCAACCGCAATCGCAGCACTGGTGCGGGCGGCAATCTCGCGGATGACAAGGGCGGTGGCAGAGGCACGGATCGTATCATCGGTGTGGGCATCCGGCACTCCAAAGTAGATCAACATGCTTGAACCAGTGTGATCACAGGCAACGTTCTTCAGCACCCCGCCGCGAGCTTCTACCGCCGCACTGATCAGCGCGAAGGTCTGCGAAAGCGCGGCAATCAGGGCCGGTTCCTTCGTGCCCTGCACGGTATCAGCAACGCTGGGCACACCCGTCAGGTTGACAAACATCACGGTCAATTCAGGAAACTCAGGGCGAATCTTGCGCTCTGCGGCACTCTCCACCAGCAGCGTCAAGATTGGGCGGGGGATGTAGCTGGCAAGCTGTTCGGTGCGCTGGAGCATCTCGCTGATAGATAGCACTAGCCCATCTACACTGCGATCAAGCAGCACGCCCGTTGGCGCACGCCGCCGTCCGGGGGCAAGATCATAGTCGCCGAGCTGCTCAGCCGAGAGGTCATCAATCACGAGGGTATAATCGGCTTTGCCCGCTTCCAAGCGAAATATCTCGCCGAGCTGGGCTTGCACCGTCCGCGAAACATTCACCCGCCCGACGGCCCCCATTGACTCGGCCTGTTTGGTGTGTTGCACAGTGCTGCCCAGCAGCACATACTCGCGGCGGCGCGGCGTGCCAATTGTCGCCGTCAAGTAGGGCCCGCTATGGATGCCCACGCGCATACCCAGCGACAGGGCGCGGGGCGCGGTGGTGATATGCTGGAAGCGTTCCATCGCCCGTTGCATCCGCAATCCAGCACGGACGGCCCGCAGCGCGTCGTCGTTGTGCTGCGGGTGGCGAGGGAACTGGGCCAAGAGCGCATCGCCCGTGAACTCCAACAAATTGCCGCCCGCTTTGCTGATGATTGCAATCATCTCAGCGAAGTAGTCATTCAGCACGGTGAGCAAGGCCTCTGCGCCCGCCCGCCCATACACCGCAAACGACTCCAGCAGTGAGGTGAAGCCAACCAGATCGGTGAACATCAGCGTTCCCGCCTGCCACTCGAAGTTGCCCTCGGCCCCCAGCATTGTGGTGCGCGTGGCATCACGGGGCAGATAATCGTAGAGGGCGTGTTGCAGGGTTCGCAGGTGCTCAAAGACGCGGGTCAAATTGGCAGGCGATGGATCGAGCCAGACCGACACATACAAATCGGCGGGCAACAGCCAGCGCAAGCGTGGCTCAATGATGGCTAACGGAGAGGCAGAACCTGTACTCATTTGGCGTGGCTCGCTTTCTTTACTCGGTATTAGGGGAACACAGTATAGGGTGTATCATACGGAAAACCACTCTGTCGGGCAAGATGTCTATAGGCAACAACGCAAGGTTGGGTGGCTTTCACACGATGGCGGGACGGTGGTCGCACCCTAGCGTGAGGCGCAGCATCCGCCTGTGCCACCCAAGCCGCCCAACACCACCTACGCGAATTGGGCTACACCCACCCCTACTTCTGAGCTGCGTTTCAACCGGTGGTGCGGGTGCTACCTGTGGCAGGCTAGCATGCACAGGCTCCAGCTGATCTGCCGCAGCACTGCAACCCTGCCGCCTAGTTTAGCGTATCATGACGTAGGCAGCAAAGCCGCATGCGCGGACATAGAATCGCCCTGTAGATATGCTACAATAGCGTTAGATCAGGTGAAGGACTGCAACCACCATCATCCTATTTGTGCTATACTGTGGCTAAGGAGAGCCGGATATGAGCATACTCGATCAAATCACCCGTTCTGCCAATCAGATCGTTGACCGGGCCCGTTTCGAAACCGAGAAGTTTCAGCGTACAACCCGCCTGCAAGCTGAGATTGCCGATCTGCGCCTCGATATGGACCGCAAGCTCGCCGAATTGGGGCAGCGAACCTATGAGCTGTACCGTGCGGGTCAAATCTCATCGGCGACGGTAGCGACGCTGGTGCAGGCCATAGACCAGATACGGATTAGCATGACCCAGAAAGAAGAAGAGCTGAGCGCAGTGCAAGTCTCCGAGTATGTTGATCCGACGGCTCCTGCGCCAACGGGTGGGGCGTGGAGTGTACCGATTGAGGATGCGCCGGCGGCCCAAGCTGCGCCGTCGCCCTCGCCTTACAGCCCGCCGCCAGCCCAAGCTACGCCGTCGCCCCCGCCCTACAGCTCGCGGCCTTATGCGCCGCCGTCAGCCCAAGCTACGCCGCCGCCCCCGCAAGCGGCAACCAAAACATGTGGCGCGTGTGGGTATACAATGGCTGCCCGTGCCATCTATTGCCCGAACTGCGGCTTCCGTGTGGGGTGATAGGGTGCATGCAAATGCGCTGCCCCCGTGTGATTCCCGCAAGTAAGCCCAAGCTGATGAACGCACGGTAAGATCGTAGGATTGGCACGGCAGGGGCAAATTGGGCGGCAGGGGCAGAGTGGGCAGTGTGGCTCAGAGTGGCTTCTTCTGCCCGATACGGCCGCGCAGCCGCGCCCACACGGCCTGCACGCCACTGTGCTGATATACCAGCCACTCCACCAGCAGCACCACTAGCGCAATCGCGGCCAGCCACCGCCAGAACTCCTGCCGTGCCGATTGGGTGCTTGGTGCAATTGCATTTTGGATCCCGCCCGCCTGCTGCACCGGAATCTGCTGTTGCGGCACAATCTGAGACTCGTTCGGATTGAACAAGTTCACGGCGAAGCGTTGCTCGGCCACCACTTCTGTACCGCGCAGTAGTTCGAGTGCATACACGCCCAGATCGTTCGTATCGGCAAAGGTAAGGAGGTTGTTGTTGATCGGCGGAGTAACCACTGTGCCATCGGGCATGGTCAGGCGCACCTGCGTAATCGCTGGATCGAGTTGCAGCGTAATTGGTTCGCCCGGTGCTACCACGCCCGACTCAACGCCGGTGCCGGGCGCAAGGAAGTTGACAATATTGGCCATCAGGAGGGGGAAGGCAACCTGCAACGGCAGATCGGATTTGAGCAAGTCAAAGGCCAGCACCACCACGCGCCGCCCGTCGCGCTCGCCCGCCACGAGCAACGGCGCACCGTCGCTATCTACGATTACCCGCGCCCATGTGCCGGGTACGATCCGCACCGCTTCCAGCACACTCACGTCGCTCAGGCTTAGATTGCGGAGAAGCGGCTCGTCGCCGACTACCGGCTGCACGGCCGGGAACTCTAGAACACCGGTGACCGAGAAGAACTCGGTGCTGCGCGGTGGGGCAATAAATAGGAGATTGCCCGGTGGCAGCGTGGCGGGCACGGTGCGATCTAAAATAGTAATCGGTACTTGCGCGGTTGTTTCATCGAAGGTCGTTGTCGTTGTTGGTACAGTCGTGACTTGCACACCGGGCAGTAGCCCGAGTGCCGTGGTGAGAAAGCGGTTGCCGGGCCCTACGATCCGCACATTGGTGGCATTCCCAACCCGGCTTACTGCCCACGCCCGATCATCAAGCGGCAACCCATCCTCCCCGCTTAGGCGAGCTTCGGCTAACTGCACATCGGGTGGCACTTCTACCACGATGCTGCGCTCGGAGGTGGGTTGCAGCGTCACGTTGTAGGCATTAAACAGCGTGCCATCGAGGAATACATCAATCCGGCGCGAGACGGCCGTGCTTGGGTCATAGTTGGTTGCCTGCACAAAGAGGGTTTGGCTGCCCACGCCCGGTTGGAGAACCATCGCACTGATCGCGACGTTATCTTGGCGTGTGCCGATGGGGAAGAAACTGACCAGCGCAGGCACTTCGAGGTCAGGCGGAACCGTCACATTGCCTTCCGAGATGATCGCTACTTCGCTCTGTTCGGTGCGGGCAACCAACGCAGATGCTAGCGTGAGCGGTTGGGCAAGGTCGCTTGTGCCGCCCAGACTGAGTTCGATAGCATTGATTGCCGCTCGCAATTCACGCTGATCGGTGGTGGCTGAGGCCGGCACTTCCATCAAGCCGCCCAGCGCAATAATTGTTGCTCGCCCACCATCAGGGAGTTGGTCAATTAACTGGATTGCCCGCGCTTTGGCAGCATCAAGGCGACGCACGCCGTCATCCACTGCGCCCATGCTGGCCGAGCGGTCAAGGATAATCACAAGGTTGCGCCCACTGATCCCTTCAGTAAACACAAAGGGGCGGGCAAGGGCGAGCACCAGCAGGGCAAGGATCAGCAGTTGCAGCAGCAGCAACCAGTTGCGGCGCAGACGTTGCCATGGCGCATTCGCTTCGACATCACGCACCATGCGCTGCCACAGAAACGTAGAGGAGACGGTGCGCTCCTCACGGCGGAGCTTGAGCAGGTACATGGCGATGATTAGGGGGCCGAGAATCGCTGCCCCAAGCAGGGCGAGCGGGGCAAGCAACGACATAGCTACATCTCCAGCGGCATCAAGGTGGGTACGGATTGGTCAAGCGGTTTGAGCAAGCCCAGCGACTCAAGCGGCTGCATGCTGAATGGCGGCGCACCAGACTGTGCTCGTGTGGACAACTCGGCGAGGGCGGCTTGCACAGCGGCGTGTGCGGCGGGATCGTGCTGGGCTAAGCCCCACGCGGCGTACTCCTCCGCATCGAGCAGGTGCAGCGTGCGTGGCTCTGGGAGCACGACCAGATCGAGGAGCAGGTCATCGCTCTCAACAGCGGCGGGGTGCACGCGGGCCGGGCGGGCAAGGTTGCAATACCAACCCTTCAGTGTGCCGGTGGGTGTGTACAGGGCAAACACATTGTACCAGCACGTAGGGTAGAAATACTCTAGCAGGACATCCTGCGGCTCGAAGCGCAACATGCCCAAATCCACCGGCGGTAGCGTCCAACGGGCGTGGAGCAGGATGTATTCAGGCGTGCGCTTCAGAAGCGTAGTGGGATAGCTGATCGTGCGGCCGTCGGGTTTGTGCAGATGAACGGTGTACTGCATCAGCGCAACACCCCTCGCTGGCGCATCTGGGCCAGCACAAACTCCTCAACTGGTATGGCTGAGTTGGCCGCAAAGTAGACCATGCCGCGTGCGTTGCAATAGGCTTCAACCTCACTGCGCCATGCGCTAAGATTGGCTTGATAGCGGCGCAGCAGGTCATCATCGGCGGTAATCTCGACGGGTGTACCGGTCTCGCTATCGAGCAAGCGAAAGTCGCCATCGAGTTGTGGCTCCAGTTCCTGCGGCGCAAGAATGTGCATCACGGTAATCTCGAATGGGCGTGAGGAGAGGGCTTTCAGAGCCTCGCGCCAGCCCTCATCCATCAAATCCGAGCAGAGCAGTAACGGCCCCGGAATGCGGGCGGTTTGGGCATAGCGTTGGCAGGCCGCGACGAGATTGCCACTGCTGCTGACCGGCAGTTGCTGCAAAAAGCGAAACAAGGGAAACGCTCCACGCTTGCCACGCACGCCGGGTAGCTGCGTTACGCCGCGCTGTTCACCCGCCCCAAATGCCGAGACGGTCACACGGTCAAGGCTGCTCAGGGCAATGTAGCCAAACGCGCCAGCCATGCGGCGGGCATAATCGAGCTTGTTCGGATCGCCCCAATCCATCGAGCGGCTATTATCTATAAGCAGATGGATCGTGAGTTCTTCCTCAGCTACAAACAGCTTGAGGAAGAACTTCTCCATGCGGGCGTATAGATTCCAGTCAATCTGACGAATATCATCGCCGAGCGCATATGGGCGGAAGTCGGCGAACTCGACGGAGGAGCCACGTCGCGGACTGCGCCGTTCGCCTTGCATATCGCCGAGCAAGGCCCGCCGCGTCAGTAGAGTCAGCCGATCCAGCTTCCGCAAGAAGGCTGAGTCAAATAAGGGTTCGGTTGCAGTGGTCACGGGCGATTTCTCCTCAGTGTGCAGGCTGCACACCGTCGCTACTCCTCACGCACAGCCTCAAGGATGCCAAGCAGAATCTCATCCGCACTGACTCCTTCTGCTTGGGCTTCGAAATTGAGAATACAGCGATGGCGCAAGGCCGGCAGGGCGGCGGCCTTCAAGTCCTTGAAGTCTACGTTGTAGCGATTGTCGAGCAGGGCAAGGATTTTGCCGGCAAGGATGATCGCCTGCATACCACGTGGCGAGGCTCCGTAGCGAATGTATTGGCGCGTGATTGGTGGGGCTTCTTTGGTTTCGGGGTGGGTGGCACTGATCAAGCGGGCCGCATAGTTGAGCAGGTGGCTGCCTATCGGCACGGTGCGGGCAAGCGTTTGCATCTCCATAATCATGGCACTGTTGGCAACTTTGCGCGGCTGCGGGGCCCGATTGCCAGTGGTGCGGTTAGCGATCTCAACTAGCTCGGCTGTACTAGGAAAGCTGACATTCACCTTAAATAAGAAGCGATCAAGTTGCGCTTCAGGCAACGGGTACGTGCCTTCCATTTCAAGCGGGTTTTGGGTCGCTAGCACAAAAAACGGCGTGCTGAGACGGTGGATCGTTTTGGCAACAGTGACGGTACGCTCCTGCATAGCTTCGAGCAGGGCACTTTGGGTCTTGGGCGTAGCGCGGTTGATCTCATCGGCGAGCACGAGATTGGCAAAGATCGGGCCCGGCTCGAAGCGAAATGCCTTGCGCCCGTGTTCATCCTCGTTGATCAGGGTGGTGCCGACAATATCGGCGGGCATCAGGTCGGGCGTAAATTGGATGCGGCTGAAGCTACAGTCTATCACATCGGCGAGGGTGCGAACGAGGGTGGTTTTGGCGAGGCCGGGCACCCCTTCGAGCAGCGCATTGCCGCCCGCTAGCAGGGTTACGACCGTTTGACGGATCAGTTCGCGCTGCCCAACAATCACCTGCCCGACTTCAGCCTCGATAGCAAAGGTGCGCTGACGAAACTCTTCGGGGGTCATGCGGGGCTGGGGAGCCATAGGTGGCTGTGGGGGCATGGGTGACTGCGGATGCTGTGGAGGCATGGGTGGCTGCGGTGGGATGGTCATATTAATCTTGCTCCTGTACACTCAAAAATTGCGGTGCGCCACACGATCCGTACCGTGCGGGCGTTCAGCGATTGATGTTGGCGACGGCTGCTATTTGCAACAGGCGTTGGGCATATGCCCTAGCCACTTATGGTTCGCCTGCGCCGGGTTCAAGCTGCGAGAAGTAGTCGCGCACATAGTCCTTCAGGTGAGGGGGGATGTAGCCACGATCAAGGGCTTCGCTGGCCGATTGGGCATAGTCGGGGAAGACTTCTGAGTAGGGCACAAGTGAGGGGTTATTCACGCCGGGCAGTGCGCTTTCGCCTTCGCGCCGCTCGATGCTCCCATCCTCACCAATCTGCCCCTGCACAAATTCGCGCTCGCCCTGCTCCCCAGAAGGATTGAAGGGGCGGAAGACGGTATCGCCCTCGCCACTGCCAGCACCGCCACCTTGCCCGCCAGAGCCTTGCCCTTGCTGGCCCTGCTGGCCGCCTTGCTGGCCTTGCTGGCCCTGTTGCCCTTGCTGGCCTTCTTGACCAGCGTTGGCTATCTCATCGCGGGCATCTTGTAGCTCGGAGAGTGATTGCTGTACCGCATCTTGGTTGGCAATATCGCGCTGTGCGTCACGCACACTGTCGGCGGCCCGCTGGAGGCTATCGAGAGCCTGTTGCAGATCGCCGTTTTGTAAGCCTTTCGCCGCATCACTCAAATTCTGGGCCGTCTGTTGATCGCCACCCGCAGTTTGGGCTGCCTGCTGCGCGAGGCGTTCGGCTAACTCTTGGCGTTCTGCGGGAGTCATATTCTCTAGCATCTCGGCCATGCGCTCAAGCTGCTCAGCAGTTTCGTTTAGGTCAGGTTTCTGGCTGGGGGTTTGCCCATTGGCTTGCTGCAAGTTGCGCGAAAGCTGTTCGAGTGCGGCCCGCCGCGCATCGGTTTCTGGGTTAAGCTGATTGCGTAACTCGGTCTCGGTTTGCGACAACTCGGCGAGTGCATCCTCGCGGCTCTGCATCTTCTCGCGCAACTGTTCCTGCAATTCAGCAATGCGCTGTTCGAGGGCTTCGCGGTCAGCTTCGGAGAGCTGCTCGTTCTGGGCGATCTGTTCGCGTAGCTGCTCGAGTTGCTCAGCAACTTGGGCAACAGCTTGTTGCACCTGTTGTCGCTCTTGCATGATTGCATCTTGCGGATTGGGGAGCCACAGCAACGCCAAGCCAATGGCAAGCGGCAGCATGCCGATCAGGGCGGTGCGCTGATCGAACTGGAGCCGCACCTGCGCGGGCTTGAGCTGTACAGCGGTGTTGGCTGCATCCGCTTGTTGAAGGCGGCTGATCTCACTGTCATCGTGTTGACTGTGCAGCTCTAGAGCCGTCGTCATACGTGATTCGAGGTTCAGTTCGGCATCGGCGCGGCGGGCGATGCGGTGCATTGGGAGCGGACGCACGAGGAGATAGCCCAACACTACCAGCACCCATAGCGCAAGCGGCACGAGGGACCACAGGCGCAGCAGCGGGATCGGGGTGAACCGCCCGATAGCGAGAATGAGGGCAAAGCACAACGTTGCCGCCCAGAAACTCCGGCTGGCAAACAGCAAGGTATCACTGAGGCGCAGGCGTGTGCCGAGCACACGCAACTTGTGTTGGATCGTATGAAAATCGGTGTTGGCCATGTGGTTCCGTCTCTCTCGCTAGGATTACAAGAGCTTACTGTACTCTAGGACGTTGGGGCAGGCGGGCAAGTTTCACGCACGGGATGAGGATTCGTTTAAGAACGGGTGCGTTGCCAAATCGCCCGCTCCACGATCTGGCGTTTGAGGCTGCCTTCTTCCCAGATTTCGATCACCTGTTGCCGCATGATCGTTTCTGCGCCCGACGGGAGCAGGGTTTGTGGGGGGATGGCTTGGGGAGGCGTGGTTCGCAAGAGGGCGGGCTGCGACGTAGGGGCCGGTGTGCCAATCCGTTCCATGCGCTGCCGTAGCCACGCCATGCCTGCTTCTGCCGCAAGAGCTACCAAACCAACGGCGAGCTTCGCTCCAATCTGACGGATTTCGGCGGGGAGCTGGGGTGCGACAGGGGCGAGGGCGTGTGTATTAGCTGTATCGGGCAAGGCACGAGGCTGGGCAAGGGGTGCACCACATCGCCCGCAGTAGCGGTTTTCGATAGGATTGCCGTGCTGGCACTGCGAACAGATTCGCTCAACCATACCGATTGCTCCTTTCGCACTAAATCGAGGCAATACTTGGATAAGACTTTCAACCACATTTTAACAGACTGTACAGCTTATCCATCTGGCAATTAGTATAGCACAGAAGCGAGACAGACGCATGGGCGGAGCACGAGTTGCCCACCTAGATGAACGTCACACTTGTGCTGGGCATGGGATGTTCAGTGCCGACTCAGTACCGCTAATGCAGCGTAGTGGCTACTGGAACGCGATGCTGCACCGTGCGGAGGAGGGTATCTTGCTCGTAGGGCCATGTGAGTGTGCTGCAATCGTGTGTGGGCAATGCCATCCGGAGTGGCAAAGTGGGGGTAGGGGTAGCGTCGGTGATGACAATCAGCGCGGTGTTGCTGGATGCGCGGCGGGCCGCAGCAATCACGGCTTCGCTGTGGGCAAGGTTGGTGTCCAGAATAAGAATATGAATGGGAACGGTGCTGATCAGCTTCTGCGCGTCAGTTGCATTACAGGCTTCATAGACACGGTAGCCGGCCTCATCGAGTTGAAAACAGAGCAACTCACGGCGAAAAATGTTATTGCTTACCACGAGGATACGGGTTTCAATAGCCGCTGATCTGGGGGTCATAGATCTTCTCCGACTAGGTTGTCTCCATAGACTGTTAAACTTAGAAACTATTTTTGATCATGAACGCACGGATTTGTTGATCAGAGAAACGAACGCTAAAGCCTGTAGGATAGGATTTCTCAGGGTTTGGTCTAGGATTATATGCTCTACGATACCAAACGAAAGTTACGTTCGAGTTACGAATCGCATTCCTAGCAATGCTAGCAATGGTAGGTGATCGGGCCATCTCGCAGTGCGGTGGCGGTCAGCGGGTGGGGGTGTGTTCAGAGGGGATTTCGGGGGCGGTGCGGTAGCGTCCGCGCCACGCATTCAGGCGCACTTGCAGGACATCACGCAGATTGCGCCACGAGTCGCGCAGGGGATCAACTTTGGTCTCTTCGCCGTAGTGCCACAGCACGGGCACTTCGCTAATCCGATAGCCTTGCTGTTGGGCGAGAAAGAGCAGTTCGACATCATACGCGGTGACGGCTGCGCCCTGCACGGGGCGAGCATCGGCTCCGTAAATCCGCACACGCTGGAACAAGTCTTGGGCGACATGACGGGGCATGGCTTTGAAGCCGCACTGGGTATCGTGAATGCCACGCAGGGCGATGGCGTGCACCATTAGATTGAACACGCGCCCCATGACATGGCGGTGCCACGGCTCACCGATGCGCTGTGCACCGTGCCCTTCGCGTGAGCCAATCGCCACATCTGCGCCATTGGCAAGGCGTTCCCAGAGTTTGTCCCACTCTTCAATGGGGGTCGCCAAATCGGCATCGCAGAGCAGGATGTACGCACCGTGCGCGGCGAGGGCCCCCGCTCGCACGGCGAAGCCTTTGCCGCGATGATCGAGGCGCAACACGCGCACACCTTGTTGTTCGGCAAGGGTGGCCGTAGCATCGCTACTGCCATCATCAGCCACCAGCACCTCAACGCGGAAGGGTTGCGTGGCTATCCATGCCTGCACCTGCGTGAGGGTTGCGGGAAGCCGCCGAGCTTCGTTATAGGCGGGGATGACGATAGAGAGAAACGGTGGTTCTGCCATAGGTTGCAGGTCTTCTTGTTTACGTCGGTTGAGTGTCTTCGGGCAGCCAGCGGGTGAGCCATGCCGGATCACGCTGGGCGTGCAACACCGCCTGCTGCTGCCGCCGTTTGCGCCAGAACTGGGGCGCGTGGCCTAGCCCGGCAAGCTGCCCCCGCAGGCGGGCGCGGGCGGCGGCTTCACGGATGTGCCATAGTGAGTGTACCACAAAGCGCAGCTGGGCAACCACTAGGGCGGGGGCGGCACGGACGAGATCGGTGCGAGGCATGTTTTTCAGCCACACCAGCAGAAAGTTGCGCCCGCAGTAGTAGCTCGCCAGCGTGCCCCCGCCAGTTGCGCTGAGGCGGTGATAGACGACGGCTTGCGGCACATACAGCGTGCGGTAGCCGTGCAGCCGAGCGCGTAAGTTAAGGTCTACATCTTCGCAATACATGACCAAATCTTCGTCAAAGATATGCCCGTCTTGTGCCAACTGCACAAGGACGCTCCGGCGATAGGCGGCGGCAGCGGCGCAGGGCCCAAACACTTCACTGAGGGCATCATATTGTCCACGATCTAGCTGCCACACCCCACGACTATCGGGCACACCGTTGGGGCGATAGTAGTCGCCGGTGGAGTGGATGCGCCCGCGTTCGCGGTGGAGCAGCAGCTTGCTGGCCGCGAAGGCATAGTGCGGGTGACGTTCGAGCGCACCGATCAAGGCGGCGAGCCAGTGCGGATCAGCTTCGGTGTCGTTGTTGAGCAGCACAACATAGGGCGCGGTTGTTACCTGCAAGCCAGCATTTACGGCGGCGGCAAGCCCGCGATTGTGTGGCAGCTGCACTACCTGCACATCGGGGTAGTGCTGGGCTAACAGTGCAAGCGTAGCATCGTTACTGCCATCATCTACCACCGTCACCAGAAAATCTTGGCGGGTTTGGGCGCGGAGGGCATTAAGGCAGGGCGGCAGCAGGGCAGCTCCGTTGTAGGTTGGGATGATGATGTCTATCGTGGGCGCGGGACGCTGGTTCTGCGGTGGGCGCATAGATGTATCCGCCATCATTAGGGCTGTGGGTTCGCCATCGGTGTTGCGGATTGCATCTGAATGCGGTGCATGAAGTCATACAAGGCTTCTTGCCACGAACGGAGCTGCAAGCCAAGCGCGGCTCCGGCAATGTTGGCAAGCACGCTGCACGGGGGCGGGGTGCTGTCGCGTTGGTATTCGTACAGCGTCGTCGGCTTGAGGCGCACATCGGGGTAGCCACCACGGCGCAGAATCTCCTGCGCTAGTTCATAGCGCGAGCAGGCTCCGTCATTGACGAGATGATACGTGCCATAGAAGGGCATTTCGATCAGCTTCAGCACGGCCTCAGCGACATCATCAGCGTAGGTGGGGCTGCCAATCTCATCCGCAACCATGCGGATTTCGCCTTGGGGGTTGGCATGGGCAAGGCGCAGCACGGTGCGGACAAAGTTGCGTTCGCCACCAAACAGCCACGCGACCCGCACAATATAGAAGCGGGTGAGTAGTTCGCGCACGGCCGCTTCACCGGCGGCTTTGGAACGCCCGTAGGCATTGATTGGCGCGGGCGGATCATATTCGAGGTAGGGCTGACGCTGGTTGCCGGCAAAGACTTCGTTGGTGCTGAAGTAGACCATCGGCACATTGAGCTGCTGGCAGGCGAGGGCAACGTAGCGCGTGCCCAAGCCATTGATGAGGTAGGCGAGGGCGGGATCACGGGCACAGCCATCCACATTCGTGTAGGCTGCACTGTGCAACACCAGCTCAGCTTGCGTCTGTACAATCGTCTCCACTGCCGTCGGCTTGCCTAGCTCTAGCGCGTCGTGGTTGAGCAACACTAATTCATGGGTCGGGCCCAACACCCGCTGTAGCGCATGACCAAGCTGCCCATTGGCTCCTGTCAATGCGATTCGCATCTACCCTCCGGTGTGTGCAACACTAATCTAGCGCAAGGGTAGCAGATTCAGGCGGCTTCGTCAAACAGCGCGACAGGGAGTATAATAGGGCCTGTGTGGAGGCATTGAGACGCGACAACTATGTAGGTTGAGATGAAAGACGATGCACGATGACTGAACGTGTCCGGGTGGCGACGCTGGCTGAGCTTGGGCCGGGCTGCATGCGGGCGGTGCTCGTAGATGGCTTGCCGATTGCGCTAGCAAATGTAGAGGGCACGATCTATGCCTTTGGCGATGCTTGCCGCCACGAGGGTGGCCCGCTCTCCGCTGGCATCTTGATTGGCGACACGGTGACCTGCCCATGGCACGGCTGGACGTATAGCGTGCGGACGGGGAAGAGCATTGTGCCGCCGATTGGGTTACGCATCCCGACGTATGCGGTGGTGATTGAGGGCGATGTCATCTACCTTGACATTGTGTGGGCATAGCCGTGCGTGGCTCGTAGCGGCTGGACTATCCGAACGGGGACTTGTTGCTGTGGGTGTAGCAGATGTTGTTGTGGTACCCCCAGCGGGATTCGAACCCGCGATCTTCACCTTGAAAGGGTGACGTCCTGGGCCACTAGACTATGGGGGCGCGGCACACAACTCTTGTAGTATACCAGAGTTTTGCGAAAATTCAAGCCTTTTGCCAGCCAATTTTGCCATTGTTTTACTTGCTTGCCGATAGTTGCCGTATATCAGCTATTTACCAGCTTGGCTACGCCCCCAGAACTGAGCAGGTAGCGTATAATGGTGAAGGCGCACCTTGTCTCGTTGCGCCTAGCATTGTACCTATTCGGAGTATAATGATGTTTCTCAATGGAACCTATCCCGCAACGATCCAGCAGCTCCAGCTTGTGGATATTCACGGCACACGCTATGTTGACATAACCTACACTCTTGCTGGTCAGTCCGCCGCTCAATCCGCTCGCGTTGGCCGTGACGATGTGCGCGGCAACCCGCAGCCCGGCGATAGCGTGCAGATGACCTTTGTGATGAATGTGATTACTGGGGTGCAGCGTGCGACAGCCTAACGCCTCTGCACACCTTGCCCATCACCTATACGCGCTTGTGATCGTGTTCTTACTCAGCAGTACCCTGCTTACTGCCTGCAATGCGCCCTTCAATGCTGAGCGGCGTTACCTCTCGATGATCTTCACCCATGCCCAGAGCACACTCGAATTGATCGGTGCGTTGCAACAGCAACTCGCTCAGCCGCAATTTGGCAGCCAGCCGTGGGAGTCGCAGGTGAATGCCAACATTGTTGCGCTTCGCATCCAGATCAACGATGCGCGGCGGCTTGATCCACCCAACCGCTTTGTGCCCTTGCATCGCTCCTACCTTGCGATTATGGATACGCTTGATAGTTTCGCCAACTCTTTGTCGCTGGCAATGACGAACCGTGATCTGGTGCAGATCCAACAACTGCTGCAACAACTCAACCAGATTCGCCAATCACTCGATCCGATCTTCGTCCAGTTCCGGCAACAGATCGAGCAGTTCGCAACGGAACCCGCCCGCTCCTGATCATGATGGGATCAGGGGTGTTCTTCATAGAGACCGTATTCGGAAGCCTCACAGGAATTGCCTGTGCATTGCAAACTGGAAAGAGGAACCTCGATGAAATCACGCTGGCTCATGCTGTTCGTGCTGTGCTGCACGTTGCTCGCGCCCTTCACCGCATCCGCTGAAATCGTTACGGTAGACTTCCCCTCATTTGATGGGCAGAACCCGCGCCCGCCGTTGCTCAGTGAAGCAGAGGTCCAGCGTATCAGTGATCTGCAACGCCTCAACCAAGCCTTCATCGTTAGCCCGATTAGCCCAGATGATACGACGGTGGTACAAGTCAGTTTTACGCCCGAATTCGAAATCGTGTTCAGTTTCCTCAACATCCAAGATGGTTCGATCACAGCCCTTGCGGATCAGCTCATCAACTACCCTGCCGCAACCAACTTCGTCTGGCGTGATGCAGCTACGCTAACCTATGTTGGGTTTGATCTCGACTTCAATCTTGCCGTGATTGATCTTAATCGCTTCACCGGCGAAGTGGTGACTTCGCCGATTGACCCGATCCCCGGCTTTCCGCTCAGTCTTGCGCCAACTGGTACACGCTTGTTGATTGGGATTACCAGCGATTTCATCACGGCAACGGAAGCGATCAGTGAGACAGACGAGCCAGAGCTGGCACGGATTGCCTATGCTACTCACCTGATGCAATCGCCCTTCGACACCAAGCTCATGCTGTACCCGCAGATGCCTGACACGTTGCCGCCCTACGTGCAGCGTCTGATCGCCCTGAACCAGCAACCCGTGCGCCCGCTCGATACGATTGAGCTAGCGAGCGATGAGATTCTTTTGGCCCACTTCGATCTGAATACGCGCACCACTCAGCATCTGGTGCGCCTACCGCTTGCCACGACCCTGCTGAGCAACTTCACATGGTCGCAGGATGGCTCACGGCTGGCTTTCTCGCGGCTCACATTCAAAGGGATCGAAGATATTTTTCGGGGCGGCACATCGCTCGCAACGGCACTGGTGCAGGATGGCTTGGGCATTCTCCCGCCAGCGGAGAACCCCTTGCTGAATGGCAATGCAGTTGAGGTGTTTGATTTCTCTAGGGCGGAAGCCCGAGTGAGTCGGCTTGAGGCAGTGAACACGGGCAACTTGTACACGGGGCTGTCGTGGAGTCCGGATAATGCGATGTTGCTGACGTGGATGCAGGAGCCAGCCCGCCTCAATGGCCGCACCCATCCGGTCTACCTCTACCCACAGCGGGGCTTTGCCCGCCTACACAATGCCGATCTGGTTCCCATCGGGGATGTGATGATTCCGGCCTTGAGCGCACCCAATGCGATGCAAGCCAGCTTCGTCAGCCCCACTGAGATCGTCTTTAACGGCATCTCCGGCTTGAGCACAGGTCTCTTCTACTATAATCTCGGCTCCGGCGAGTTTCGCCAGATTTCAGACCGCGACGGCTTCTATAGCAATGTGCTGAGTACGCGCCAGTCGCGCCAGCTGATCTTCAGCTACAGCTCCTTTACCACCCCACCCGACCTGTTCCGAATCAATTGGGATGGCACGGCGTTTGCCCAGCTGAGCTTCGCTAATGCGGCCCTCGCCGAACTGAATCAGGTGCAGGTGAATAGGCTCAGCTTCACCCTTGCCAATGGGGCAGTGCGGCAAGCCTACCTGCTCCAGCCCGCCGGAGCTGCGTTCCCGCCCAGCAATGCGCCCATCGTCGTGTGGCAGGAGGGCGGGCCCGGCCTGTTTATGACGAATGCATGGTCCACCCGTGTCGAAAGCCCGTACCTGCTCCTGCCCAACTTCGGCATTTCGGTATTGGTGATGCCCCTCTCAGGGCGCGAAGGCTGGGGCCCTGAGTTCTACAATGCGCTTGCCAATGACTTCGGGCGGGTGGATATTGACGAAGCCGCCGAAGTGGTGCAGCAGATGATTGCGCTGGGCTACACGGCATCCGACCGGATCGGCATTACGGGCTGCTCGTATGGCGGCTACTTCACTAGCCAGAGCATTGTGCGCTACCCAACCTTGTATGCTGCTGCGAATACCCAGTGTAGTCTGCTCGATCTCTTGGTCGAATGGCAGACGGGCTTTAGCTGGTTTATGGCTTACCTAACTGGCGTGTCGCCCACAACCCAAGCTGCTGCGCTGATGGCGATTTCGCCCCTGTATCAGTCGGCAAACACGCGCACCCCGACGCTGATCTTTCATGGGAGCTTTGACTTTTTGCCCGTGAGCATCACGGAGAACTTCCACGAAGGGATTGCTGCGACCGGCACGCCCGTGCGGATGCTGCGCTTTGCGGGTGAGGGGCACGGGCTGTTTTTAACCGACAATCAACTGCTGGCTGCACAGGAGCAAATCCTTTGGTTCCGGCAGTATCTGGCGGGCACGCCGTAGGTGCAGCCACTCCGCCCACAACCTGCCCCGCTAGCCCCTACCCACAACCAGCGTGTTATCTGGGGGCTAGCAGGCTTCGTCACCCTCTATGCATTTGCCGCCGCCCTGCTACGAGCGTTGCAGCGGCGGCTGTTCTACTACCCACGTCGCCATCTTAAACGCACACCCGCTGATCTGGGGCTAGCCTACACCAATCTATGGCTTACCGGCGCACACGGCAATCGCCTGCATGCATGGTATGTGTCGAGTAGCTTGCCGCAGGCGCGGGCGGTGGTGCTGTTTTTGCACGGCAATGGCGGCAACATGTCGGCTCAGATGGATGCCGTGCAAGCCTACCACGATCTGGGCTGCACGGCACTGTACCTCGATTATCGGGGCTACGGGCAGAGCGAGGGTTTGCCCGATGAGCACGGCTTGTACGCCGATGCCGATGCCGCGTGGCACGAGCTGGTGGCACACGGCACACCACCGGAGCAGATCATCATCGTGGGACGTTCGTTGGGGGGCGGGGTCGCTTCGTGGCTGGCGGTGCAGCACCCGCCGCGTGCGCTGATCCTCGAAGCGACGTTTGTCTCGCTGCCAGCTGTGGTTGCCGAACGCTTTCTCTTCCCGCCCGCCTATCTGGTTGTCAATCATACCTACCCCACCCGGCAACGGCTGGCACAAATTCACGCGCCGGTACTGGTGGTGCATAGCCGCACCGATCAACTCATCCCCTACACTCACGGCAAACGGCTGTATGCGGCCGCCGGTGAGCCAAAGCAGTTCGTGACCCTACCGCGTGGCGGTCACTATTCTGCGTTTCAGCTCAGCAATGCTGAGTATCGGGCGGGTTTAGCAGCGTTTCTGGCGATGGTTGAGACTACCCAATGATCCGCAACGCATTGGGGATGTTCTCGGCGTGAACCTGCACGGCGGCCCGGCTGACGACTTCGCCATCGGTGACGATGATATGCGGGACACTGAACGTCACGCTGATGTGGCGGGCTTGGAGCAGCTGCACTTGGGGGAGATTGGCGTGCGTGCCACGCACGGCATGCGGCAGTGCACGCAATGCCTGATCGGTACG
Organism: uncultured Chloroflexales bacterium; assembly: GCA_937967405.1. Taxonomy (GTDB): domain Bacteria; phylum Chloroflexota; class Chloroflexia; order Chloroflexales; family Chloroflexaceae; genus JAAUTZ01. The sequence goes on along the minus strand of CALCJV010000109.1, from coordinate 484 downwards.
CATCGGCTCGACGAGGCACAGATCGAGCAAGCCATCATCTAGCACAGCGGATGGGGTGAGCCGGAAGCCGCCGCCTTGATACTGCCCATTGGTGACGGTAGCCAGCAACAGCGGGCATTCGAGCTGCACCGCATCGGCGTGTAGGTGGAGTACGTGTGGCGTGAAGGCGAGCAGGGCGAGGAACGATGCTGCTAGATACGCCGGTAGCCCATCGAGCAGGTGCAGCGTGCCGACCTTATCAGCGACAATCGCATCAATGCCGAGGGCGAGGTTATTCAGGAACAGGTAGGGTTGGGTGGTAGGGCCTGCGGCGGTGCGGCTAGTGACCCGCACACGCCCGATGTCAATGCGCCGCGTGGCGGCGGTGTGCATACGCTGCACCGCATTGGCGATGTCGTTGGCCCGTACATTGGGCAGCGAGCGGACGAAATCGTTGCCCGTGCCGATGGGGATGAAGCCGAGTGCGGCGGGCGGCTCTGGCAGG
>CALCJV010000108.1 GCA_937967405.1 uncultured Chloroflexales bacterium | reverse complement strand
AACGTAGCCGAGATTCTTCATGACTACCGCCAAATTGGGATTGCGGTAATCGGTCACACCCGCCCCGAAATTCTCACGGGTAACGGCTCCATAAGGGCCGCCGGGGTTGTTGATCTCGATCCGATCCGTGAACCAATTGATCCGCATAGGGGCATACGATGTTTCATAGTTGCGATGCAGGATGGCATTGCGAACCAATTGCTGAAGCGCAACCAATGGGTAATCTGGGCGGGGCTGCGCCACTGAAGCAGTTCCTACGTCAAGCGCAGTCGCAATATTGATTTCGAGTTCTACCGCCGAAATATTCATTGGGCCATCCTCTGCATGCGTTCTACGCCTCCCACACTAGCAATGTGGCATGCACCAACGGTCCCTCGCCATCGAAGTGGTGATAGAGAATATCGCGCACCGTGAAGCCCTGCCGCAGCTGTGGCGTGAGGGTCGGATCACTGAGTGTGCCCGCTACCACCTGCGCCACATAATCCTCAACCCGCATCTGCGTGTGGTAGTTAGCGTAGCCCGGAATCATTCCGCCAGCCACCATGCCACGCATGCCGAGCGCACGGATCAAGGTCTTGCGCGTATTGTACAGAGCAGTGGCAATCCCGCGCCGCCGATACGCGGCATGCACGCTCATGTCTGCCCCATACAGCCATTCACCCTGCGGATCGTGGTTGGTAAAGTAGCCGTGCCCCATAATATTGTTGAAGCGGTGCTGCACCATCACCTGCTCGGTGCGGGCGCGAAAAGTGCTACTCTGCCCCACCACGCGCTCCCCATCGAGGGCGACATGCTGCCCAGCGGGGAACACGCGCAGGTGGGCCTCGAATTTGGCTTGGTCATACCATTCTTCAGGCGTAAGCATTGGGAAACACTCCTGTTGGTGGATCACCAATTGCGGAATATGTTCCGGCTGAGTCGTGCAGATGGTAATCATGGGCGGGCCACCGTATACAGAGCATCCTCTAGCACGTTCAAGCCCTCATCGAGCTGATCGTCAGTAATCACGAGCGGAGCCAACAGGCGGATGCAGTTGCCATACAGCCCGGCCCGCAAGCCAATCACGCCGTGCTGGAGCATCCGCTCAAGGATCGCCTGCATCTGGATTGGAGCCGGTGTGCGGCTCGCCCGATCCGTCACTAGCTCCAGTGCCAGCATTGCGCCCCGCCCGCGCACATCGCCCAGCATCGGCAGATCATGGTGCCATACCGCCGCCCGCTCACGAATGTGTGCGCCAATCTGGGTGGCCCGTTCAAGCAGCCGCTCCTGCTCCAAAATATCGAAGACGGCCAACGCCGCCACACACGCGAGCGGATTGCCGCCGAATGTGCCGCCAATCCCGCCCAGTGGCGCAGCATCCATAATCTCCGCTCGCCCAGTGGTTGCCCCTAGCGGCATGCCCGCCGAGAGGCTCTTGGCTGACACCAGAATGTCTGGCTCGACCCCCGCCTGCTCAATCGCAAACAGCGTACCCGTGCGCCCAAAGCCACTCTGCACCTCATCCACGATCAGCACCGCGCCGTGCGTATCGCAGAAATCACGCAGGCGGCGCAAGAACTCAGCGGGCACGGGAATGAAACCACCCTCGCCCTGCACCGGCTCAATCACCACTGCCGCCACACTCGCTGGGTCTACCACGGCCACCTGCATGCGCTCCATCGCCGCCCAGCAATACTCGACACATGCCGCCTCATCCATGCCGTAGCGGTAGGCATAGGGGAATGGGGCGCGGTAGACTTCGGGCAGGTACGGACCAAACTTCTGCTTGAAGGCCACCCGCGAGGTCAGCGAAATTGTTGCCAGCGTGCGCCCATGATAGGCTCCATCGAACACAATGATCGCCGACTTGCCGGTATAGGCGCGGGCAATTTTAATCGCATCTTCCACCGCCTCTGCCCCGCTATTGCCCAGCAACGTCTTGCATGGCCCACTGATCGGCACGGCTGTATTCAGGCGTTCGCAGAGCGCAACATACGCTTCGTAACTGGCGACCAGTGCCGACATATGGATCAGGTGCGCGGCTTGCTGCTGCACTGCTGCCACCACTGCCGGATGGCCGTGCCCCACCGCTAGCGTCCCAATCCCACCCACCAGATCAATGTAGGTATTGCCGTCTACATCCGTCACCAGTGCGCCCTGTGCATGCGCTACCGCAAGCGGGGTCGCTTTGTACAATCCAGCGGCAACGTGGGCTTCGCGGCGGGACACAATCGCCCGTGAACGGGGGCCCGGCACGTCCGTCACCAGATTGATATGACGCTGCATTCCTTCAACCATACACTGATCTCCTGTGGCTTACAGTGGCTCCAGACAAGCTCGTGGCGGAGGAGTTTCCCTGAGCGGTATATTTGTATTGTACCATGATTAGGGTGGCGCAACCGGTACAGCTCCAGCACGTTGACCAGCCGCGCTATGCTATGGTATACTCTTGTTTAGTACATAAACAATTCAAGCATGCAGAGCACAGCCTCTGGATGCGGCGATGAGAAGGACACGCAGGCGGATTTGCCCTGCCCCAGAGAGGATGCGCCGCGGCTGGAAGCGCATCCGGTAGTGACCGACCCTGTACCACCTTTGAGCCGTTGCCGAAGCGATGCGCCGCCGCGCCCGCCGAAGGCAACCGGGTGCGCCCGTTATCGCGCCCCTAAGCGGAGTTTGCCCGCCGCCCGTGAT
>CALCJV010000107.1 GCA_937967405.1 uncultured Chloroflexales bacterium | reverse complement strand
CACACATCCCGCTGCCGGTGCTGATCGTCATCCCTGCCCTGCTGCTTAGTACGCTAGCGATTGCCCTGACCGGCTGGGTGACGATCCGGCATACCCGCATGGTCTCGCTTGAGCTTGCCGATGATCTGCTTACCAGCCGCTTGCAGCACACCCGTGATCGGCTGCACACGTATCTCGATGAAGTCGAGCTAGCCAATCAGCTAACCTATCCATTCGTTGCTGAACAGATGCGAACTGGACAGCAGCTGGACGGGGCCCACCTTCGGCGGCAATTTGACATCACTCTTGCCGTCTTTCCCCACCTCAGCGAGATCGGTGTGACTCAGCTCACCCCAGATGGGGCACGCATCTATGCTAACCTCCGCAGCCCTTTGCTGGTGACACTGACGACTAGCGTCACCGTGACGTATAGCACCGCCCTAACTGCGGTCCAAGTGGCACTCTCATCACCGCTCACGACCACCACCCAACATCGCCTGCTGCCGAATACAGCTCCGCTTCAGCAGCTCCTTGCGCGGCTCCGAGCGGCGGATGGGCCGCAGTGGGTGCTGCGCGATGATCTCCCGCAGGTAGGGCTGATTGCGGCCTACTCAAACCCAATCTGGGCTGATGATGGGCAGCTACTAGGGGGTGTGCACACGAATATCTCGATGCAGCAGATGAGTGCATTTCTGTCCAGTATTCGCAGCTCGTCGGATGAACTCCTGCTCATTGTCAATCCGGATGGGCGGGTGGTGGCCGCATCGAGTCGTGTGTACCCGACCACTGCCAACATCAATATCCATACAAGCTCCGATGCCCTCTTACAGCCACTGAGTCGTGGTTTAGAGAGTGGTGCGCTGTGTCTGTCCGCCACAGATGCAAACTCCATGCCCTACAGCTTTGAAGTGGCTGGGCAACGTTATTTCGGGCGGGCACTGGCATGCCACGATAATGATAATCTTGAGTGGATCGTCATTGCCGCGCTGCCCGAAGCCACCGTTTTGCCTAGCCCAGCGCGCAGCCCCACGTTGCTGCTTGTGCTGTTGTTGGTGAGCCTTGCGGCGGCGGCGGTAACAGGTGTACTCACGGCGGTGTGGGTGGTGGGCCCCCTTCAACAGCTTGATCGTGCCACGCAGCAGCTTGCACAGGGCAACTGGAACTACACCCTCGCCCCCAGCCTGATGGCGCGGCGCGACACGCTCGGCAATCTGGGGCGTTCGTTCGACATCATGGCCCAGCACCTCCAGCAGGCTTTTGCCACAGTTGCCGAGCGCAACGCCGCGCTCCATGCGGAAGTTGAGCAGCATCAGCACACCGCCCAGCAGCTCCGCCAAAACCAGCACCTGCTGCAAGGCATTCTTGATCACGCGCCGCTCTCTATTGTCGTCTACGATACCGAAGCACGGTTTCGCCTAGTGAATGCCTACACGCGAGGCTTGTATCCGCACAGTGAGGGTGATCTGATCGGGCAACCGCTCCTTGCGGCCCTTGCGCCCACTGCCGATGGCGCATGCTATCTGGCTCAAATCCAACAGGTCGCCCAGAGCGGAGTTCCATTGCGTGGCGAGTTCACCTACACGGCCACAGAGCCACCCCGTCAGTATACTTATATCATTTTCCCCATCTTCGATGAAGATCACCATGTTGAGGCTCTAGGCGAGATCAGCATTGACGTTACTGAACGCTACCACGTTGAGCAAGCCCTGCGCGAGAGTGAGCAACGCCTGCGCGAGGTAATCGAAAACGCACCCTTGCCAATCTTCATCCACATGGACAGTCACGTCTTCTTTGCCAACCAAGCCGCCGCCGATCTGTATGCCTGTCCAGTGGAAGAGCTGATCGGGCAGCCATCGTTTGCCCTTGCAATGCCAGATGAGCACGCGCAGGTTGCCCAGCATATCGGGGCTGTGTCTACCCAGCGCGGAGGCAAAGGCGTGTTTCATATCCAGACCCGACGGGGTGACATCCGTACCGTTGAGGCCAACAGTACTTTCTTGACCCACCACGATAAAGAGATGCTGCTCGTAATTGTTGTGGATATAACCGAACGTGTTGCCGCTGAACAAGCCCTGCACGAGAGTGAGCAACGCTTCCGCGATACGGTTGAATACGCACCGCTGCCGGTTTTTATGCACGCCAATCAACGGGTGCTGTTCTCCAATCATGCCGCCGCAGAGCTGCTCGGCTATAGCCTCGCTGAGCAAGTAATGATGAATCTTTGGCAGCTGATCCACCCCGATGATACCAGCAAGGTGCAAAGCCTCGTTGAAGCCATCCGTGTCAACCGCTCGGCTACAGCTGAGTTCCGGCTCCAGACGCGCCACCACGGAGTACGCACAGTTGAGAGCCATACCACCCACCTCTCCTACCAAGGCGAGTCAGTGCTGCTGAGCATGCTCGTGGATGTGACCGAACGTCGCCACATTGAGCAGGCTCTGCGCGATTCCTACACCCATTTGCAGACCCTCAACCAGCAGGTGCATCAGAGCCGCGACGCGCTGCGCTCCTTGCTGGATGGCTTGAACGATGCAATCATGATGGTTGACCAGACCGGCATTGTTGTGAACCTGAACAATGCGATGGCCGATCTATTGCAGCAGCCCGTGAATACGCTTTCCGGACGGCAGTGGCACGATGTCTGGCGGGCGCACCCTAGCTTTGCGCCCCTGCACGATCTCGTGCAGCGGGCACTGGCGACCGATACGCCGCAGCAGGGGCAGGTGCGTGATGCGGACAACCCAAAACACCCGCGCATCTACCAGATTGCAACCATACCGGTCACCAGCAAACAAGATCAGAGCAGACGGGTGATTGTCATTATCACCGACATTACCGAGCAGCTCCAGCTACAGGAGTATCTCGCCCAGACCGAAGCCTTCGCAGCGAATGCGATGCTCGCCGCAAGTGTGGCCCACGAAGTCAATACGCCGCTCCAGACGGTGCTGAATGCCCTTGCGTTTATGCCGCAAGCCACGCCGGAGGATCAGGCCCAGCTGATGCAGGCGGCCAGCAGCGAGATCAAACGGGCGGGGCATATCGTGCGCCAGTTCCTTGATCTGTATCGCAAAGGCTCGCAGGAGGTTGATCAGGTAGACATAAATGCGATTCTGGAGCGGCTGCTGCTGTTACTTGGGAAGCGCATCAAAGAACAGGGCGTAAGTCTCACCTGTTCGTTTGATGACCAACAGCCGCAGGTCTTAGGACACGCAGACCGCCTGACCCAAGTCTGTCTGAATATCCTTGTCAATGCACTGGATGCCATGCCGAATGGCGGCAACCTCACCGTGCAGACGGCTGTTGTCAGGATCGAGCAGCAGCTGTATGTCGCCGTACAGATTGCGGACACCGGGGGGGGAATTCCCGATACAATGCTGCCGCACATCTTCGAGCCATTTGTGACCAATAAGCCGCATGGGACGGGGCTGGGCTTACCCATTAGTTGCCAAATTATTAAGCAGCATCATGGCAGGATTTATGTGAGTAGTGAAGTGAATAGAGGTAGCACCTTTACCATTACGCTACCGCTCGATGGAAGTCAATGGAATGTAACGAAAACAAAGGAGTCGTTCATCTATGAAACCCCAAGCCCATATCTTGCTTGTTGAGGATGACCACACCGCCCGCGTCACGCTCGAATTAGGCTTGAAGCAGGCGAACTACCGCGTTACGACGGCGAGCAATGGCTTAGAAGCGATAGATCTGCTGGAGCAGGATACGTTTGCCGTCGTCTTGACCGATCTCGTATTGGGCGATGTGACTGGGCTAGAGGTGTTGTACACAGCCCGCACCCAGCCCTACCATCCGGTGATTATTATTCTCACTGGGCACGGCTCATTGGAAACGTCACTGACCGCTTTTCGCAGTGGAGCCTTCGATTACCTGCTCAAGCCGTGTGAGCCGCATGAACTGATCACTCGTGTCGGCAATGCCGTTATGCAGTACAATGAACAGAACCAAATCCGTGCTGCGGTACGCACGCTCTATCGCCAATTGGGTAATGCCCAAGCCGACCAAGCGCATCCGGTTACGGAGATGCAGATGTTTGATCAGCCAGTGCAGATTGGCAACCTTGTCGTGGGCACGAGCCGCCGCGATGTGAGCCTGAATGGGAAGCAGGTGATGCTCACCCCCATCGAGTATACCTTGTTGCGGTTCCTTGCGATTCGGCCCGGCGTAACTCGCGGCTACACCGAGATTGTACGGATGACGCATCAGGTGGATACGGACGAAACCGAAGCTCAGATTCTGATCCGTCCGCATATGCACAATCTTCGCAAAAAGATCGAAGGCGATTACTTTGTCACGGATCGCGGGGTCGGCTATCAATTAGTTGATCCGAGCCGTACTCAGCGATAATACGCAGGCACGCCACAGATGCTTGATGGGAGCAACAGGTGACATTGCTGCAAGGACCACAGGTACACGAACCACACGCAACGAGGGTGGGGGCGGCTGATCTGGTCTTTCAGCACGCGGCAAGTGCCATGCTGATCCTCGATCAGCATGGCCTTGTGCAGGCGATCAACCCCGCCGCGACACGCCTGCTGCATACGCTGGCCCTGCTCCCCGATAGCCTGTTGCGGCAACCGCTGGGGCTACTGCTCGATAGCCGCAGTGCTGCCCGGTGTAGCACGATCTTCGATGCTGCCCGGGCCACGCCAGAGCCACAGCCCGTGCGCCTTCACGTAGAGTTGCAAGCGAGTACGACAACCTATCAACCCGGTGAGCTATTTTGCTCGCCGCTGCTGCACCCTGCGCCACTGCCGCTTCAGTGGCTCTGTGTGCTGACGCTAACAGAACCGCAGGCAGCTCCATCCAAACCGCCGCCGCACCCACTGGCCCACCCGCCCGCGCCCGCCGCTCCAAGTAGCCCCGATGCGGCGGTGCTGTTCTTTGATCGAAGCCTGTGTTATACCCTTGTCGAAGGGGCAGAACGTTTGTGGGGCGGCATTCCCAAAGCGCAGATTGAGGGGCATTTCCTGTGGGAAGTCTTTCCGACGCAGATTGCCACCACGCTCGAACAAGCCTACCGCGCCGCGCTCACGGGCACGGTGCAGCACCTCACCCGCCATGTCGGGGAGCGCACCTTCTTTGTCTACGTGCTGCCAGTGCGGAACAAGCATGGGCAGGTCGTTGGTGGGATGGATGTCACTTTCGATGCGAGTGAGCAGGCGCGGCTCCAGCTCGCCCTTGCCCAGCGCACGGTCGAGCATCGGATCTTGCTCCGGGCGGTGGAGCAGAGTTCTAGCTCAATCGTGATCACCAACGTGGAGGGGCAAATCGAATACGTGAATGCCAAGTTCTGCGAAGTGACCGGCTACACCTCCGACGAAGTTCTCGGACAGAACCCGCGCATGCTCAAGTCGGGAGCTACGTCACCCGACGAATACCGCCAAATGTGGAAGACGCTGCTGTCCGGTGGGCAGTGGCACGGCGAGTTTTACAATCGGCGCAAAGATGGCAGCATGTTCTGGGAACTAGCGGCACTGTCGCCCATCACCGATGAGCATGGCACGGTGACGCACTATCTCGCCGTGAAAGAAGACATTACCGCACGCAAGCAGATGGAGGAACATCTGATCAAGAGCCTGTCCCTGCTGCGGGCGACGGTTGAGTCTACCTCCGATGGCTTGATGGTGCTGGCCGATAGTGGTACTGTGCTTCTTGCCAATCGGCGCATGAGCGAGATCTGGGGCTTGCCGCACACATGGGCAGAGACCTACACGGCAGAGCGTATTTTTGCCCATATTGAGCTGTTGCTCCAAGATGCCGAACAGCTCCGCGTCACGTTGGCGCATCTGGCCGAGAATTTCACCGATATGGCAAATGGGCTGTTTGTGCTACGCAGTGGGCAGATCATCGAATATACGGCTACACCCTACACCGTGAATACGCATGTGTTGGGGCGGGTGTGGAATTTCCGCGATGTGACCAGCCAACGCAAGACCGAGATGAGCCTGCGCGAGAGCGAAGCCTTGCTCTCGACGATCTTCCACGTGGTGGATGTGGGGATAACCATGACGGATGAAGAGGGTATATTCGTCCTTGTCAACCCTTCCTTTTGCCGCACCTTTGGCTACACCGAGCCGGAGTTGATCGGGCAACCGTTCACGATCATGCTGCCCGCCGCCACCCACGCGGCAATGCTCGAGCTGTACCAGCAGGGGCTACGGGGCCGCGTGAATGCACCAAGTGAGTGGCAGATGCTCCACAAAGATGGGCACATCCTCACGATGCTAGCCACCTTTGGGCTGATTACCCGCGCCGATAATCGGCTCTACGTCATTGCCACCCTCACCGATATTACCCCGCGTAAAGACTACGAACGCGCTTTGCAGAAGAGCGAAGAACGTTATCAGGTACTTGCCCGCCAGAATGCCCGCCTGTTTGCTGCCGCCCGCCGCCGTGCAGATGAAGCCGAGACGCTGTATAAGGCTTCGGCGGTGATCACGGCGAGCCTGAATCAGGCAGAGACGCTCGACCGCATCTTGGATCAGCTGGTGCGGGTCGTGCCTTATAGCAGCGCATCGGTGCAGATTCGGGATGGCGACGAATCGGTTGTGATTGCTGGGCGTGGCTTCACGGATGTGGTGCAAGAGATTGGAACCCGCTACCCGATCCACCACGTGCATGTTAATCAAGCAGTGTATCTTGAACAACGCCCCATACTCATTGCCGATGTGCGTGAGATCGCCGATTTTCGCCAGAGTGCTAGTACGACCATTCGTTCGTGGCTAGGGCTACCCTTGATTATTCGCGGCGAGGTGATCGGGATGCTTACCCTTGATCACCATACGGCGAATCACTTCACTGAGAAACATAGCGCACTGGGCATGGCGTTTGCCAATCAGGTGGCGATTGCCCTAGAGAATGCCCGCCTCTTTGAGCGCATGCAGCACCTTGCCACAACTGATGCCCTGACTGGGCTGTGGAATCGAGGCCATTTCTTCGAACAAGCGCAGCGTGTCTTTGCCGCTGCCCAAACTCAGCACGCTGATCTTACGGTGATCCTTATGGACATTGACAACTTCAAATGGGTCAACGATACGTTTGGGCATCTCGCGGGCGATGAGGCTCTCCGCACCGTCGCCCAGAAATCGCGCTCGATGCTGCGTACAACCGACCTGATCGGTCGCTACGGTGGCGAGGAGATCATCACGCTGCTCCCGTATACCGATGCGAGCATCGGCTATCGCATTGCCGAACGACTGCGCGTGACCCTCGCACGGACAATGATCCACACCGATCAAGGGACACTAGCCCTCACCGCCAGCTTTGGCTTGGCCGTCTATACGCTCGATGATCAGGATGCTGATCTCGAAATGGTGATAGATCGCGCCGACCGTGCGTTGGCATTTGCCAAGCGCACGGGCAAGAATCGGGTGGTGGCGTGGTCGCCGGAGATGATCTTGCCGGAGATGCCCCAGTTTTCGGGCGTGAACCAGCAGACGTTCCAACGCCGCGCTGAGGCGATCTTGCGCGTCTCAACTCGGCTGAATACCAACCTCGACTTGCCCACGTTGCTTGAGACGATCTGCACGGAGACGCTGCGCTCGATTCGCGTCAATGTCGCCTCAATCCACCTCTATCAGCCTGAGCGTGACGTGCTGAAACTGGTTGAAGTTGTGGGCATTCCGGCTGAGTACAAGCAGCAAGCCCGCCCGTTGCCGATGGCGACCTATCGCAAACTAAACGGCACTGCGCCCGTGATGGTGATACCCGATCTCCTCGATGTAGACGAACTGCCAAATCCGTTGCTCTATCGCCTCTACGATCTACGGACCTTTGCTGCGGCAACTATGTATCATGCGGGCAAGTTGATTGGTATGCTGGGGATTGGCACACGCAATACGGTGCATGCGTTCAAGCCCGATGAGCTAGAGCTACTGCGCGTCTTGGCGGAGCAAGCCGCGCTTGCCATCAGCAATGCGCGGCTGTTCTCAGAGCTGAGCGAGGCCTACACGGCCACGCTGCAAGGCTGGGCACGTGCCGTGGATCTGCGCGACCACGACACGGCGGCGCATTCCTTCCGCGTGACGGAAATGACGGTGCGGCTGGCCCAAGCGATGGGCATTGCGGAGCCGGAGCTGACCCACATCCGGCGGGGAGCCTTGCTGCACGATGTCGGCAAGCTCGGTGTGCCGGATCGCATCCTGCTCAAGCAGGGTTCACTTGATGCGGATGAGTGGGTGGCTATGCGGCAGCACCCGCAATATGCGTATAACCTGCTCAGTCCTATCGCATTCCTGCGTCCTGCGCTAGATATTCCGCACTACCACCATGAACGCTGGGACGGCAGTGGCTACCCGCACGGGTTACGTGGGGCGGAGATTCCGCTGGCTGCACGCATCTTTGCGGTGGTGGATGTGTGGGATGCACTCCGCTTTGATCGCCCCTATCGCACGGCGTGGCCTGAAACAGAGGTGCGTGCCTATTTGCAGCTTAATGCGGGGGTGTTATTCGATCCTGAGGTGGTAGCCATGTTCTTTCAAATCCTTGACCAAGCCACTACTGACCGGCTCGATCCAGCCTAATCACGCTGATCTGGGCTGAATGGCGGCAACTCCCCTGATCGGCTATCGCCGGAAGGCCGGCGCATTGGCGGCGTAGAGCGGATCAGCACCGGCGGCATAACGGCGGATGTTCTCACAGTAGATGCGGGCCACTCCGGCGTGAAACGCATCGGTGACCCCAGCGATATGCGGCGTAGCCAGCACATTCTGGGCAAAGAGCGGGTGCGTCGGGTCTACTGGTTCTTCCCAGAATACATCCAACCCCGCGCCAGCAATGTGACCGCTTTGTAGGGCATCCAGTAGCGCAGCGTGATCCACCAAGCCGCCCCGTGCCACGTTGATCAGGTAGGCCCCGCGCGGCATTGCAGCAAGCGCAGCTGCATTGATCATGTGATGGTTGGTGTGATCGTAGCGGGCGGCGAGGATGACATAATCTGCCTCAGCCAGTGCGGTATGCAGCTCGGCAGGGCCGTAGACCTGCGTGATGCCGGTTGCAGGCGGTGCCCCCTGCGCCGGATTGGTTCGCACCGCGGTGAGGCGCACGCCAAACGGAACGAGTCGCTTAGCTAATTCTACGCCGATCCCGCCCAGCCCAACGATGCACACGGTTTTGCCGAGCAATGCCTGCCCGCGTGGGGTAAACCATTGGCGTTGCGTTAAGGCATAGCGGGCGGCATCCAGTTGACGTGAGAGGGCCAGCATGAGCAGCAGCGTATGCTCGGCCACCGATTGGGCATTGCCCGATTCAACACTTGGCACACGCGCCACCCACACGCCGAGTTGGGTGGCCGTAGCAAGATCTACGCCCTCTAGCCCAACGCCGATCTGCTGCACCAGCCCAAACCGGCCCCGTTGCAGTACGGTTGCATCAATCTTAGTCATAAACGGGGTGATGATGTCTACCCCTTCCAGATGATCAAGGATTGCTTCCGGCGCACAGGTGCTGCACGTGTGTTCGTGCAGCGTTTCGGCAATCATCCGGCGGGCTTCGGGCATCCCTTGATTGCAAAAGAGGATGTGCATAGTGCGGCCTACTGTGCGGTACTCGGTGGCGACTGTGCCAACAGCACCAGCGAACGCCCCGCTAACGGGTAGGATTGCCCAGCTTGCAAGGTGAGTGGACTAGCGTGGGTGGCTGTCACCGTATCTACCAGCACCTGCCACGTTGCCCCTTGAATAGCTGGCGGCACGCGGAAATCAATCCGTTCGTGGAAGGCATTCACCAGCAGCAGCAGCACATCATCGTAGAGCCGCCGCCCGCGTCCGTCCCATTCGTTCATGGCTTGCCCATTCATCAGCACGCCAAAACAGCGCGTGAAAGGGTTGCTCCACTCGTCGCCGGTCATCTCCTCCCCATCGGGGCGCACCCAGATAATATCACGCAGGGTGCTGCCCAACACTTCGCGCCCCTGAAAGTAGCGTCGCCGACGCAGGATGGGGTGGTGCTTTCGCAGGGCCGCCACGCGGCGCGTGAAGTAGAGCATCTCACGCCCCAGATCATCGAGGTTCCAGTCAACCCAGCTGATCTCGTTGTCTTGACAGTAGGCATTATTATTGCCCCGCTGTGTGCGCCCGCGTTCGTCGCCCGCGAGCAGCATCGGCACGCCCTGCGAAAAGAACAGGGTGGCCATAAAGTTTCGCATCTGGCGGGCCCGCAGGGCCAGAATCTCTCGGTCATCGGTCTCGCCTTCTACGCCACAATTCCAGCTATTGTTGTGATTATCGCCATCGCGGTTGCCTTCGCCGTTTGCGTCATTGTGTTTGTTGTTGTAGCTGACCAGATCACGCAAGGTGAAGCCATCGTGCGAGGTGATGAAATTGATGCTGGCTGAGGGGCGACGACCATTGTGCTGGTAGAGATCGCTGGAACCTGCAAGGCGGTAGGCAAACTCCCCCGCTTGGCTCTCGTTGCCTTTCCAAAAGCTGCGGACATTGTCGCGGTATTTCCCATTCCACTCCGACCAGAGCATGGGATAGTTGCCGACTTGGTAGCCATCGGGGCCTACGTCCCACGGCTCGGCAATTAGCTTGACTTGCGAGAGGATCGGGTCTTGGTGGATGATCTCGAGAAATGAAGCCGACGGATCAGGCATATCGTTTGCGCCACGAATGAGCGTGGTGGCCAGATCGAAGCGGAAGCCATCTACGTGCATCTCGATGACCCAGTAGCGCAAGCTGTCCATGATCAGTTGGAGCGTGCGGGGGTGCAGCACGTTCAAGCTATTGCCAGTGCCGGTGAAATCCATATAGTAGCGCGGATTGTCATGCACGAGCCGATAGTAGGTTGGGTTATCTATGCCGCGCAGCGAGAGGGTCGGGCCTTGATGGTTGCCCTCGGCGGTATGATTGTAGACGACATCGAGGATGACTTCGATACCTGCCGTATGCAGGGCTTTGACCATTGATTTGAACTCGCGCACCTGCTCGTCGGGGTTGCCCCCCGCTTGGCTGTAGCGAATGTCGGGTGAGAAGAAGTTGAGCGTGCTATAGCCCCAGTAGTTGCGTAGCCCGCGATCCACGAGAAAGCGATCATCCGCGAAATGATGGACGGGCATCAGCTCCACCGCCGTCACACCGAGCGATTTGAGGTAGTCAATTACGGCGGGCGAAGCGAGGGCCATATAGGTTCCGCGCAGCGGTTCGGGCACTTCGGGGTTGAGGTAGGTAAAGCCTTTGACGTGTAGCTCGTAGATCACGCTATCGTTCATTGGGGTGCGCGGGGGGCGGTCGTCATCCCACGGAAAGGCGGGATCCACTACAACGCAGCGCGGCACAAACGGCGCACTGTCGCGGTCATCATAGGCGAGGTCGGCTAGGGCATCGCCGATGCGGTAGCCGAACACTGCGTCGTTCCAATCAATCACACCGGTCAGGGCTTTGGCATACGGATCAACTAGCAGCTTGTTGGGATTGAAGCGTAACCCACGTTCGGGATCGTAAGGCCCGTACACACGGTAGCCGTACAATTGGCCCGGTTTGAGGAAGGGGATGTAAACGTGCCACACGTCGTCGGTCTGTTCGGGCATCACGATGCGTGCCGACTCGAAGGGGGCATCGGGGCTATCAAAGAGGCATAGCTCAACGCGGCTAGCATTCTCGGAGAAGAGCGCAAAGTTGACCCCCGACCCGTCCCACGTTGCGCCGAGCGGGTAGGGTTTGCCGGCCCAGACGGTGGTGATCGTGGCGTAGACGTGGTCATCTTCGCTGTAGATCAGCCCAATGTCGAAAGGCTCAAACCCTTTGGGCCAGCGCGTGTGGCTATCGTAACGGGCTGCGCGGAGATTGGCGCGGTAGAGGTTGGCCTCGCGCAAATCGGCTCCGCGCAAATCGGCTCCGCGCAAATCGGCATCTTGCAGATTTGCACGGAGCAAGGAGGCATCATCGAGATGAGCTTGAAGCAGGTTGGCTCCGCGCAGGTCGGCTCCTTGCAGATTGACCCGCCGGAGGCTGGCACTGACGAGCGAGGCGTTCAGCAACACGGCTGCACTGAGGCTCGCTTGATCAAGGGTGACCGTATCCATCTGGGCCCGACGCAGGTCGGCGCGGTGTAGGTTGCTCTGGCGCAGGTCGGCTCCCGATAGCACTGCTCCAATCAGGGAGGCGCGGCGCAGATCGGCTTGCTGGAGTTGTCCGTCGCGCAGCACGGCATCCGCAAGGCTTGCTTGGGAGCAGTTCGCCTTATGCAGATTAGCTCCGCGCAGGTCGGCTCCGGTCAGCATGGCTTGGCTAAGGTCAGCTCCAGTCAGATCTGCTTCTACCAGTGTGGCATCTGTTAAGTTGGCCCGGCGCAAGCTAGCTGCACCCAGCCGGCTGGCCGTCAAGTCGGCGCGGCGCAGATCAAGCCCTTCGAGATTGGCATGGCGCAGATCGGCTTGGGCAAGGCTCAGGGCTGTATCGGGCAGCTGCTGCTGCAACAGCGCAAGCACATCGGCGCGGTCAAGCGTGGTCATTTAATCCTCCTGCTTAGGCAGTGAAGGGGCAATGTCGCCCCACAGCACAGCGGCAATCTCTGGCGATACCGTAATCGTATAATGGCGGCGTTGGAGGGTTACGCCATAGGCGGGCGAGGTTTCGGCAATCGTAAATTGGGCCTCGGGCATGAGTTCGTTGGCTTGCAGATAGCGCATCAATTCCATGTCTTCTTCGGCTTCTTCGATCACGCGGCGCACAGTGAAGACGCTGTGTAGGGGCGCGGCATCAAGCCGCGTTGGGCCGTTGTAGGTGGGGCTGGCCCGACCCGGAATGGGGTTTCCGTGTGGGCAGGTATGCACATCACCTACGGCCCGCTCAATGTAGGTGAGTAAGGATGGCGAAAGTGCGTGCTCCATGCGTACCGCTTCTTCGTGCAACAGATACCATGGCATATGCAATACATCGGCAAGGAACCGCTCTAGAATGCGATGCCGCCGCACCACCCCTTCAGCGAGCGGGTAGCCTGTCGCCGTCAGGGCGATTTCACCGCGTTCGTTGCGGGTGATATACTGCTTCTCTTCCATTTGGCGCAGAATATGGGTCACAGTCGGTGGCTGCACGCCCATCCACCGCGCAAGGCGGGCAGCGATGATTGGTTCGTCGCGGGCATTGAGGTAGTAGATAACCTCTAAGTACTCCCGCTCCTTCTCAGTCGGCCCAGCGGTGCTTACAAGATGGCGGCGGCGAGGGTGCGAACGGGGTTGTTTCTCGGTCGTTTCGTGCGCCATGTGCGCTGCCTTTCTCGCTCTAGGAACGCTGTTGAGTTGAATCGGGTGGTTCGGCTGCACGTTGAAAAAGGTATACAATCATGCTAGTAGTATAGCGCAGATCAGGTGGTGCGGCAATTGCCGGACACGGTGTGCCGAAACTGGTATACTGGAATAAGAACGTGGTGTCTGGTGTCACACGCAACAGAGGAGGATGGTATGTTTCGTCGTCCGCAGCCTATTGCGCCCCAAGTTGGGCAAGAGTCGGTGTGGGATTATCCACGCCCGCCGCGCCTTGAACCAACCTCGCGGCATATCCAGATTATCTTCAATGGGGTCACGGTGGCTGACACACGGCGGGCATTGCGCCTGCTCGAGACAAGCCACCCGCCAACGTACTACCTGCCCCCAGAGGATCTTCAGATGCAGTACCTCACCGCTACCCCACGCACGTCATTTTGCGAATGGAAGGGGCAAGCGCACTACTACACGCTGCGCGTGGGGGACAAGACGGCCGCCGATGTGGCTTGGTATTATCCCTGCCCGACGGCAGCCTATGCCGCGATCAAAGATTACGTCGCGTTCTACGCAGCTCCAATGGATGGGTGCTATGTAGATGGCGAACTGGTGCAGCCACAGCCGGGCGGCTTTTATGGTGGGTGGATTACCTCCGACATTGTTGGGCCCTTCAAAGGGGGCCCCGGTAGCATGGGCTGGTAGGCGCAAGCACGAGGTTATTGTGCTGCATCCGCCTGTACTACCTGATTGCGCCCGCGCTGTTTTGCGGCCTGCACAGCACGCTCCGCAGCATACAAGAATTGTAGGAGCGATGTACCGGAGCGGTGGGTCGCGGCAACCCCCAGCGAGGCGGTGATCTGTTCGTGCGGTTCGAGGAGTGCAATTGCTTGGCGTAGCTGCTCCGCCTGTTGGGTGGCTTCGTCCACAGTGGTGTTGGGCAACACAACGGCGAAATCATCGGCTCCAATGCGGCACGCGAGGTCGGTGACGCGGAGCGTGCGCCGCAGCAGATCGCCCAAATGACTGAGCATCTGATCGGTGGCGCGAGAGCCGTGCTGCTCGGTGTAGCGGGCAAAATGATCGAGTTCAAAGCGGATCATGCTGGTGGGTTGGCTATTAAGCTGGCTCCGTTCAACCTCGCGCCGGACTAGTTCGTTGAAGTATTGCCGATTGAACAAGCCGGTTACTGGGTCTACAATACTCTTCATGTAGAGATTGGTATACTCGTGTAAGCGGGCAAACGTGAGGGCAAGCAGATTGCAGGTAGTCTCGACGAGGCTAGCAAGGCGGGGATCATTGCGGAGACTGTCGGCGGGGTAGCGCAGGTGCAGCACGCCGAACACGAGCGACGGTGTGCTGATTTGCATGCACAGGGTGTCGAGGCTGGTTTCCGCCGTTGCCGAACTGCCCATGCGACAGCAGCGACGGCTAGGGTCGCTGGCAGTGCATTGGTAATGTTTCTGCGGGCCCATCACCGCACAGCTCTGCGGCGTAAATACCTGCGGTTCGTCCCAAATATAAAGCGGCGCGCTGACAGTTAGCAGTTGGTTGAGAATCCCATCGTAGCGATAGAATGCTATGTCTTTGGTTGCAAACAAGGTATACAGCAGGGGCAGGATGCTCTCCCAGAAATCATCGCTGGAGCGGGCTTGCAAGCCGATTGCGCCAATCTGATTGAGCAGGTGAAGTTGCTGGTTGCGCTGTTCGAGCTGGCGCATACTGTCGCGGAGCATGAGGTGGGTGTGGACGCGGGCGAGCACTTCGGCACTCTGAAAGGGCTTGGTAATATAATCTACGCCACCCATCTGGAACGCCCGCAGTTTGTCCTCAAGGCTATCGAGCGCACTGATGAAGATGATCGGGATGTGGGCTGTTGCCGTGTCGTACTTGAGTTGCTTGCTGATCTCATAGCCACTCAGATCGGGCAGCATAATATCGAGCAGGATCAGATCAGGCGGTTCGCTGGCTATCGAGCGCAGGGCGCGGGAGCCTGTTGCAGCCGTGCGGATCGTGTAGCCGTAGTCGGCGAGGATGCGGCTGAGGAGGTTAAGATTGTCGGGGGTATCATCCACGATCAGGATTGTGCCTCTCACAGACTGGGCCATGTGGGCGACATACGCTTCAGGGGGGATGGCTTTCGGCTGCTCGGCAGCGGGCGGGGTAGCGGCGGCGGCAGATTGCAGCGCGGTTTCGATAGATTGCAGTAGATCATTAATCATAAAGGGCTTGGCAAGCCACGGCACATGCGCCAATTCAGGGTGCTCTTGGAAGAGTCCGTCAGTTGGGTTGAGCGCACTGGCAAAGATTACCGGAATAGCTTGCAGGTCTGGGTTGGCTTGCAACTGTTGGTAAACACTGAAGCCATCCATATCGGGCAGGATCATATCAAGAATAATCAGGCTCGGTGGGGCTTGGCGCACTTGGCGCAGGGCTTCGGCTCCGGTGGTAGCGGTGACAACCCGGTAGCCGCGCCGATTGAGCACCACACTCAGCAGGTGCAGATTCGGCAAGGCATCATCTACAACGAGGATAATCTGGGTGTTCATACGGGTTGCTCCACCGGAGATGACACCGGTGCTAAGTAGGGCTGTAAGATCAGCTCCAGTGCATCATAGTCATGCCGTTCGAGCATGGCTGAGAGGCGGGCAAAGAAGGCGGGGTGGCTGGCTTCGAAGGGCGCAAGCAGTGCCCGAATCTGGTGGACCAAGCCGCGATCAAGGGCGGCTTGCATCTGAGTTGCCCACCCTGCGGGCAAGTGTGCGGGATCGGGGGCAGTATTGTCCGGTGGCAGATATGGTGCGGCAGGTGCGGGGCTAGGCGTGTATGCTAGCCTAGCCGGATCGGGGCGAGCAGGGTCAGGGTCTACAGGCGGTTCTAAAGGGGCAATTGTGGGGGCAGGCACAAATGCTACGCCGAGCTGTTCCCGTAACACTTCATACAGATCGCCCAAGCTGAAGGGCTTCTGCAACACGGCGTTGCAGCCCAGCATGTGGATGGTGTGCAGGTCTTGATCAAAGACGCTGGCAGTAAGGGCAACAATCGGGATCTGCTCCCACGCAGACACGGCGCGGATCTGCTGAACAGTGGTCGGTCCGTCCATAATCGGCATCCGCATATCCATCAAGATCAGGTCGGGTTGTGCGAGGGCCATGAGAATCAAGGCATCGGCCCCATTCGTGGCCGAGCTTGTCTGGAAGCCGATGCGGTGCAGGGCAGTGCAGATCAGGTGCAGGTTGTCGGGCTGATCTTCGACCACGAGAATCTCGTAGCGCGGCTGATCGGGGGCAAGGACATGCCAGCCGTTGGATTCTGGGGCTAAGATGGAAGGGCTGGCAGTGCTAAGCTGGATCGGGAGATCGAGCCAGAAGTGACTCCCAACGCCAACCTTGCTCTCGACGTGCAGTGTGCCGCCCATGATCTGTACAAGCTGATCGCTAATCGCCAAGCCAAGCCCCGTGCCGCCCGCCTGTTGCTTGCCATTTTCGGTCTGCACAAAGGCTTTGAAGATGCGGGACAGATCCGTAGCGGCGATGCCGCTGCCGGTATCCCGCACGCTGAAGCGCAACCAGATGTGTGTATCCAGTCGGTCAGCGGGAGCCTCCGAATCAGGGGCGGCAATCGGCGCAACGGTGAGGACAACCTGCCCGCGCTGGGTAAACTTGACCGCATTGGCGAGCAGATTGATCAACACCTGTTGCAGCTTGGTCTGATCGGCAATGATTGTCTGCGGTAGGTCTGCCGCTAGATCAAAGCGTAGCGTGAGGTGCTTCTCGCGGGCGCGGAGCAGGAACATCTGCTCTAGCTCGTCCAGCATAGCCATAAGATTGAAGCTCGTGTCTGAGCGGGCCGCTTGACCCGCTTCGATCTTGGCGAGGGTCAGCACGTCGTTGATCAGCCGCAGCAGGTGTTCCCCACTGCGGTTGATAGTCTTGAGGTAGGCTACGTGTTGGGGCAGCACACCTTGATCGTACAGCATCAATTGGGTGAAGCCCAGAATGGCATTGAGCGGGGTTCGCAGTTCGTGCGACATATTGGCAAGGAAGCTGCTCTTGGCGCGGTTGGCTTGTTCAGCTTGATCGCGGGCTGCCCGTAGCTCAAGCTCCTCGCGTTTGCGCTCGGTCACATCTTGGATCGAGCCGTATAAATGGGTAATTGTGCCGTTGGTGTAGCGTGGCTGAGCATTCAAACGGACATACCGTTTGCGCCCTGTGGCTGTAATGAAAGGCACTTCGACTTCATAGGGTGTGCCGTCTTCAAGCAGGCGCGTATGGAGTTTGGTGAACATCGGGCGGGTCTCGGTGGGATAAAATTCGGTTGATTCATGGATCGTCATCACGGTTCCTTCAGGGATTTCGTGAATCTGGCAGGCAACAGGCGAAAGGAAGGTTTGTTGCGTTCGCAGGTCTACTTCCCAGCCGCCCACCTGCGCTAAACGCTGCACCGCCTCCATTTGGCGCGTGAGGGCTTGCAGCCGTTCTTCGGCATGCTTGCGCTCGGTAATATCGGTGGCGACACCCGCGATACCGTACAGCTCACCGCTCGGTGTATGCAACGGGAATTTGACATCAAGATACGTCCGCGAACCGTGACGGGTGGGTACGATCACTTCTTCGGTGACGACGCTGCGGGTGCGGATCACTGCGTTGGCTTGGTCTGCCCATGCCTGTGTTGCATTGTGGACGGGGAAGTCTTGGTCGCGCTTCCCCAGAAAATCTTCAACTCGTTCGATCCCCATCTGCGTGGCCATGTATTGATTGCCGAGTGTGTAGCGACCCTCAAGGTCTTTGGCATAAATGGCAATAGGGGCATTGTCGAGAAAGGTTTGAAAGAGGGCCTGCTGCTGGCGCAGTTCGGCGGTGCGTGCGGCGATGCGCTGCTCCAGCTCTTGGTTGAGCTGGGTGAGCGCGGCTTGGTTAGTTTCAGCGGTGTGCAGCGTGCGCTGGAACGAGCGTACCAGCCGCACGATAGCGAGCACCAAGCCGCCACTGATCAGCGTCTGCACAAACCACAGCAGGAAGAGCCACACATCTGTATACATGCGCTCATTGAGGCGGATGGGGATGATCAGCCACTCGGCGGTGAAGCCCCAGAAGATGATGCCCATCGTCAGCACGCCAAACAGCCACAGCGCAAGTGCGGCGTGGAAATCTAGCACGAGGGCAGCAACTACAACAAACACCAGCAGATAGACGCGCCCGATGCCGGGCACGCCGTTGACAATCAGCCAGTATGTCCCGCCGACATACATGATCGTGAGCAGGGTCGCGGCGCGAGTAGAGTAGCGGATGTTGGGGGCAAAGGCACTTGCCCAGCAGCTGAAGAGCACGAGGGCCGAGAACAGCGTGCCGATCACAGATTGGCGGCTCAGGGTGAGCCAAAAGATATACCCAAAGATCGGCGCAAGCACCCAGAAGATCACCCGTAAAGCGCGGATCAAGGCTTGCTCGCGCCATGTGCGCGATGTGGTGGGCGAACCAAGCAGATTAGCCATGCGACAAGCTCATAATCTATCCTACCGCCAGCTTACCCATAAACACAAGATATTTCAGAAATAGAAATTTCTCTCATTGTACAGAGGTTTACCATGATATGCAAGCCCCTTTTATTATAGTAGTTGTGAACTTGCGTTATTACACTTGACGAAGGGTCTGCTATACTATTACACAGGGGTATTTGATCCCTACGTTAGCGGCCAAACAGTTGTCCTGAGCAGTCTTATGATGCCCAAAGAACCTATACCCGCTACGATGAAAGCGACACCGATCTGGGCTGCGTTGCGTACCCGCTTGGTAAATCTTTCGCCGCGTGCCTTTGAATACTTCGCGGGTGATCTGCTCACCTATCTTGGGCTGCACGAGGTGCGGGTAACACGCTACGTGGGTGATGCAGGGCTAGATGCGGAAGGTATCCTCGATACGGGTGCGTTTCGCATTCCGACTGCTGTGCAAGTCAAACGGTATCGCAAGAGCGTGCCCCGCCCCGACATAGATCGGTTTGTCGGTGCGCTCTCGCCACGCTACGCGCACGGCATCTTCATCACCAACGGGCAGTTCTCGAAGGGCGCACGGGCCAAGCTGAAAGACCCTGTGCCGCATATTCACGGGATAGACGGCGATCAGATCATCCACCTGATGCTGCACCACCAGATCGGCGTAGCTCCGGATGAGCATGCGCGGGCGGCGCTCGTGCTGGATGAACGCTACTTCGCCGATTTCGAGGCGCGTGCACACCCAAGCAGCCTAGCTGAGTCGCCCGATCAATACTACCAGATTACGCCCGAACCAGAGCCAGAGCCTCCCGATCTGATCTCGGTGCGGGCCCTGGCATATGCCTTGCGCGTAGACCCGACGACGATCCGCGCTTGGGTGGCAGCGGGCAAGCTCAGCCCCGATCAGACGATCCAGCGTGGTAGCCACACCACCTACGCCTTTCGGCGCGAACGGGTGGAGCCGATCCGCACCCAGCTGGGCGTGGCGGATGCGCCACAGGATGCAGCCCAGTGGCGGCAGGCGTTGCTCGATTTTATGGGCAGCGAACGCCTGACCAAATCCTACAAGCCGGTGCTGTTCAAGGCGATTGTGGCAACCCTCAACCGCGATGGGCAGGCGCAGATGGCAGCGGTGGTGCAGGCGTTTCGGGCGTTTTATGTGCAGCGCAAGCAGGCAGGGCTGCCGCCTGAGTACCAGAGTCCGCTCGCGGCTGATCCGGCGGCGGTGAGCGATGCAGCAGTACAAGCCCTGATCGAGAAGTACCCGCTAGATCGGTTCCTCATCCAGAAATTGATGCAGTATGATCCATCCACGGGCGTGATCCAATTCCACCCAGAGCTGTGGGCCAGCCTGCGCTACGCCGATATGCTCGATGCGTTGGCGCAAGCCGATGAGCAGATCGCCACCTATTACCGCCGCCATGCCGCGCCTTAGTCCGGCTGCCCCGCAACTGTGTGAGAACGTGTATAATACGTTTACGAAGACATTCACTCCACCCCCGATCTTAATGGCGCATGCGCCCTAAGCAGAGAGGATACCACCTTGATCAAAGTTGATACACGCTCCCCCGCAGCGATGCGAGGTGTGCTGTGCGAGTAACATTCTTTATCACGTGCTTCAACGACACGCTCTTTCCCGAAGTTGGGCAGGCAACGGTGCGGGTGCTCGAACGGCTGGGCCACACCGTAGATGTGCCGCTTGAGCAGACCTGCTGCGGGCAGATGCACTTCAATACGGGCTACCAATTGGAGACGATCCCACTTGTACGGCACTTCGTGGAAGTGTTCCGCGATGCCGAAGTTGTCGTGGGACCTTCAGCTTCGTGCTTGGGGATGATCCGCGAATTCTACCCGCGTGTGGCCGAAGTTGCCGATGATGCCCGCCTTGCCGAAGAAGTGCGCCTTCTGCTCCCACGCACCTACGAACTGACTGAATTTCTCACCGACGTACTCAAGGTTGAGGACGTAGGCGCATACTTCCCCCACCGTGTGACCTATCACCCCACCTGCCACTCATTGCGGGTGCTGCACGTCGGGGATCGCCCGACACGCCTGCTGCGGGCGGTACGCGGGATTGATTTTGTCGAGCTGCCAGCCGCTGAAGAGTGCTGTGGCTTTGGCGGTACATTTGCAATCAAGAATGCCGATACATCTATTGCGATGCTCAGCGATAAGCTGCGCCATGTGTTGGATACCCATGCTGAGGTGCTGGTAGCCGCCGACACCTCGTGCCTGATGCATATTGGTGGGGCCCTTAGCCGCCAACGCACGGGGGTTCGCACAGCGCACATTGCCGAGATTCTTGCTAGCACAGAGGAGCGAAAATAATCATGTCAACCGTCTACATTCCTATGCTGTCCTTTACCGATGCGGCCAAAACTGCCCTAGCTGATACGCAACTGCGCCGCAATTTGGGCAAAGCCACACAGACTATCCGCACCAAACGGGCTGAAGTTGTGCATGAGATGGAAGATTGGCAGGGCTTGCGCGAAGCGGGGCGGGCGATCAAAGAGCGCACCCTGCGCCACCTCGATCACTATCTGCTGGAACTGGAGCAATCGGTGCAACGGGCGGGTGGGCATGTGCACTGGGCCCGCGATGCGGCCGAAGCCTGCCAGATTGTGACGCGCTTGGTGCAGCAGCACGGAACCTCCGAAGTAGTCAAGGTGAAGTCTATGACGACGGAGGAGATTGGCTTGAATGAAGCCCTTGCCGAAGCCCAGATTACCGCATTTGAGACCGACCTCGCTGAGTTGATTATCCAGCTGGCCAACGAGAAATCATCCCACATCCTTGTGCCGGCGATCCACAAGAACCGCTCAGAGATCCGCGAAATCTTCCTCGACAACCTCGCCCCTGAGCATGTCGCGGGCTTAACCGACGTGCCCGCCGATCTTGCCCGTGCCGCCCGCAGCCACCTGCGCCAGAAGTTTCTCAGCGCGAAGGTGGCGATCAGTGGCGCAAACTTTGCCGTCGCTGAGACCGGCACGGTGTGTGTGGTCGAGTCGGAAGGCAACGGGCGGATGTGCTTGACGCTGCCACCGGTGCTGATCTCGGTGATGGGCATTGAGAAGCTGATCCCGACGTGGCAGGACTTCGAGGTGTTTATGCAGCTGCTGCCGCGCTCCTCGACAGGCGAGCGCATGAACCCCTATACGACCTTTTGGACGGGCGTGGCTGCGAGTGATGGGCCACAGGAGTTTCACCTTGTCCTGCTGGACAATGGACGCATCAATACGCTCGCGGATGAGATTGGGCGACAAGCCCTCAACTGCATTCGCTGTAGTGCGTGCCTGAATATCTGTCCGGTGTATGAGCGCACCGGTGGGCACGCCTACAACTCGGTCTATCCGGGCCCGATTGGGGCGATCCTGACCCCGCAGCTCGTCGGCACGGAGCATGCCGCATCGTTGCCGTTTGCCTCTTCGCTGTGCGGCGCGTGCTATGAAGTTTGCCCAGTAAAGATCAACATCCCCGAAGTGCTGGTGCATCTACGGGCGAAGGTGGTGCGCCAACATCAGAAGGAGCGACGGGTGCATACCTATGAGTACCAAGAGGGGGTCGTGATGAAAGCCCTGTCGTACATCTTCAGCAATCGCCGCCGCTATGAAGCCGCGCAACGGCTGGCTCGGATCGGGCAGTTGCCGTTCGTGCATGGCGGCAAGATTGATGCGCTGCCGGGCAAGCTCGCAGGCTGGACGACGGTGCGTGATCTGCGCCCCGTACCGCAGCAGTCGTTTCGGGATTGGTGGCGCAAGCGGCAGGCGCAGGGCGGCTCGACCGCAGAGGGGGTGCGCTCGTGAGTGATGTGCAACAGATTGGTGATGCCCGCAGCACCATGCTTGGGCAGATTCGTGCAGCCCTGCGCGACGTGCCGCCTACCGAACGCCCAGAGGATGTGCCTGTCGCCCGTGACTACCAGCAGCATAGCACGGCCGCGCGGGAGGCGATCATTGAGCAGTTTATCGAGTTCACGGTAGATTACAAGGCGATTGTGCATCGCGTGCGTGAAGCTGAGCTTGCCCACGAGATTGCGCTGATCTGTCAGGCACGCAAGCTGTCGCGGCTGATTGTGCCGGATGATCTGCCTGAGGCGTGGCTGGCTGAGATCAAGGAGCGAGCGGAGATTGACACCAGAGCGGATAGCCGCACCGATCCGCTCTCGAATGAGAACCTCGACGCAAGCGATGGTGTGCTGACGGGCTGTGCGCTGGCGATTGCCCAGACCGGCACGATCATCCTCGATAGTGGGGCGTATCAAGGGCGACGGGCGATCACGCTCGTCCCCGATTATCACTTGTGCGTGGTCTTCACGGATCAGATTGTCGGGATTGTGCCGGAGGCAATCCGTGCGCTCCACCCCACCATTGTGCAGGAGCGTCGCCCACTCACCTTCATCTCAGGTCCTTCGGCCACCTCCGACATCGAGCTGAACCGTGTCGAGGGCGTGCACGGGCCGCGCACGCTGGAGGTGATTGTGGTGGAGCGCGACCCTGCCGCAACAAGCTGAGGTTTTAAGGGCTAGGGGGTAGGTGTTAGGAGCGAGCCAGATTGCTAGCCTTGCGGGCCCGTCTGGGCTGAGCCTGACACCTGTCACCTGACCCCCGACCCCTGATAGCGTTGCGGGAGTGTGAGGCGGGCTGGGCGCAAGGTAGGCTGCGAGAGGCTCTCGGTGGCAAGGAAGATCGTCGCAATCCAAATCAGGTTGGCGAGGAGCAGGTGCGTCAGTTGCAGCCACACCGGAGCCATCAGTACAAGGTTGAGCATGCCTGCTACCATTTGCAGCCCGAAGAGCATCAGCAGCAGGCGCGTCAGGCGGGCGGCCAGCAGCGTGGGCGTGCGGTAATCAATGTAGCCCACGAGCAGCAGCACATACAGCCCAACCACGCCCGCGATTAAAGGGTGGAAGACTCGCAGCCGAATCAGGAAATGCGCGGTGGGCGAGAAATCTTGGCGGATGCCGTCTATCAAGGTCGCCGATGGAAATAGCGTATTGCCGAGTGCGGCGACTGCGCCACTCATGCCGAGCCAGAGCATGCCCACCAATGCAATTCCCAGCGCAATGCTCATGCTGCGGTGTTGGCGGAGCCGCAAGCCCGCGCCACCGCCGAGCCACCAGATGGTGAGACTCAGCGCGGCGATCAGGAAGAACGTATTCAGCAAATGGGCGGCCATCCAGATCGCCCGATGCACCGAGTCGTTATCGCCAACGAGTTCCATCAAGACGAGAGCTGCACCAATCAGCGACTCGGTGAGCATAAAAAAGACGACCCACCACGCGCTAGGGCGGGCCCGTGCGCCATGTGGCAACACCCGCAAGACCCACACAAGCAGCACCACAACCAGCACGAGGGCAAGCCCACTGGTGATCCGGTGGCCAAATTCGATGATCGTGGTAAGGTGCGGGTCACGGGGGATGATTGCGCCGTTGCAGAGGGGCCAATGGCTGCCACAGCCTGCGCCAGAGCCAGTGGCTCGCACGAATGCGCCCCACAAAATTACACTCAGGGTGTAGATCAGCACTGCCCACGCAAAGCGGTACAGGCGTTGATGTTGCATCGCAGTTGCAGTATTTTCTAGCCCTACCGTTTGTTGTTCCCAAGCGGTACGGTCTCTATTGTTGGTTCCTACTCTGTATATAGTGTACCATACGTCCTGCAACATCTGGTGTGCTCGCTACGTCATAGCGATGAGGATACAATGCTATTGGAGTTACGGGGAAGAAGAATGAAAAACCGTTTGTACCGTTCAAGCAAAGATCGGATGTTGGGTGGGGTGTGCGGTGGTCTTGCTGATTACCTCTCGATTGACAGTACGATCATTCGCTTAATTGTTGCAGCGAGTGTGTTGTTTATGGGGGTTACACCGCTGATCTACATTCTGCTGTGGATTATTATTCCGCTAGAGCCAACTGGGAGTGTCCAGCTGATCGAAGGCACTGCCCAGCCCGTACAGCAACCCGCACAACTACCGCCTGCCCAAGACCCAACGGGTGAGTGGCAGTATGATCCCTACACGGGGCAGCCGATCCCGCGCAACGACCAGCAGAGCTAGCGTAGCTAAGTGTAGGTAACAGGTGCTTGGAGAGCACCCACGCAGGACATATCCTCGCGTGGGTTACTTTTTTTTGCGCCCAAACCAGCCGCGCTTCGGCTCTTCTTGACCCAACGTGCCGCGCAAGGCATCCAAATCCTGTTGGAGCCGCTTGGCTTCGGGGTTCATTGTGCTGCCCGACAACTCTTGCTTGCGGAGATCATCGAGCGCCACTCGTTGTCCAGACGTGGCCGCCGGTGCAGTAGGATGTGGCGAGCGAGCGGCATCCTGTGCGGCGAGGTCTTCGAGCGAGATGCGCGTACCGGGCGGAGCAGCTGGTGCGGGTGGCGCACTGGCGGGTGGCTGAGATGCGGCATCTTGTGCGGCGAGGTCTTCGAGCGAGATGCGCGTGCTGGGCGGAGCAGCTGGTGCGGGTGGCGCACTAGCAGGTGGCTGAGTGGCAGACTTGCTACTATTAAAGCTGACTAGCCCACGTTTTGGCGGAGTGTCTGGCGCAGAAGCAAGTGGTACAGGTGGGGGAGGCGCATCGCTCGCAGTTGGCGTAATAGGCGTAACAGGCGCGGGTGCATCCGGCTGCTTGCCGCCGCCGAACAAGCCCCGCTTGGGTTTGGCCGACGCAGGCGCAGGTGCGGGCGCATTGCTGGCAATAGGCGCGGCAGGCGCGGGGGGAACCGGCGTAGGTGCGGCTTGCGGTTTGCCGCCGCCGAACCACCCGCGCTTCGGTTGGGCGGGGGCAGGCCGTGCGGGTGGGGGAGGCACATCGCTGCCACTGACTGCCGGTGCGGCAGGCGCGGGCGGAACCGGCGTAGGTGCGGCTTGCGGTTTGCCGCCGCCGAACAGGCCCCGCTTGGGTTTGGCCGACGCAGGCGCAGGTGCAGGCGCATCGCTGGCAATAGGTGTGACAGGCGCGGGTGCATCCGGCTGCTTGCGTTCGCCGAACAGCCCGTGCTTGGCGGCGACCCCAACGGCGGTGGCTCCAGCAATGCCAACCGCAACGGTTGATGCCTCAATCGCAGGGACATTGCTGAGCGGCATGCCCGTGTAAGGCGATATACCTTTAGCTGCACCGAGCGCAACCAGCCACTCCCACAATAACTGCTGCCGTTGGGTCTCATCTTTGGGCAGGCGCAACGGGCGACCACGCGCATCAATCACGACCCCAAGCAAGCTCCCCTCTAGCACGCCCACCTCAGAGGCAACTGCCGCGCCCGGTTCATTGCTGCCGATTCGCACTCCCCCGCTCGGCTTCAGGCGGATCTGCCCGCGCACGCCCGGCGCAAGTGGCAGCCGCACAATCTGGCCATGGGCAATCCGCACCAGCTGGCGTTTGCCGTAGCTATCGGTCAGTTCGGCTTCGAGCGCAGGCTTGCCGACAGCTCCTTCGCCGAGCGCAACAATCACGGTAGCAAGCGGGGTATTGTTAAGCAGATCACGCTCGAACAACGTCAGCGCAGCATCGCTACTGAGCTTCGCCAACGCCCCTGCGACAGGCATTAGTCCGGCTTTGTCGAGATGCAAGTCAAGCGCAAAGGCGGTATGCTCGACACTTGGCTGGAGTGCGTCGAGCAACGTCAGTGTGGCCAAACCGGGCGGGGCGTGAGCCAATACGCCGCCCCCAGCAATCAGCATCTCGTAGTTGAGGGTGGGCAGTTCATCCTGTGCGGTGTTCAGCAGCAATGTGAGCAGTTCGCGGGTTAGGGCATGCTCAATCAAAAGGTCTTCGAGGCTGGCCGGAATCAGGTGCGGATGCAGAGCTTTATTGTAGAGCCATTGCGCGAGTTCCTGTTCGGGCATCGCAAAGGGCAGCCAGCGTTGGATCTGTTCTAGAGGGCACTGCTGCACTAGCTCCAGAATGCCGTAGCCTGTCCCTAGCCCGCTCAATACCGTCGGGATATACTGTGCGGGCGCAGCATACAACGCCATGCTTGCCGCCGAGCCAATATCTACCGTGAGGACGTGACGGTCAGTCTGCTCCGCAAAGAAGCGGGTCATAAGGCCAGTGGCATCTACGACCGAACTAGGGAGCGTGCTACTTCGCATTTGCAGCGCGGTGTAGCCGGGCAAGGTCGGGAGCATGCGCTCGGCATAGATGCGGGTCAGTTCTTGGCGGGTAGGTTCGAGCCGTTCTTGGGCTAGCGTTGGACGGAGATTGTCTACGAATACGAGTGGTGCGGTGGAGCCGATGGCCTGCTCAACGACTGACCGCGAGGCCGTATTGCCAGCGTAGATCACGGGCACAGGCGGAATGTCAGTGGTGCCGCTTTCGGCGGCGGTGTTGGTATTGATCTGTCGCAGCGCAAACGCCACGATATGGGCAAGGCGTTGTACCACGTCATTCGGTGCGTTTGCATCATTTTCGATCCCGCCCGCAAACACAACCACATCGGGGCGTTGCTCCAGCATGCGCTGCACCTGCCGTTCCACCCACGAGTGGCGCAGATCAGGCTGCAAGGTGGCATCATCGAGGGTGACTTCCTGCACAATAGTCGTATAGGTGCAACGTGTAGCGCGGGCTGCGCTGCGGGCCGAGACATCGTGGGCAATGCCCACAATAAGAACCGCCATCGGGCTTGCCGCGCTCGTTGTCACAACAATATGATTGATCCCGTTGCGCTCACTGTTCTGGGGAAAGATCAGCCGCCCATCATCGAGCAACACCCGATCCGTGAGACGAGCGATCTGATGTGTCGCCTCGATAATCCCGACTAACGCATCGTGGTGCGGAGCTTCGATGCTACTTGGAGCTACTGCCTGTGCAATGAAGCGGGATTCGCCATCTACCGTGTCAATTAGGGTGACGCGGGTAGTTACGGTTCCGATGTCGGCAACTAGTACCGAGCCGAGTTTATCGCCAGTCAAGCTCATCGTATGCTCCCCGATTTAGCGAAAGAAGCCGACCAGAAAGTTGAAGCGTTCGTTGAGGGCGGTCAGATAGGTTACCAGTGCGCTGGCGAGAAAGAAGCCAAAGGTGATCAGCAGGATACCACGCCCGATGCGCCCAGTTGCGCGAATAAATCGCCCTGATGAACTATCATCAGTGGTGGTGAAGAAGAAGGCATTCAGCGTGACAATGATGCCGATCAGCAGCACCATCGCCCCGATCAGAGCCGCCAGATCGCCTGCCGGAACGGTTATGGTGGCGAGGACTTGCGGGATAATCGTGCCGATCAGTGCGCCCACCAATGCCAAGCCAACCCCGACCCCGAAGATTAGCCCTAGTGGGAAGTTGGCCAGCCACGAGAGCCGCAGGGGGCCGGCGATGCGCGGGATCAGCAGCAGTAAGAGCAGGAACGGCACGGCTTGCACCAATGCGGTAGCGAGATCACCGCGCACAATGCTCCTCAGCATGCGCTCGGTATTGGGCAGCAGAACTTGATGGTATAACACGACAAAGACGTAACCGAGTGACACACCGACGAAGAGGTACTGCGCGGCGCGAAAGATTGGGCTGTCGCCGAATATGCGGCTCAGGACGATGAGCGTGAGCAGGGCGGCAATGCCACCAGAGATCAGTGGATCCATACCGTTTCTAGCGTTCCTTCTTCAATGAAAAGAGCGGTGACAGGACGATGCCCAAGAGCAACAGGATCAGGAAGGCGAAGATCGCAAATGCCACTTGCCCATCCAGCAAGGGCGCACTGAGCGTCTCGCTGCGGGTAACTTGGCGGGTTGCATCATAGGCGAGTGCATCGCCTTTGCCGACTAGGGCGTAGATGTTGGGCTGTTTAAGATAGGGTTGCACAACCGGTGCAATCTCGGCGGGCAAGAGAAACAGGATGGGGACATCATTGGTGCGCGGCACAACCTGTTCCATCCAGCCCTGCACATCCTGCACCTGATCCGCCATGACAACGATCATGGCCAAATCGTTGATCGTTTCGAGGCGCGGATCGCCCGTGGCGAGGTCGTTCGCTAGCGCACCCTGCGAGGCATCACGTCCGGTGAAATCGGAGCGCAGCGTCGCACGGAAATCTTGGGCGAGGCTCCGCAGGGCTAGCTCACCGCCGGGGCGATAGCCGAGCAGAATGTAGTCAATTCCCTGCCCCTGATACCCTGCACTTTGCAGGGCATCCCGTAGATCGAACGACAGGATCGTGCCCTGTGGATCGGTGCTGACCGAGATAAAGCCAACCTCTTGGTCAATCAAGTGATCGCGCACGGCCCGTTCGAGCGGCTGTAGCTCACTGATGCGCTGGGCATCCCATTCGTAGGCCAGTAGCACCGTATCATCGGCACGCAGGGTATTGATCTGTTCAAGCACTGCGGCAGTATCGGTTGCGCCAGCAGGGCGAAAGCGCATCTCACCAGCAAGGTTCGGTTGGAGTGCGCCAACTAGCAGCACGAGGGCCAACAGCACATATAAGACCCGCTCAAGTCCAATCTTTTCCCACGCTTTCGGCGGCGCGGCGTGCGGCACGGGCGCAGCTTCAGGATAGGGCTGCTGCAACAGTCCATTAAGGAGGCTGACGGCCTGAAGCTGGGCGGGCGTGCGTGAGAACGTGGGTAGGGCAAGCTGGATCGGGGGGGGAGTAGCTTGCGCTTCAGGCATGACGCTCAGATTGCCGTCATCCTGCTCGCGCCCAAGCTTTGAGAGCCAGTTTACAGCCCGCGCTTCGCTGAGAGACATATCGCCGGGCTGTGGCTGAGGCGGTGCATCCAGCTCTGGCTCCGGTTGGCGCAACCACGCTGGAAGGTCGGTAACACCAAGAAACGCGCCAGTATTCTCACCGGGGGTGATCGGCTCTAGGGGTACGGTGCGGCGCGGTGATGTTTCAGCAGGACGGGCGGGACTAATCGGATCAGCCTCCGCGCCACGCAGCCACGCCGGTAAGGCCGTTTCACTCGTGCCCGGCAAAGGTGGCTCCCCAAGCTGGTCATCATCCAGCAACCAAGCGGGCATATCTGCGCCATCTGGCACAGATGGCGGAACTGGGGCAGCCGGTGAGGCAGCTGGTGATGGGCTTGTGCTTGGAGGTGAGCTTGGTTTAGCATCGTCAAGCATCCACGCGGGTACGTCCGCATCATCTGCTGCATCGCGCGGCGGGGCCGGAACTCCTGCATCGCCCGCATCGAGCATCCACGCCGGTATGCTTGCGTCTACATCAGGTAAACTGCTGCCAATACTTGAGTCACTATCATCGAGCATCCACGCGGGTAAGCCCGCATCATCTGCCGCATCGAGCGGCGGGGCTGGAACTCCTGCATCGCCCGCATCGAGCATCCACGCGGGTAAGCCCGC
>CALCJV010000106.1 GCA_937967405.1 uncultured Chloroflexales bacterium | reverse complement strand
GATCGGGCGTGACAACCGTCTCTACATCGCCGATCAGCGCGGCACACTCACCGCCCTAGCCCAGCAGGATGGGCAGATCGTGTGGCAGTATGCGGCGGGCAGTCGCCTTGCGGCTGCACCGATCCAAGCCCGTGATGGCACGCTGTATATCGGCACTGCTGATGATCGCCTGCTGGCAGTACAGCCGGATGGCAGGCTGGCGTGGTGGTTGCTGCTGCGCGGTACACTGAGCAGTACGCCCCTACTCGATGAGACGAGCGAGCAGCGCATGCTCTATATCCCCACGCAAAGCGGACGGCTCTATGCGCTGCGGCTAGGGCAATAGTAGCGGGTGGCTCCCCACCACAACAGCTTCGCCGCCCGCCCTGCCAAGCGTGGGGCTGAGCCGAGCTTGAGATCTGTGCTGAGGCAACCGCCACCCTGTGCCCCACATGGATCGGCGTATGTAGCAGAATTCACAGAACCCGCGCTGCATTCTCGTGTAGACTAGCAGCATACAATCAATCGCTCAATCGCCCAACCGCCCAATTGCCCAATCGCCAGACTGTGAGAAAGGAAGCCCTCGCCTATGTTGCGTTACCTTGCTTTGTTTAGCGTATGTCTTGTCGTTGCATTGATCAGCGCGTGCAGCACCGCCACCCCCACCTCACCCCCACCCGCTGCCACCGCTGTGGCGCAGGTGGCAGGAGCCACAGCCGAACCAACGGCCGTGCCGCCGACCGCCGTGCCGCCAACCGCCGAACCGACCGCCGTGCCGCCAACCGCCGAACCGACCGCCGTGCCAGAGCCAACGGCCGTGCCGCCGACCGCCGTGCCAGAGCCAACCGCCGTGCCAGAGCCGACGGCAGAGCCGCCGACCGCCGTGCTAGAGCCGACGGCAGAGCCGGAGCCAACCGCGGAGCCAGTCGCGCAAGCCCCCGCCGAAATCTACTTGGATGTACTGCCGCAGAGCTTTGACGGCAACGGTGCGCCAACGCTTGGATTAGCCACGGCACCGATTGTGCTAATGGACTACAGCGACTTCCTGTGCCCCACCTGTCAAAGCCACGTATTCAATGTTGAGCCACTGCTGATTGAGGCATATGTGCGGCGCGGGGTGGTGCAACTCGGCTTTCGGCCCGTGCTGAATCATGGTGAGCGTTCGCTACGGACTGCCGAAGCAGCCTTCTGTGCTGGACAACAGGGCCGGTTCTGGGCCATGCACACCCTGCTCTTTGCGCGGATCGATCAGGTTTGGGCTACGTCGGAGAGTGAACAGATCGCCCTGATGCGCCAATACATTACAGAGCTTGGGCTTGATCCGATTGCTTACGATAGCTGTGTCGCTCGTGGCGACGCACGAGCACAGGTTCAAAGCCTCGACGCAGAGCAGCGATCACGCGGG
Source organism: uncultured Chloroflexales bacterium (assembly GCA_937967405.1). GTDB lineage: Bacteria > Chloroflexota > Chloroflexia > Chloroflexales > Chloroflexaceae > JAAUTZ01. The sequence continues at coordinate 19,764 of CALCJV010000106.1, read as the reverse complement.
ATCATCGGGCAACCCACGTTCGAGATCAATGGCATGCGCTTGGTGGGCTACCAGTCATTTGAACGGTTTCAGCAGGTGATCGCCTCATTGCGCTAGCTCTTGATAGTTAGAATTTTTGTGCTATACTACTCTGTCCAACGTATTGGTATACGAGAGGAGCAGAACTGTATGCACACACCAGATCACTTGCGCCCGCCACCTGATTACGCACTGGGCTGGCTATGGCGGCTAACCGCCCAGCAGCACCGCCTACAAGCATCTTTCTGGCGCAGCGATAGCACGTTGCGTCCGGCCATCTGGCGGCGGCTGGTGCAGATTGAGCACGCCCTCGGCTATGTGTGGGAAGAACGGCGACGCTTGCGGGCTGGCGCACCGCCCGCCCCACCCGACTATGATCCCTTTACGCCGGTTGTGCCGTTCGATCCCGATGCTCCCGCAGCAATTCCTAGCCGCGCAGCGTGGGCCACACGAGTGGCTGCAATCCGTGCTGATTATCAGCAGGGGCAGGGGTTGGGCAAGCCCGCCCTTGCGGAGAAGTACGGGCTATCGCTAGCGACGATTCGGCGCATCCTACGGGACGAGTGCCCGCGCACAGCCCATCTCGAAGCCCGCGACGTGCAGGCCATCCGCGCCCGCTATGCCGCATGCAAGGGGCAGCGCGGGATTATCGGTGAGCTAGCTGCGACCTATCAGGTGCATCGCAGCACGATCTTCGAGATCGTGACGTGGCGCACGTGGCGCAATCTCGCCCCACTGGAGTGAGCGGGCAGCGACAAGAGAGCAGCTTTCGGGGGGCAGGGGGCACGCATAACGGGCGGCAGACGACCCCTGCTCCCCGCGCCCTAGCACCTGCATCGCTCAATGCACTGGATCGGGCGGGAGCGGATGGGTTGCGGTGTACCACACATAGAGCGATACCGCGCCCAGTATTAAAGCGATGCCGAGCAGCTGCCAAAAGCGCGTGAGCTGCTCACCTAGCAGCAGGCTTCCAAGCAACAGCGTGGTCACCAACCGCCAGCCAAACATACTGCTCACGAAGGCCGCCCCTAAGCGGCGGATCGTGCTGATCTGGGCGATGTTTGCACCAAGCAACACAAACAGCGCAAACGTGCCGAATGCCAACCAACCATCCCGCTCTAGCCGCGCCCAGCTCCTCCAATCTTCGCCGACCAACAGGCTAAGCATGCCTGAAGCCAGCACCAGCGTGAGCAACTGGATCAGCAGCATCGTTTCGCCCGTCAGGTCGCGCTGGGCCGAGCGGCGGATCAGCAGCATATAGCACGCCAGAAAGAGGCTGCTCAGGAATGACAAGCTCATCCCGATCACATCGTTGGGGGTGAGAGCCAGCGTGAGCAGCGATGGGCCCGCCGTATCACTCAGCACCAGCACCCCGCCCAGCAGCGAAACCGCGATGGCCGGCAGGGTATAGCGGGGGATGCGCTCGCCAAACAGCGTCGCCCCCAGCAGCGCAACCAGAAATGGCGTGGTGAGGGCAATCATCTGTACATAGACGGCAAGGGTATAGCTTGCCGCCAGCACATTCGTAACGCTGCGCCCAACCACCGCCAGCGCAAACAGCCACGCCACCGGCGAGACGAGCGCACTCCGGCTCGCGTGATGCCACAGATGCCAGCCAATCAGCACCAGCACCACCCCATTGGCGGCGGCAAGCATCGCCAAGCCGGGCAGGTGGCTCACCGTTTGCAGGTAGCGGGCGAACACCGGATATGCACCCCAGCCGGTATGCCCCACCAAAGCCGCCCCAATCCAGAGCCACGTTGGGTTGGCGGGGGCGGTTGCAAGTGTTTGTTTCCTCATAGGCAGTATCATACCATGTGTGGTAACATTACTATGTGTAAGACAGCATGCGTTAGCAGCAAGGAGGACTAGTGTATGGCCGCATTAATTGATCTGGTTGAGCGATTTCTTAAACAGGATGAGTGGTATCCCGAACGCCACGTTGAAGAAGACATGCTCCGCACCTCGTTTATTGGCGAGAACGGGCGGTGGCAGTGTCTTGTGCGGGTGAGCCAGAATGTGCTGGTCATGTTCTACTCGATCTGCCCCGTCACTGTGCCCGCCGAATACCGCCCAGCGATGGCGGAGTTTCTCACCCGTGCGAACTATGGTTTGAGGATGGGTAACTTTGAGATGGATTTTGAAGATGGTGAGGTGCGCTACAAAACCAGCATTGGCGTAGAGAGCATTCCACTCGACCTGCTCGAGCAGTCCACATGGGACTTAAATCTGTTCAAAGGTATAGTCTACCCGAATGTCCTGATGATGGACTGGTATCTGCCGGGCATCATGCGGGTCATTGCCAGTAATGAAACTCCTGCCGCAATTATCGCTGAGATTAAGGGCTAGGCGCGGCGAGCGGCCCGCCCTCACGCTATCGCCCGGCTGCTACCTGTTCCAGCAGTGCATCGAAACGGGGAGCCGCCTGTGGCCACGCATACGGCAGGGCTAGCTCGCGCCACGCCCAATGGCGCATGGTGCTGATCTGCTCCAGCGTCGTGCGGAGCCGTAGCACTAGCTCGGCGGGGGTGTGATAGAGGCAGTGCGCGTGATAGGCGGGCGGCAACAGTTCGGGGTAGCTGAGGCGGTGCGGCAGCACCGGCACACAGCCGCAGAAGATCGCCTCTAGCACGCTGATCCCGAAAAACTCTTGCGCGGCGGTGCTGACCACAACATCAGCTTGGTGCAACAGGCGGCTGTAGTGAGCGGCATCGGCGGCATAGCCCCAATGCACGGTGCAATGCGCCCAGCGGCGGCGAGCCGCAGCAAATCGCTCTGCTTGCGGGTCTACGTAATCGCCGGCCATACTCAAGCGAAAGGCAACTCCCTGTGCTTCAAGGGCTTCGAGCGCGGCAAAAAACTGCTCCGGTTGCTTGTCGTAATCCCAGCGGCTATTCCACAAGATGATCGGCGGCAGGCTCGGATCAGGCGCAATTGCGGAAGCATATGGTTCATGGCGGGCGAGGTCTATACCCGGATAGCAGACGTAGCTCTTGGCCACCAGTGCCTCGATCAAGTCCAGCTCTTGATAATCGTGGTAGCGGCCGGGCAGCTCTGGCAGTGCCGCCAGAAAGCTCGTGCGGTGAAAGTCCGAATTGAACAGCACCGCATCCGCCGCGAGCGCACTGGTGTAGTTGCTCCACGCATAGCTCAAATCCCGGCTGCGTCCCTTCGGCAAGGGGTAGGTCAGTTGGTTCTCGTGCATATACAGCACAACCGGCAGATCAGCCGACAGGCTCCGCCGCGCCAAGCCGAGCAGCGTCGGCAGATCAAGCAGATCAGTGGTGATCAGCAGATCAGGGGCGTATGGCAAATCGGCCAGCTGCCGCGCTAAGCTGACGGCTGCACCACGCATCCGCCACCGCCAGCCGCCCGTGACGGGCATCGTCAGGAGCGTGATCTGGTGCTGGCTGTGCTGGGCATAGCCCTGCGCGACGGCCGCATGCGAGCCACCGTGAAACGGATCGAGCCAGAGGATATGCATGCCCTGTATTATACCACCGCCGCTTTGCCGATCACCTGACACCCTATCCCTGCCGCCCAACACGAAACACATAGCCAGTTTTCAGGATTGCATCAGTGCAACTTGGCTACGATCTGGTATAGTGTAGGCAATACTGGACTTCGCAAGAGGGCAATCACGACGCTATGGGCAAATCGTCAGATCAATCGCCAGAGCCGTATACGGGCAAAACGATCATCAAGCCGCGCCAGCGGTCGGGCAACACCCCGCCGACACTGCCGGCCGTGCCGCGTATCTACCAAAACCCGCCACCCTCGCAGCGCAAACAGACCAGCCGCAAACTACCTCCACCTGCTGCTGCTCCGCCGGTTGCTGCCCCTGCGCCAGCCCGCGCAGTGCGCCGCAGCCGCCGCACCGCCGAGCCGGGCGGCTTGATGGCGGGTGTGCGCCGCTTCGTGCGCCGTGTAATCCTGTTGCTAGTGGTGCTGTTGGCAGGCGGGGTTTTCGCAGGGGTGTTGCTCTATCGCCAGATCGGGAGTATCGCTGAGCAGATCACTGTTGCTGATGTGCGCGGTAACCCATCGCTCGCTAGCCCCCTGATCGGCGGGATGAACGTCCTGCTGATCGGTGTGGATGAGCGCGAGGGCTACCCCGGCGAAGGGGTTCGCAGCGATACGCTCATGCTGCTGCGCGTGGATGCAGGCACAGGCATGGTGCATCTGCTCTCGATCCCGCGTGATAGTTACGCCGAGATTCCCGGCTACGGCGGCAGCAAAATCAACGTTGCCTACGGGCACGGCTATGCGCTTGCCGAGCAATACTACGGCACAGGCACAACCCCGCAACAGGGCGGTATGCTGCTCGCAACCCAAACGGTCGAGACATTTCTGAATCTGCCCGCTCGCGGCGCACGCATAGACTACGCGGCCCAAATCAACTTCGATGGCTTCATCGGCATCATTGATGCGCTCGGCGGAATCGAGCTAGATGTGCCCTTCTACATCATAGATTACGAATACCCGACACCGGACTTCGGCATCATGACGGTGGAGTTTCAGCCGGGTGTGCAGCGTATGGATGGAGCCACCGCGCTCATCTACGCCCGCACGCGCCACTACGATAGCGATTTCGGGCGTTCTGAACGGCAGCAGCAGGTGATCCATGCGATCCTAAGCGAGATCAAGTCCCGCAGTTGGGCGGAGCGGATGCTGCTCTTACCCAAACTCACCGCAGCGGTGGCGGGCAGTGAAGGTACACCTGCGCCAATCAAGACGACGCTGCCGCTGGCCCGCCCCGACATGCTGATCGGGCTAGGCGTGTTGGCTAGCCGCTTCGACCCTGACCAGATTCAGCAGTTTCGCATCTCGCCCGAAACGATCCCCAACTTCAGCGAATACGGCTCCGACCTGTATTGGGACGACGCGCAGCTCCAAGCTCTCCTGAGCCAGTTCTTCGGCGCGGTTCCCGTGCAGTAGCCTGCGCTCTACACAACGCGAACGTATTGCCCCCCGCCCACTACGCCCGCTACGCCCCTGCGTGGTCTGCATGATCTGCGTGGGTTGCCTGCCCGACCCGCTATTCCCAACCCTACCTTGCCCCATAATCAGATCTCCGCTTGACGTATTTTGTGAAAAATAGTACAATTTGAATGCGTTTACTTTTCTGGTATAGTATAAAGCGAGGGAAGTTTAGACGTATTCTAAAACGGCCCGCGATGTTAATGTACGTAGCTCAGAGAAGGAGACTCTGCAATGTCTGCACGTTGCCCCCACGCGGCACTGCCCATGCATGTGCTTGTGAGCATCTTAGTATGTGCTCTATTGATGGCTGCATGTAGCGGCACAGCCGCCCCACCTGCCGCACCCGCTACCGATGCCCTACCCGCCACGCCTGAGACAATCCGGCTAGGCTATGTGCCCGTGATGATTTATGCCCCGCTCTTTATCGCCCAAGAGCGGGGCTACTTCGCCGCAGAAGGCCTGCAAGTTGAACTGACCCCGCTTCAGGGCGGGAGCGACTCCGTCGTGCAGCTGGCGGCGGGCAATTTCGATGTTGCCGTTGGCGGGGCTGGAGCGGGACTGTTTAATGCAGCTCGACGCGGCGTGGAATTTACGATTGTTGCCCCGATGCACAGCGAACGCCCCCCGCTCACAAGCCCGCTGGTGATCAGTGCCAGCCGTGCCGATGAACTGACCAGCGTAGCCGATCTGAAGGGCAAGCGGGTGGCGATCAATGCCACCGGAGCCGCCACCGAATACTGGCTCGCGCAAGCCCTTGCTCAGCATGGGCTGACCCTCAACGATATTCAACTTGAAGTCGTGGCGTTCCGCGACGTTGGGGCAGCGTTGCAAAGTGGCAGCCTCGATGCATCCATTCTCGGTGAGCCGCTGGTTACGATCAACGTTGATCAGGGCTTGATCAACGTGCTTGCGGATGATTTCATTGATGGCTTCACCGCCACCTACCTGTACATGGGTGCGCCGATCCTCAACGAACGCCCGCAAGCAGCGCGGGCATTTCTGCGAGCCTACCTGCGGGCAACCCGCGATTTGCAGGGCGACTATATGAATGCCGACATTGCCCAGATTATTGAGAAGTATACGCAAGTGCCCGCCGACGTGATCCTGCGAGCCGCGCCGGCACAATATGACCCCGATGGAGTTGTGCCAATTAATGATCTTCAGACCTTGCAGGCCTACTTCATGGAGCGCGGCGATCTCGAATACACCGAACTCCTCGACGTATCCACGTTTGTCAATACGCAGCTCGCCGCTGATATTGCCGCCGAGCTGGACGCATCCAGCACAGCTCCCAAATCAGGCTCCTGAGGGGAACGACAGCATGGCAACAATCACCGCCGAACAGCTCACGATGACCTACGCTGGGCGTAACGCACACGATCCCATCATGGCCCTAGACGGCATCTCCTTTCGCATCGCCGAAGGTGAACTCGTTAGCATCGTAGGGCCCAGTGGCTGCGGCAAAACCACCCTGCTCCGCATTCTGGCTGGGCTAGAACAACCGACTAGGGGGCACTACCAGATCAGCCAGCGTGATCCGAACCGCCCGCCGGTGGCGATGGTGTTTCAGCAGGCGGGGCTATTCCCATGGCTCACCGTCATCCAGAACATCACCTACGGGCTACGCCTGCGCGGGCTAGCGAAAGCCGAACAAGCCGCCCTCGCCCAACACTGGCTCGCCGCGATGAGCCTTGAACGCTTTGCCCACAGCTACCCCGTGCAGCTTTCGGGCGGCATGCAGCAGCGTGTCGGCTTGGCCCGCGCCTTTGCCTACAACGGCGAGGTGCTGTTGATGGATGAACCATTTGGCGCACTCGATGCCCAGACGCGCCTGCTGTTGCAGCAGACCTTGCTTGAGACAGTGGCCCAGACGGGCCAGACACTCGTGTTGGTGACCCACAGCATCGAAGAAGCCTTGACCTTGAGTGACCGCGTGCTGATGATGTCCGCCCGTCCGGGGCGGCTGATCGACGAGCTTGCAGTTCCTTTTGGCCGCCCCCGCGATGCAATTACGTTGCGAACGGAACCGGCCTTCAGTGCGCTCGTAGCCCACATCTGGGGCCGTTTGCGGGCCGAGATTGAACAGGCTCGCCAAGCTGAGTTGTACGCCGCCTAAGGGCGAGAGGAGCCGCACACGATGAATCGGAACCGTTGGCTCAACCTGTTATCGCCGTTGCTACTGTTGCTGTTGTGGGAGCTTGCCGTACAGCTTGGCTGGCTTAATCGCCTCTTCTACCCACCGCCTTCAGAAGTACTCGTGACACTCTGGAAGAATCTTACCTCTGGGCAGTTGCTCTACCATATGGGCATGAGCCTGATGCGGATTATGTCCGGATTCTTGCTTGGTGGTATTCCCGCGATTGCGCTCGGCATACTGATGGGCATCAACCCTATCGTGCGAGCCTTAGCGCACCCGCTCGCCGCTGCAATCTATCCCATTCCGAAGATTGCTCTATTACCGCTTGTGATTGTGGTTCTCGGCTTGGGTGAAGCGAGCAAGATCGCTACGCTGGCGATCAGCGTCTTTTTCCTCGTAGTGCTGAATGTCGCCGCCAGTGTCCTGCAAGTAGACCCGCGCCACTTCGAGGTTGCCCGCAGCTTCGGCGCACAGCAGCGCGATCTATTTTGGACGGTTGCGCTCCCAGCTAGCTTGCCGGGCATCTTCACCAGCATCAAATTAGGCATGGGCTTTGCCCTCACCCTCATTGTCGGCGTAGAGTTTGTCGGCGCGAATGAAGGCATTGGCTGGTTTATTTGGCGAGCATACGAGCTGTATGCTATTGATCGCATGCTCGCTGGGCTGATTGCAGTTGCCCTGATGGGTTGGGCACTGACGACATTGTTGGATGAGCTAGAACGGCGCATGTTGCCGTGGCAAATGATACGAACACCGCGCACCCCGCGCACCGCACCGAAGAAAGGGACACATTTTATGCAGACTATCCTCAAGTGGTATCGGCTCTCGCGGCCGTGGAGCTACACCGCCGCAATTATTCCAGTGACACTGGGCACGATAGTTGCGGCGTATCATGGCGCATTCAGCCTATGGCTGTTTGCCCTGACGCTAGTCGGAACCGTCTTGTTGCAGGCCGGCACCAACTTTGTCAACGATTACTATGATTATGTCAAAGGCACAGACAACCACGAATCACTCGGCACTGGTGGAGGCATCTTTCAGGGTGGGGTTCCACCCCACCACACCCTCATTGCTGGGATGATCTGCTTTGTGGCCGGCTCACTCATCGGGCTATACCTCGTTTCCGTCGCCGGCCCAATGATCCTCTGGATCGGTATTGTGGCCGTACTGGTCGGCTTCTTCTACACGGCCGGGCCCTTTGCCCTAGCGTATGTGGGGCTGGGTGAAGTAGCGGTGTTTATCTTTATGGGGCCGATGATCGTGATTGGTGCGTATTACGTGCAAATGCAACAGCTCTCGCTGCCCGTGCTGCTGATCTCGCTGCCGATTGGCTTCCTTGTGGCGGCAATCCTGCACGCCAACAACCTGCGCGATCTGGATAATGACCGCAAGGTGGGCAAACGCACGCTGGCCACAATACTAGGGCGCACCGGCGCAAACATCGAATACTACGTGCTGATTATCGGGACATACCTGTCGCTCTTGGTCGTTGTAGTCATGGGCATTGCACCGTGGGTTACCCTCATTACCGTACTGACGGTCCCCACCGCCTTTCGCCTGATGCGGATTGTCTCCGCTGAAACTGAGCCACACGCCTTGCAGCCGGTGCTGCGCCAAACCGCCAAGCTGCATATGCAGTTCGGTATGCTGCTGGTGATGGGCTGGTTGATTGCATGGATGCTAGAGCAGGTCAGTTAACAGCGTGCTTGATCGCATTGCAGCACAGCAAGCATAGATTGCATTGATTTGTGGGCGACGTTCAAGGCGAACGTCGCCCACGGTTTGCACCGCACAACCTGCCCGTGCCCATGCTATAATGCCTAGAGATCATCCTGAGAGCTACCGTGTGAGTCTGGCGATGTATGAAGTAATCACTTCACAGCCTCCCGATTTGATTGACACGTTGCGTGAGACGTGGCCGCGCATGGCTGAATTATTGCTGGAGCTAGAGAGCGATCAGCCCGCCGAAACCCGCATCGGGCGGCTGCGGCATATCGGCGCACTGTGGTATGTGCAGGGTGGCGCGGCGGAAGTGCTGGCCGAGGTGGGCATCGCCCTCTCGGAGCGGCTGCGGATTCCGCAGGGCTTGATCGTCAGTGAGCTGCTACTAGCTTACGGAGCGGCCCAAGAAGAGGAGCGCACCCGTGAATGGGAAACCCACCTGCTCAATCGGGTGGCTGAACTGGATGGCTTACACCGCATCATCTGCGCCGCCAACTCAACCCTCGATCTCTCCTCATCGCTACAAGCTGTCACCGAGACGGTCTCGCAGGTGATCGGCGTGGAAGTCTGCTCAATCTATCTGTATGAGCAGCACCGCGATGAACTCGTGCTGCGGGCAACGTTCGGACTCGATCAAGCCGTCGTCGGGCGCGTCGTCACCCGCTTGGGCGAGGGCGTAACCGGCTGGGCAGCCCAGCTCGGCTATCCCGTCTCCATCCACGATGTTCTCGCCGACCCGCGCTTTGCAGCCGAGCCACAGCTCGGCAGTGAGCCGTTCCGCTCAATTCTCGCAGTGCCTGTCGTGCTCTACAACACCGATCCGAGCCATTTAGGAACCGGCAAGCTACAGGGCGTGATCAACATTCAGACACAGGGCCCCCGCACGTTTGCCCAAGAGGAGATTAACTTTGTTGAGGTGGTCTCCGGCGAATTAGCCTTCTTCATTGCCAATGCCCAGCTGTATCAACAGACCGACGAACGCTTGCACCAAAAGATACGCGAACTCTCCACGTTGCAGCAGGTCTCCAAAAGCATCGCCGAACAACTAGACCTGCACGTTGCGCTCTCGTTGATTGCCGAGAAAGCTGTCGAACTCTCGAAGGCAGATCGGGCGGATATTTTCCAGATTGATGAGCTGCGCGTGCTCCAACCAGTCGCTACCTGCGGCAGGACTGAACCGGTGAAGGTGCATAATTTCGTGTTGCAGACCTTTGCCGAAGGGAAGCCCCTGTCGGTCCTCGATGCGTTCCAAGACTCGCGTTTCCCAGAGTTGCCGGAGATTGCCCACGCTGAAGGCTTCCATTCACTGTTCTGCATCCCCCTGCAAGCACGCGGCAATACGATTGGCTGCATCTGCCTGTATACCCGCCAACCGCACCACTTTGACTATGATCAGGTGCGCCTGCTGAATACGTTTGCCGATGAAGCCGCGATTGCGATTGAGAATGCCCGCCTGTATGCCGAAAGCAAACGCGCCTTGACCGTCAAGTCTATGATGCTGCTAGAGATGCATCACCGCGTCCGCAACAATTTGCAAACCATCTCGGCGTTGCTAGCCATGCAACTGCGCCGCCTTGATCCCGATAACGTTGGCGCACGGGCCCTGCGCGAGAGTGCCGCCCGCATCCAATCTATCGCCGCCGTGCATAACTTGTTGTGCCGTGAAGATATGGGCTACACGACGGTAGATGCGATTGCGCGGCAAGTCGTCGAAAGCACGGCAACGTTGCTAACGGTGCCGGGCCACCCAATTGAGGTTGAAGTGAGTGGCGAAGCGGCGAAGATTGGCTCGCGGGAAGCGACGGTTCTCGCGCTGATTATCAACGAGTTGGTGAGCAATGCCTTCACGCACGGGCTGGCAGCTGAAGGCGGGCGATTGCAGGTCGAGTCGAGCATTCAGGATGATCGCGTGATCGTTGAGGTGCGCGACGATGGCCCCCTGCATCCGACAGTCCCGCGCCGTTCCGGCAGCAGTGGGCTAGGCTTGCAGATCATCGAGACGCTCGCCCGCGAGGATATGAAAGGTGGGTTTGAGCTGCTTTCCGATGGCGAGTGGATGCGGGCGCGGGTCTACTTCCCGCAACGCTTCCAACCCTACAACGATGAGGGTTTGGTGGCGAGTGTGTAGCCCCCTAGCAAGCGCAGAGGCGTGCCATGCATTGACACGCCTCGTGGAGCATCCGAACTATCGCGGCAGCAAACGGGAGCTGCGCCCGCCTATTCGTGCAGGTGGCTGACACGGATCGGGGCTTGCAGCCGCGCCAGTCCCGCGACCAGATCGCCGCGCATATGGAAGCGCACCACACGCCGCCCATTATCCAACAATGCCTGCCGGTCGCCTAAAGCCTGCGAGATTACCAGCGTCCCAAAGGACATCCCCGATGTATCTGCGCCCGCTGCATCGGGGATAGGCAGATCGTGTTCCGGCTCGTTGGTGATTTGGATGAATAAGCCATGGCCGCCATCGCCCTTGTGCAGCTGCCCCGTCGAGTGCAAAAAGCGTGGCCCAAAGCCGACCGTCGTTGCCGTCTGGTAGGCATCACGGATGCGGAGCCGTAGCTCTTGCAGGGCGGCGATGTTGGTGGCGTTCATTGGCACATAGGCCTGAATTGCGACGTAATCACCAATGCCGACTTGTTCGAGGAACATTTGCAGCAGTTCAGGGGCAGTGTCCGCATCCACATCGGCATAGCCCAGTATATCATCGTCGCTCACTGTCGGCGTGAGTTCGGGCAACTTGCCCTCGGCTTGATACGTAGCGAGCATCTTGCGGGCTTGCACCTTCGCCGACTCTACGTTGGGCTGATCGAAGGGATTGATTGCGAGGCGTGCGCCCGCCACTACCGTCGCCATTTCCCACAGGAACATCTGCGCCCCTAAATCATAAACGTCATCTATGTGCATGTGAATCACCGGTTGCCCGGCCGCATTCAGCCCCCGCACCGCAGCAGTGTAGGTCTGCACGGAACGGCGGTGCAGATAGACAAACAGGCGATCATCACCATAAACACTTGGCGCACCGATTGGCTCACCGACCACAGGCAAGATGCCTTTGCCCAACTTCCCCGTGCTTTCGGCCACGAGTTGCTCAATCCAATCACCGAGACTCTCGATGGCTGGGGAGAGGATCAACGTGAGCTTATCGCGCCCCAGCAGTGCCAGCTCGCCCATAGCTACTCCTAGCTGTGCGCCATAGTTAATGCCGTTGCTGTTGGCACAGTTGGCCAGCATCACGTCTGTGCGATCAAGTAAGAGGCTCAGGTCTATACCGAGCAATGCTGCCGGTACTAACCCGAAGTACGACAGTGCCGAGTAGCGTCCACCGATGTTCGGATCGTTGAGGAACACGGCCCGGAAGTTGAGCGACTGGGCCATGGTTTCGAGTGCGCTGCCCGGATCGGTGATGGCGATGAAGTGTGCACCCGCCTGCTCAGCCCCAACGTGCTCCACGACACGGTTGTAGAAGAATTTGAAGAAAGAGAACGTCTCAACCGTGCCCCCCGATTTGGTGGAAACAATGAAGAGCGTGCGTTCCAGATCAAGCTGATCAACATAGGCCTGCACCGCGTCGGGGTGGGTGCTATCCAGCACCCCCAGATCGAGGTAGCCATCCTGTACGCCAAACGTTTTGCGGAACACCTCCGGCGCAAGCGATGAGCCACCCATGCCTAGCAGGAGCGCGTAAGTGTAGCCGTCGTTCCGCACAGCCTGCACTAGTGCATCAATTGTCGGCAGGTGTTCGCGCATGGCTGTGGGGCTATGCAGCCAACCAAGCCGATTGCTGATCTCAGTGGGGTCATCACTCCAGACGGTATGATCAATCGCCCAAATCCGTGAGATTGTGCGCTGCTCGGCTAGCTCAGCCAAGGCCGTATCTACGGTGCGCTGATAATCGCCGAGCATTAGGACGAATGACTGCTGTTCATCAAGCTGGATTTGATGCCGTTTCGCCTCGATGCTGGCCATCAGGCTCTCGAATGACTGCGTGAATGCGTTAAGCCCTTCAACCTGCAACTCCTCTGTCAGCGCATACAGGTCTACACCTAGCTCTTGGAGCGTGGTAATCTCCTTGCGGGCCGTGCTGATATGGGCTTCGAGCGTCGGCGCAATGGTGGCGTGGTCGAGCGTGGCTTCAAGGGTGGCAGGCGGCATGGTATTGACTGTGTGGGGGGCAATCAGGCTATCCACATACAGCGTATCGGGATAATTGGGATTCTTCGTGCCCGTGCTCGCCCACAGCACTCGTTGCACCTGTGCGCCTTTCGCCGCAAGGGCTTGCCAGCGTTCCCCAGTGAATATCTGCATAAACCGCTCATACGCCATTGCCGCATTCGCAATAGCAATCTTGCCAATCAGTGGTTCACCGCCGGGCAGCTTGGCAAGGATCGCGTCGAGCTTGGTATCTACACGGCTCACAAAGAACGAGGCAACAGAGGCAACGTGGCGCAGATCGCCGCCCGCTGCGGCGCGTTTCTCTAGCCCACTCAGGTAGGCTTCAGCCACCGTTTCATAGTGGCTCATGGAGAACATCAAGGTCACATTCACATTGATCCCGTCTGCGATCAAGGTCTCAATGGCGGCAATGCATTCGGTTGTGGCTGGCACTTTGATCATCACGTTGGGGCGGTTGAGCAGGGCAAATAGCCGCCGCGCCTCTGCCACGGTGCCCGCTGCATCGTGGGCAAGGGTTGGGCTAACCTCAAGGCTAATGTAGCCATCAAGCCGTTCGCTCGCTTCGTAGAGTGGCAAGAGCAGATCGGCGGCTTGGGCAATATCAGCGAGGACTAAGGCCTCGTAAATCTCGCTGGCGGTTTTGCCCGCGTGTACCAGTTCGTGCAGCGTTTCGTCATAGTCGTTGCTGCCGACAATCGCCTTTTCAAAGATCGTCGGGTTGGAAGTCATTCCCCGCACGCCCAGATCAAGCAGGCGTTGCAAGTCGCCTGATGTCATCAACGAACGCCGGATGTAGTCATACCAAACCGCTTGTCCTATCGCGGCCAATTCGTGCAATTTTGTCATGGCTTTGCTCCTCTCTGTGGCTGGTCGCTTCCCTTTTAAGTGTACCGCAAACTGGCTCCTTCGGGAATGGGGCCGGCGGGGTGCGTGATGAAGGCCCATGGCTTGCCCGATTGTCATCCGTTCTCTGCCTACAACCGAATACCCCAAAATAGCCACAGCCCGAAGATCAGCACCGCAAACCAGACGACAACCAAGCCGCTGCCAACGCGCAGGAAATCGGCTCCAGTGTAGCTGCCGGGAGTGACCATCAACAGATTGACGGGGTGGGCAATGGGGGTGAGGAATGAGGCTGAGCAGGCGATAGCGACGGCCACGGCCACCGGCACTGGATCAATCCCCGCCTGCACAGCCGCTGTGAGCGCAAGCGGCCCGACCACCAGAGCCGTGATTTGCCCGCCTATCGCCTGTCCAATCAACATGGCAAACAGAGCCAAGCCGCCGACGAGGGCAAGTGCGCCATAGGGCATGGCGAGCTGCACAATCGTGTTGCCGATCCGCTCGGCTAAGCCGGTGCTGAGGAATGCGCTGCTGAGCGGGGTCATACCGGCCACCAAGAAGATCACGCGCCAGTCAATCACGCGGTACAGTTCCTGCATCGAGATAATCCCCGTGATGACGATCAATACCGCCCCCAGCAGCATCGCAATGGATGTGGGCTGCCAGCCCACCGCAGAGACCCCAATCATGGTGAGGGTGATAAGCGTGGCCAGAATCGCCTTGCGCGGATCGGGATTGTAGCTACGCGGCATATCCAAAACGATAAAGCCGTCTTGATCCGCAAGGGCTTGGACGGCTTTAGGGTCGCCCTGTAGCAGCAGTGCATCGCCTGCTTCAAGCGGCATCTTGCCCACATCGGTGCGGTAGCTCCGGTTACCCCGCCAGATCGCAATCACCTGAATGCCAGTCCGAGTGCGAAACTGAAGTTCGGTCAAGGTCTGCCCCTCGAAGGGCGCACGCGGCGCAACAATCACTTCGGCTGGATAGATTGCACGGGTTGCGGCTTGGCGCGATGCTGCGCCCGATGGAGCCACCTGCACCCCGTGTGCGGCGAGAGGCAGCACCCGTTCCTCGCGCCCCAGAATGAGCAACGTATCATCAGCATGGATCACCTCCTCGTGCGTCGGTGCATACAGCAGCTCATGCCCACGCTGGAGGGCAAGCACCGTTACGCCATGCATGGCTCTGATCTGGCTAGCGTGCAGGGTCGTGCCAATGAGTGCTGATCCAGCAGGCACAAACACATCCCACAGCCGCTCATCAAGTTGATAGGTAGCGGCCAGATCAGGGGGCGGATCGAACTGCCGCATGATATTCGCAGGCGATTCGCGGCTAGGCAGAAGCTGTCGCCCGATCAAGGCCATGTAGGCAATACCCGCCACCGCCACCAGCCCGCCCGTCGGCAGAAAATCAAACAAGCCGAGCGCACGGTAGCCCTGCTGCACCAGCAGATCGCTGAGCAAGATGTTCGCAGTGGTGAAGATCGTGGCCATGCCGCCGAGCAACGTCCCGAAGGCGATGGGCATAAGCAGGCGGGAGGGGAAGACCTTGACGCGCCGAGCGATCTGCATGGTAGCGGGCAGCAGCACTGCCCCAGCCGCGATGTTATTCATGATCAGCGAGAGCAACGCGCCCGAACTCATCACGACCGTCAGCAAGCGCACTTCCGAAGTGCCCGTCAATTGGGCCAGCCACGCAGCACTGCGGCCAATCACCCCCGTGCGTTCAAGGGCGTTGGTGAGCACACTTAGCCCCAGAATGATGATCACGGCTGAACTGCTAAAGCCCGCAACAGCTTCTTCGGGCGAGACAATGCCGGGCAGGGCGAGGGCTAGCAGCACCAGCAAGCCTACCAGATCGGGGGCGGTGCGCCCACGTAGAAACAGCATCAATGCCACACCCACCACTAGCACCAGATAGAGTTCTGCCCCTGACATTCCGCCCATGCCTGCTGCTCCTGTGTGGCTACTTCCTCCACCCCATTATACCGTGAGATTGAGTCTGCGCCGCAGGGCCAGCCATCTGCCGCACTTGACAGTCCGACTGGGCTGTGCTATAGTCGCAGACAGGAGATAATTTTACGAGTAGTCTGGTACTTTTCGTATGCAACCAACCTTCAGTGTCTATTTTGCAGGCTTCTACTTTAGCTGGTCGAACTACATACCGACTGGTTGCTTCCCGTTGCATACGTAAGTAGACACCTAAGACGAGCATAAGTAGGCGTGAGGCAACTAAGCCTCACGCCTTTTTGGTATGTTCGACGCAGGTGCGGCAGAACCGGTAGAACAGGATGTAGCTGGACTGATCACAGTACGATAACAGAAAGGGGTTATGCCAATGAGTGTTTGGTGCCGTGGCGTGCGGGGAGCCACGACAGCGCGTGAGAATAGCCGCGAGGCCATACTGGATGCAACCCGCGATTTGCTCCAGCAAATGATTGCCGCCAATGGGCTTCACGTGGATGATGTGGCGAGTGCCTTGTTCACCACCACCACTGACCTGAATGCTGAGTTTCCCGCGATTGCCGCCCGACAGTTAGGCTGGGCGAATGTCGCGTTGATGTGCGGGCACGAGATGAATGTGCCGGGCAGCCTGCCCATGTGTATCCGCGTGCTGCTGCACTGGAATACCACTCGCACCGCTAGCGAGATTGTCCATATCTATACCAATGGCGCAGAGGTATTGCGCCCCGAATTGGCCCAGCCGAGCCAGCCTGTGCCACCACCTAGCGAATCATTATAGTGCGCTTCACGCTGCTGAGGCGCAACCTGTAGATCAAGGAGAACCTAGCGATGCTCGCGCAGACCCTACAGACTTACCCTAGATTGGTTGAGCCGCAACAGCTGCAAAGTGCCATGCGACATTACCCACAGTATCCTGTATTGCAAGAGGAGGATCGTTCAATGGTTGTTGTGATGCGAACGGAAGCAACGGAAGCCCATATCGAGGGCGTATTGGAACGGCTGCATGAACACGCCCTCAAGGGGCATCTGGTACGTGGTGAAGAACGCACGATCATCGGCGTGGTTGGGGCGATGATCCCGCCCACGCTGCGTGAGGAGATGGAACACTTTCCCGGCGTGGCTCACACGATCCGGATTACCCAGCCCTACAAGCTCGCGGCCCGCGAGTTCCGCCCACATGATACTGTCGTGGATGTGCGTGGGATTCCCGTCGGCGGCGGCGCGTGTGTCGTGATTGCCGGCCCATGCACCGTCGAGAGTGAAGCCCAGATTGTGCAGACCGCGCACGCCGTGCGTGAGGCCGGCGCAACGATGCTGCGCGGCGGCGCATTCAAGCCGCGCACCTCGCCCTACGCCTTTCGCGGCTTGGGCGAAGAAGGGCTACGCCTGCTGGCACTGGCGCGGAGCGAAACCGGCTTGCCCGTTGTCACCGAAGTGATGACCCCAACCGATGTTGATTTGGTGGCCCGTTATGCCGATGTGTTGCAGATTGGCGCACGCAATATGCAGAACTACCAGCTCCTCGAAGAAGTCGGGCGCACCGGTGTGCCGGTCCTGCTCAAGCGCGGCATGTCGGCCACGATTGACGAGTGGCTGCTGAGTGCCGAGTACATCATTGCCAAAGGCAACCCGAACGTGATCCTGTGCGAGCGCGGCATCCGCACCTTTGAGACCGCCACCCGTAATACGATGGACATTAACGCGATTGCGGTGGTCAAGAAGCGCAGCCACCTCCCGATTATTGCCGATCCCAGTCACGGCACAGGCAAATGGTATCTCGTGCCATCAGTTGCACTGGCGGCAATTGCGGCGGGTGCGGATGGGCTGATCATCGAAGCCCATCCCGATC
Organism: uncultured Chloroflexales bacterium; assembly: GCA_937967405.1. Taxonomy (GTDB): domain Bacteria; phylum Chloroflexota; class Chloroflexia; order Chloroflexales; family Chloroflexaceae; genus JAAUTZ01. The sequence continues at coordinate 2,075 of CALCJV010000106.1, read as the reverse complement.
CAGATCGGGCCGTGAGCGACGGCGGGCAATCGTTGACGCTGGAGAACTTCGCCGCGCTGATGCCGAAGATCGCCGCTGTCGCCGCTGCCATCGAGCGCAGCATCGCTGTGCCGCTGGAGTTGGAACTCGCTTAGTGGTGCGGATCAGGTGGCAGGGGTAAGGCCTCTGGACAGAGCTAGTCGGCAGACCGCAGAATTTACTGCCTGCCACCTGCTAATGAGACAGGGTATCGCTTGACAGTTGTGATCCTTACTTGTAAGCTTGCTGTATTACTTAGTTAACAATACAAGAAAGGGGAGAACTGTGACAGTCTATGATGAGGTGCTAGCTGCGAATGCCGCTTTTGCCGACACCTTTACGGCGGGTGATCTGCCGATGCCGCCCGCTCGTCGGGTGGCTGTGGTGACGTGCATGGATGCCCGCATCCACCCAGAGCGGGTGCTCGGCTTCAACATTGGCGACGCGCACGTGATCCGCAATGCGGGCGGGCGTGTAAGCGAGGATGCGATCCGTTCGTTGGTGATCTCGCAGCAGCTACTTGGAACCCGCGAGATTATAGTGATCCACCACACCGATTGCGGCATGCTCACCTTTAGCAATGCCGACCTCGCGGCGACGATCAAGCGGAATTTGCAGGTGGATGTCGGCGAGCGTGACTTCCTGCCCTTCAGTGATCTGGAGCAGAGCGTGCGCGACGATGTTGCGACGCTGCGCCAATCGCCCCTGATTCGGGCGGATGTGCCGATCACTGGTGCGATATACGATGTGACCAACGGGCGGGTGATCGAGGTGGTGCGTAGCCCTGCTGCGGCCTAGCCGACTCTAAGCGGCAGCCTGCTTGCCCCAACTCCAAGCCGCTGCTCACAGCAGCTCTGCCAGCAACTCTAACGGGTGCTGGCAGATTGCGTCCGTGCCCTGCCGAAGCTGCATACGACAGAGCAAATCAGGATGGACGACTCGATCATACGGAGCCGCTGCCACCCACACTACCCCTGCACACTGGTGCAGGATCGGAGCCAGCCTCGGCGCAGAAGCAGCATCAGCCACATACACCCGCAAGGGCGGCTCTGGGCAGCGTAGGGGCAGGCGGTGGGCGTGGCGAGCCAGAAACGTGAGGAGGTCATCCGTCTGGCTGAGCAAGTGGCGCGTGTCAGAGGTATTCAGGCTAGGGTCATCCTGCACTGCTTGCCGTAGCTGTTGCACACATCCCGCACTCACGCCCACAATCGGAATACCGCGCCGCGTATACCACCCCAAGCGGTGCAGCGTATGCTGAGCCAAAGCCTGTGCCCCCGCCGCATCACCATAGCGAGCATTGATCGCGCCGCAACAGGCGTGGCGTACCAGCAATGGATTCCAGCCGCCTGCTTCGAGCAGTTGCACCGCTGCCACCCCTACCGCCAGATCGCTGTACTGAGCTGCACAGCCAAGAAACAGATACACTGCCTGTGCGGTGCGGGCGTGAACTTTATCATGCACGCGCTCTGGGAAGCTCTTGTCGTGGCGGACGCGCACCCAGCGCGTAAAGCGTTGGCGGGTGAGCGGGGGCAGGGGCAGCGTGCGCGGGATACCAAGCTGCTGGGCGAGGATGGCTCGTACCGGCGCAAGCGTGACGACTCGATTGATAAGCGACGCAGGCTTGCTCGTCACGACACGCAGCAAGTGTTGGTGGTGCGGCAGCAGGCGTAGAGCCAATGGCGTGGGGGTGAGGCGAGGTTGGCAATGTAGGCAGGCAGGGCATGCGGAACATGCAGGGTACGCGGTGTTGTCCGGTGGGGATGTATCGCTTTGGTTCATGGCGGCTAGTGTACCATGTTTTGGGGTAGCCCTCCGCAACCGCTTGAGCGGGCTACCCTAGTGGTAGGGACATCTGTCGGGGGAGGCGGATTTGCCTGACCACAAGCGCGGGTGACCAGACGTAGCCTAAAGCTCAGTCAGTGCAAATAGTTCACGATCTGCGTCACCCAGCGGATCAGCCCGAACACCGTGATTGCGGCAAGCGTGGTGCTAGCTGCCACCCGCCCCGCGCTGCCGCGCCGCCAGAGCTGGTGCAGGGCAAGGCCTGCACCTAAACA